>CAYQJO010000046.1:0-22849 GCA_964417785.1 uncultured Anaerolineaceae bacterium | reverse complement strand
GAGAGTCACTTGCTGAGCAGACTTCCACATCCTCACAGCAAGCAACTCTCGAAGACCTGGCAAAACTGACACTCGAAAACTTCTGGTGTCAGGAAAGCCGCAAAATTAATCAGATGCTACATCGCATCTTTGGCAAGCGCCGCCTCGTGATCCTCAACGGTGAGATCATCGGGGTTGCGGAAGTGAACCGCATTCAGAGACGGCGCAAGTAACGGGCGGGATTTACCACCCGCGTTTACCCATAATGACCTGGTCTGGCGTTACGTTGATGCCCACCATCGCTTCGCCTAAGCCGGTGCTGACCTGCGCCAGCACATCCGGGTTGTCGAAGTGGGTGACGGCTTCCACAATCGCTTTGGCGCGTTTGGCTGGATCGCCGCTCTTGAAGATGCCGGAGCCAACGAACACGCCATCCACACCAAGCTGCATCATGAGGGCGGCGTCGGCGGGGGTCGCCACGCCACCGGCGGCGAAATTGACCACTGGCAGGCGGCCCAGTTCAGCGGTTTCCTTCACCAGATCGTAGGGGGCGCGAATGTCTTTGGCATAGGCGAATAATTCAGTTTCGTCCATACTGGTCAGGCGGCGAATCTCGCCGTTGACGGCACGGGCATGGCGAACCGCTTCCACCACGTTGCCGGTTCCGGCTTCGCCTTTGGTGCGCAGCATGGCCGCTCCTTCCGCCATCCGGCGCAGACCTTCGCCCAGATTGCGGCAGCCGCAGACAAACGGCACCGTGAAGTTGTGCTTGTTGATGTGGTTCTCTTCGTCCGCCGGGGTCAGCACTTCGCTCTCGTCAATATAATCGACACCGAGCGCCTGTAGAATCTGCGCTTCGACAAAGTGACCGATGCGGGCCTTTGCCATTACCGGGATGGTCACGGCGTCAATAATGCCCTGAATCATCTCCGGATCGCTCATACGGGCCACACCACCCTCAACGCGGATGTCGGCGGGTACTCGTTCCAGCGCCATGACGGCACATGCACCGGCGTCTTCTGCGATACGCGCCTGTTCCGGTGTGACCACATCCATAATCACGCCACCCTTGAGCATCTGTGCCAGGCCGCGTTTCACTTTATCGGTTCCGGTATCTCCGTTATTCCCGTTGACTGCCATGATCGGCTTCTCCTTATTTTAACAACTATCTCTAGATTCAGCGTATCGATCCAGACTCGAGTCCAATATGACCAATACAGACCAATCCAAATCTTTATTCGAGCCAGAGCAGAGTGTTGTTATACTGGTTTCATAATTATCGATCAAAAGTCTACGCTATGTCTGATTTAAGTTCCAGCATCGATTGGCAGGCGCTCTGGCAGCAGCTTGATTGGGATGACGAGGCACACCGAGAGGAGGCCCGCCGTCTGCGTCTCAGCCAGCGAGCGCGTCAATACGCTTCGCTGCCGCCAGAAGCGGAAGACGACACATCCAGCCATTTCGTCCTGGTGTTTGAACTGGGCCAGGAGCGCTACGGGATTGATGTCCGGTTGGTGCGAAAAGTGCTGCGCATCCAGCGGATATTTCCGGTTCCGGGGACGCCGCCTTTTTACCTGGGGGTGGTCAATGTGCGCGGGCAGATTGTCACCGTAGCCGATTTACGCCTGTTCTTCGATATGCCGGCGGACCGGGCGGAGACGGCCAATGAGATCATTGTGGTCGAAGCTAACAAGCTTGAAATCGGCATTCTGGCACGCCATGTGCATGATATTATCAGTGTTCCGCGCTCTGAGTTGGAGTCGCTGGATGATGTGCGCTATGCTCGTGGTATCACCGCTGAACGGCTGGTGCTGCTTGATATTGCTCGCTTGTTTGAAGATGAACGTCTGGTTATAGGTGGTGCAGAGGACTGAATATGGCTGAAATTGCGCAAGCGCTCACCGTACCATCCCGGAAATGGATGGGAATTCTGCTTAACCGCGTTGTGCTGGCGGTGGGTGGTGGGTTTTTCTTACAAGCACTGATCATCTCGGTGCTGCTCATCGGGCTGGATACGGATATAGATTCGACGGTGTTGATCCTGCTGCCGCTGCTGAGCTTGCTGGTAGGATTGGCCTTCGGGGTTTTCGTCTACAGTCTCAGCTACCGGCGGATTGAACGGCTTATCAGCCCGTATATCACAAACCTGGAAGCATTCGCCGAGGGCGACATGCGCGAACAATTGGAGATTCCCAATCTCGACGCCAACACCCGTGAAGGGCATATGGTGGTGGAACTGGGCGAAGTCATTAACAGTATGCTGGGCCGGGTGCGCACGGTGGTCATCGGCGTGAGCAACGCCTTGCAACGGCTCGACTCGGATACCCAGGCCATCCTGGAAGCCACCTCACGCCAGATTTCAATGGCGAATGAGCAGGACGCCGTAGTCACGGAAACCACAGCCACCGTGAATGAGGTGCGGGCGACCGTGACCGAAACGGCGGAACGCGCTCAGAGTGTGGCCGAGACCGCTCAGGTCTCCGTCGATATTTCGCGCTCTGGTTCGACGGCTGTAACCGAGACTATCGAGGGAATGGAGGTCATTCGCCGCCGGGTGGAAGACATCGCCGATAACATCCTGGTCCTGAGCGAACACACGCAGCAAATCGGAGAGATCATTGCGACGGTCAACAATCTGGCCGATCAATCGCGCATGCTGGCGTTAAATGCATCGGTTGAGGCAGCACGGGCCGGTGAAGAGGGCAAGGGCTTTGCCGTTGTGGCGATGGAAGTGCGCAATCTGGCCGATCAAAACCGCGATGCAACGGTGCAGGTGCGCGAGATTCTGGGCGAGATTCAACGGGCCACCAACGCCGCAGTCATGGTGACAGAGGAAGGCAGTAAGGGTGTGGACGAGGGCCAGGAGTTGGTAAACGCCGCTGGTGACTCGATCCGCGACCTGGCTCGTGCCATTGAGGACGCAGCCACAGCCGCCATGCAAATCGCCGCCAGCACCCGCCAGCAGACGATTGGGATGGATCAACTGACGCAGGCCATGCGCACCATCAAGCACGCCACAACCGAGACCGTCAGCAGCACCATGCAGGTGGAGGCGAGTGTGCAGCGGCTGCGCGATGCCGCTTTCCTGGTCAATGAGTTGCTCAGCGACTTGAATCTGTGAACGACAACGAACTGCTCAATATCTTCTGGGAGGAGGCCAGCGAACACCTGGAGGGCCTGAACACCATGCTGCTTCAGGTGGAGATGATCGCCCAGAGCGACAGCGCCGCCTACCAGACGACGATCAAAGAGATGAACCGTGTGGCCCACAGTCTGAAAGGTGCGGCGCGGGCGGTCGGTATCGGCACCATTGAGACTATCGCCCATTACATGGAGGAGGTCTTCGGTGCGGCCATGTACAATACGCTGGACCTCACACCGGCGGTTGTGGATACGCTCTATGATGGTCTGGACCTGATTCAAGGTGTGGGCGATGGTAATGAGCCAGACGAAGTGATCCTGGCGGCGGTGTTGGCGCAGTTGGAGCAGACGGTGGCTTGTGTCGAGGATGTGACATCTGAACAGAATGGCAGCCAGCCACCTGAACCGACCAGCGGCGACGACGATCTGATGGCGATCTTCTGGGACGAGGCTGTCGAGCATCTGGAAACGCTCAACACACTTATGCTCCAGGTGGAGATGGCCGAACACGACGACGCGGCAGCCAAAGAGTTGAACCGTGTGGCCCACAGCCTCAAAGGGGCAGCCCGTGCGGTCGGCATCAGCACCATCGAGACCATCGCCCATTACATGGAGGAGGTCTTCGGCGCAGCCATGCAGGGCAGTCTGACAATGACGCCGGATGTGGCCGACGTGTTGTACGATGGGCTGGACGCGATTCAGGGGGTGCGTGACGGCGTGGAACCGGCTGAGGATACCCTGGCGACCATCCTCAGCCGATTGGAACAGATTGTGGCGACCTCAAGCGACGATGACACCAAAGAGGTGCCGGTGGTCGTCGCGCCACCCACCATTGAGATACCGCGCCCCCAGCCGGAGATCAACACGATGGGCGCTCGCACTGCGGAGGAGAGCATCCGCGTGACCGTCGGCAAGTTGGACCGGCTGATGGCCGAAGTGACCGAATTGTTCGTGGCCCAGATGCATGGCGAGGAACTGCAAAGGCGGATCAACAACATGCGCCGCACGCATGGTAAATGGCAGCGTGAATGGCGTAATGTGCGCACCGCTTATATCCGTCTGGTGCGCCGTTTGCAGGATTCCGAACAGGAGATGAGTTCCGAACTGCCCATCATTTTCCGCTTTCTGGAATTCAACCAGCGGCAACTGGTGGAGGCCAATCGCATGCTGGCACAGATTTCGCAGACGGTGGCCCAGGATAACATGCGTCTGACCACATTGGCTGAACAACTTCAGGACGACATTGGCGGGATGCGCCTGGTCCCCTTTGACAGCATCGTCGGTGGCTTTCATCGGATGATGCGCGACCTCTCCCGTGACCTGGAAAAGCAGGTAATCCTCGATGTAGTTGGCGGTCAGGTCGAGATCGACAAGGCCGTGTTGGATGCGCTCAAAGACCCGTTGATGCATGTACTGCGTAACGCAGTTGATCACGGTGTCGAACTGCCGCAGGTACGCAAAGAGGCCGGCAAGTCGCCCACCGGCCATGTCATCATTACGGTGGAGCAGCGCGGCAGCGAGATCGTCATCCATGTTGAGGACGATGGCAGCGGCATTGATGCCGATAGAGTCCGCCGTTCGATTGTAAAGAACGGCCTGCTGAGCGAATCCGAGGTGGCCGCGCTTTCTGACGAAGAAGCCCGAACCTATATTTTCTACTCCGGCCTTTCTACCAGTGAGACGGTTACGGCGTTGAGCGGACGCGGGATGGGCATGGATATTGTGCGCGACCGGGTAGAGAGCCTGCGCGGGCGGGTCAGTGTTCAGAGTGCTGTTGGCAGCGGCAGCCGTATCACCGTTAGCGTGCCGGTATCACTCACGCGCATCCGCTGTATCCTGATGCAGGTGGGGGATCAACAGTTCGCAGTGCCTTCGGCTATGGTCGTCCGTATGGATAAATACCTGCGTGATGACGTTTTCACCGCAGAAGGGCGCGATGTGCTGCTCATCAACGAGCGTCCAATGCCGCTGGCGTCATTGGCGACGATTCTCGGTGTGCCGTCCAGAAGCAGCGGCGAAGAGGAACGAATCAGTGTTATCGCACTGCAAGCCACGGACCGGGCAGTCGCGTTTGAAGTCGATGCGCTGTTCAGCGAGCAGGAACTTGTGCTTAAACCTCTGGGACCGGAACTGGCACGCGCCCGCTATGTTTCGGGGGCGGCGCTGCTGGGTACTGGTGACGTGGTGGTTGTGTTGGACGCGAACGATCTGGTGCGGCGGGCATCGGGTGCGGTCCTACCCCGTCGTCGTGCCATGCAGATGACGGCTCCAGTTGTCAGTGAACAGCGCCGGCTGCGGGTGCTGGTGGTGGATGACTCGATCACCACACGGACATTGGAGAAAAACATCCTGGAAACCGCCGGTTTCGAGGTCTCGGTGGCGATAGATGGTCTGGAAGCGTGGAGTATGCTGCCGCAGGACGATTTCGATGTGATTATCAGTGACGTTGAAATGCCCAAGATGACCGGCCTGGAATTGTGCAAGCAGATCAAAACCAGCCCACAGTATCAACATATCCCATTGATTCTGTTGACTTCACTGGGAAAACCAGAACAGCGCGAGGCCGGTCTGCGGGCCGGGGCCAATGCCTACCTGGTGAAGTCGCGCTTTGACCAGGGGGAACTGTTGGAAACCATTCAGGCGGTCCTGTAGCTAAATTTGGGTTGGTTTTAGGATAGAAAATTCCAACAATTTATGCTTCCTTCCGGTTCAAATGCTTTAATCTAAGTAGGCGTGGATGAGCAAGCCAATACAGCAAACACAGAAGATCGATCTGAGCAAGATCAGCCCACCCAGAAAGACCATCAGGGTGTTGATTGCCGAGGACAGCGCCACCATCCGCCATCATCTGGTGAGTCTTATCAATGAGACACCGGGGATCGAGGTGGTCGGGCAGGCCAGAGATGGTGAAGAGGCATTGGAATTGATCGCCAAACTGCGACCGGATGTAGTATCGATGGACATCAACATGCCGCGCTTGGACGGTCTGGAAGCGACACGCCGGATTATGGCCCATTATCCGACCCCGGTGGTTGTGGTCAGCGGTTTTGTGGAAAAAGACATTGATCTGTCCTTCCAGGCATTGGAAGCCGGTGCGCTGGCCGTCGTGGAAAAACCGCCAGATCGCAGAAGCCCAACGTTTAACGAGAAGCATTTGAACCTGGTGCGTACGCTGTCGGCGATGGCCGGGGTGAGTGTGGTGCGGCGCGGACTGAACCACCAGTCCATACCGGCACAGCAGGTGGTTGAGACACGGGCGATCAACATAGCACCAGAGATCATCGCCATCGGTTCCAGCGCGGGCGGGCCGAGTGCATTGAGCCAGTTCCTGGGTGGTTTGCCGGTCGATTTACCCGTGCCGATTGCGGTGGTCCAGCACATCCCCAACGAATTCATCCTGGGATTGGCCCGTTGGCTCGACCGGCTGACCCCGCTAACGGTGGTGGTGGCCGAAAATGGGGTCGTGTTACAGCCAGGTGTGGTACACTTATCACCAGGAACCGCGCACATGAAGGTGGTGAGAAGGGGCAGCGATCTGGTCATACGCCTGATTGGCGAAGCGGGAGGACACCGCTACCAACCATCGGTTGATGTCTTGTTTGAATCGATTGTGACGGCCTGTGGTTCCCAGGCTATCGGGTTGATCCTGACGGGCATGGGCGACGATGGTGCTGCCGGTCTTCTGCAAATGCGACAGGCCGGTGCGCACACCCTGGCCCAGGACAAAAGTAGTTCGACGGTTTTCGGAATGCCTTCGGCGGCGATTGCCCTGGGGGCGGTCGAGCAGGTTGAGTCATTGGCGAATTTGCCATCAGCTATTCTAAAATGGTTGTAACTTCAAATAGGGGTAGGACAAAATGGCCCTGGAAGTACTCTTGGTAGAAGATAGCAAAACACAGGCGGCGCAGATCAAGGAAACACTTGAGAGTGTCGGGTTGCGCGTGCGGGTTGCCTATGACGGGCCGGACGGTATCCGCGAGGCGATTGAGAATCCACCGGCATTGGTGGTTCTGGATGTTAAGCTGCCGAGCATGGATGGGTTTCAGGTGTGCCGCCGGTTGAAGCGTAATCCGGCCACCCAGGATATCCCGGTTATCATGTTGACGGAGAAAGCTGGACCACAGGCTACGATGTCGGGATTGCGGGCGGGTGCCGACGACTATATCCCGAAAGATATTTTCGCTTCGGAGCATTTGATCGGCACATTGCAAGAACTGGGCATTCTGGAATAACGCACATGACCGAATTAGCAGGTCCCTATCACATGCGCCCACCGATTATGTCGGTGAAAGTCGAAGACACGATGGATATTATGATCGTGCGGGATACAGCCCGGCGGGCTGCCAGCCTGATCGGTTTCGCGCCAGCCTACCGTGCGCAAATTTCCAGCGCCGCGGCCACGCTGGCGGAACTGGTGTTGAAGACCGGCGAAGCGCATACGATCAATCTGAACGGGGTGATTGACGGAATCAAAGTGGGCCTGCAAATCTCATCTGAGACCCCCTGGCTGGCCGGGGTATCCGCCAACAACGTGCTGGTGGCGCTGCGGTCCAAGCTGGGCGATCTGGTGGATGAGATTCTGTTGCTGGGGGACGATGCCCCCACTATCTTGATGATTATGTGGTTGGGCAACTCCGGAGGACCAGCGGATGACTGAGACCATGCCGGTGTTGACCTTCACCCTGGATGACCAGTTTTATGCCCTGCCCATTGATCAGGTGGTCGAGGTAGCGTCGATGGTTGAGCTGGTCCATCCGTCCAGAGCACAGCCGGAGGTCCTGGGCATGGCGAACCGTCACGGGGAGGTGCTGCCAGTTCTGGATTTGCGCCTGATTATGGGTGCGGTCGCTAAACCAGTGGATGAATGGACCCTGTTTATGGTCGCACATTTTCGCGGACAGTTGTTCGGTTTGGTGGTGGACGAGGTGCAGCAGGTGGATTACATCCCGGTTGCCCACATCCACCAGTCCACCACTGCCGGACTCTATGTTCGTGGTATCATCAGTTTTAAGCAGCGGTTGATCCAGATTATTGCACTGGAACCGCTAATGGCAGCGTATGTGCCTGCGGGTGAAACATGACCAATCGGAAAGAACGGATACTCATCGTCGCTCGAGATGAAGACCTGCGGTCATCGCTGGTTGATACGTTGGAGGTTGCCGGCGGTTACTCAACTAATCAGGCCAGCACCTTTGAAGAAGCGTTGAGCGAGATTTTGCTGGTGGATTTTGACCTGATCGTGACCGAAGCCGAACTCCCCGATCTGAGTGGCATGGACTTACTGGCGGTGGTCGGTGGTTTGCGGCCCAACGCCCGTGTGATTGTTATCGATGATGATCTCTCGGCCAAGAGTGCAGTTGCCGTGTTCCGCCTGGGGGCGGTCGATTACCTGTACAAGCCGCTGAATATGACCTTCGTGCTGATGCAGATCGAGCGCCAGCTTGAGGTGAAGCGACACGTTATGAACCGTCCGGAACAGGAAGAGAAACCCAAGCCGGAACCGGTACGCGACCGGGCCAAACGGCTCGACCCGCGCACCCGTCCGGCGGCACTGGTGTTAGGTCGGCAGCAGTTCAAGCGGATCAACATGGAATTGAACCGGCTGTTGAGCCATGTGCGGGCTGGCTTTGTTGGTCTGGTGGACTCGGATGGTAATATGGTGGGGGCTGCCGGTACGCTTGACGATTATGACCTTCAGTTGTTAACTCAAGCGCTCAGCATTGACCACAGCGCCCAGAATTCGCTGGCGAGCATTCTTGAGGAGACCAAGTTTCACTCGACCTATTTTGAGGGCGATCAAATTGGCGTCTATATCATTGAATTTGGTGCGCCGTACACTGTATCGCTGGCGGTCATTTGCGGTACTGATGTGAAACCGGGCATGGTGTGGCTGTATAGCAAGCGCACCGCCGCTATTATTGACGAGATACTCAAGACCATCCCACAGCCGAAGCGACTGCCCAATTTGCAGGATTAACCCTGGCTGATGCGCGAGTCCAACGCGATGATCTCATCGGCAGTCAGATTTTCGAGGCGGTTCTGCGCGATATAATCGATGAGGTTCATCAGGCGTTCGATCATCTGCCTGGGAATCACCCCACTGCTGATGTGTCTATCCAGATAAAGCGCACCGTGTTGGTTCACCGGAATCGCTACCACAAAACGCAGGTTGGCAAAATTGGTGTTGGTCGTCGGTGCATCCTCAATCTGGGTGATGACGTTGTTGGTGATAATGGCTTCACCGGTCTGCACCGCTTTGCGTAAGCTGTCCAGGCCGAACTGGTTAAATTCCGCTGTGCGGATGTCGGCTTCAGTCAGATTATCCATCTGGAGTACCCGGATGCCCGAATCGACCACCAGGGCGCGGTCTGCATTGGTAAGGGTCCTGGCAGCGTGCAGTAGGTTACTCAGATACGTGTGGTCCATTGATTTATACCCGTTGGACTGATGCAGCTACATTTTAACGCACTCCGAGAATATGTGCGATGTCTTTTAGACTTTTCTCCTGTCCGATGGATTCCAGCACCGGCGTAAGCGTTCCCAGGCACAGCAAAACATCGGCCAGGGGTAGATGAATCATCTGTTGGGCGACTTCGCTCCAGAGTTGGTAACGGTCTTCCCGGCTCAGCGATAACCACAGGGGACAACCGGCCTCCATCTGCTGGACTCGCAGCGATTGCTGCTCGATTTCGAGCGCGGCCAGAAAACCGGCCCGGATCGCAGTATAGCGGTCCAGACCCGGCTGGCTGGTGCCGGGCAGACTGCGCAGCAGCGGGGCCAGAATCGTGATGGCGCTGGCCTGATCGTACTCATCTTCGACGGCCTGGATCACGGCTTCGGCCTCGCGGGCGGCTTCACCGGCCAGTTCATCCGGCAAAAACGGCATGACGGCGGCCAGCGCACTGCTGCGGTCGTAACCGTCTTCGATGTGTTTGATGAGTTCCCAGGCATCGCGGATGATCTCCGGGCGTGATGCCGGGGGGAGATTCTGCGCCAGCGCGATATAGGCGGTCACCTGGTCGTAGGGTTCATCCAGGTTGTCGGCCACACCCAACGCTTCGAGGACCAGGTCCGGGGGTAAATAAGGAGCGATGCTCACCAGCGCCCGTGCTTGCTTGTAGCCAATGTCCATATGGCGGGCGCAGTTCAGCATATCGTGGAGTGCCTGCTCTTTGCTCCGCCCCTCGACCTGCTGGATGATGCCCGTCAGGGCGTTGAGCCGCTGTTGCAGGTCGTTGATCTGGTAGGCTGATTCCAGCGCTCGCCCGATGAGGTTTTCCGGCAAATGATGGCCGAGCAGGCTGAGGGCGCGGGCGCGGGCGTTCTCGTTTTCGATATGGCGGGTGGTTTCCAGCGCGTTTGTAAACGCCTGATCCATTAACTGCTGGGGCAGAATGTCGGCCAGGGCCAGCAGCGCTGTCACCCGCTCATAATGGTGGGGCAAATTGGCGGCGGCGGCCAGCGCATCCAGAAGTGTCTGCGAGCGGGCCTGTCGTGGGACGTGATGGGCCAGGATCGTCAGTGCATGAACGCGGGCATCCTGTTCGCGCATCGTGTGGGCTACGGCCAGACTGGCGACGAGCATATTGGGCGGCAGTGTGGGCGCGAGGTCCGCCAGCAGCATGGATCGCTCGCGCTCGTTGCTCAAACTGTGGACCGCCGCCAGCGCTTCACCTTGAAGATCGAGTGTCAGATGTGGAGCCAGCGCCACCAGCGCACGGGCGCGGATATGGCGACGGGACAGCGTAACGGCCACCGCCAGTGCATGCTGCATCAATGCCGGGAAATCCTGTGCGTCGCCGACCGGCTCCAGGTTGGGCGCGAAGGTGACGAGGGCCTCGGCGCGGTCGTCTTCTTTGCGGATGGCGTCGATGGCTGTCAATGCCTGTTCGTTTAATGCACCGCGATGGCTTTCGTCTACGACGGCTATCAGCGCCGCCAGCGCACGAGCGCGTTCTTCCGGTGTTTCGATCTCGTTCACCAGTGATAGGATGCGGTCTTCCAGTTCCGGTGCGTAATGGCCGGTCAGGGTGGTGATGGTTGTGGCTTTGAGCGTGTCATGAC
Organism: uncultured Anaerolineaceae bacterium; assembly: GCA_964417785.1. Classification (GTDB taxonomy): domain Bacteria; phylum Chloroflexota; class Anaerolineae; order Aggregatilineales; family Phototrophicaceae; genus DAOTUL01. Next base: position 11,665 of record CAYQJO010000046.1, on the reverse strand, counting down.
CGATTTCAGCGACCTCATCCAGAATGGCGTTGAGCAGGTTGATCTTGTCATTCGCTGGCAGTTGGGCTGCCAGGGCCACCAGACTGCGGATGCGGGCTTCGGTGTTCCTGTTGGTGCGTGCCAGCGCGATGATGTCGTCCAGCGGCGTATGCTCGACCGGGGACGGCGGAAAATGTTCGATGATAGGTACCAGGGCGAAGATCGTCTGGCTGCGTACCAGTGGATCGTTCAGGCCACGAATCTGCCGCCAGAGAGTGTTCAGCCGGATATCGTGTCCGTTCAGGTGTGGCACAAGGTCCACCACCAGACCGACACGTATGTCGTCATCGCCGATACGCTGGACATCATTTAGCAAATGCTGCCGTTGATCGTTGGACAACGTTTCTGCCAGATGGACCAGGGCGGCCAGGCGGGCATCGGAGACGGTCGCTGGTGTTTCCAGGTATGAGTCGGTCGAAGGCTGCGCGGCCTCCATCTGACTCAGCGCCAGAATGAACCGTACCTGTTGTGCCAGAGCCTCTGGGCCAGCCTTCAGCGCACGCCGCAAAGCACGCTCAAGCTGCTCCCGGTCGGGTTTGGTCTTTTTTGCTGTATCAGCCATGGTCAATGTATGTCCGAAATATCTAACCCATTGTAGGCTGTAAGCCTGACTCAATGCAACTGCTCTGGTACAATGTGGGCGTTACGTTGAGCTTTTTGGAGGGTTTATGTCACAAAATCCAGTATTGATTATTCTGGCGGGTGGCGCGTCGTCACGCATGTGGCCGATGCGTGAGAAATCGCTCTTGCGCTTCGGCAGCCAACCGCTGCTGGTCAGCCAGCTTCAGCGTTACCGCAAACTGGGCTTCAGTCATGCTGTGATTGTGGGCAATCCGGGCAACCGCACCATCATCACCGATCTGGTCGCCTCTATGACGCAGGACATGCGCCTGGATATTGTGGTGCAGGAGTCGCCAAAAGGGATGGGCGATGCCCTGCTCCAGGCCGAACCGGCGCTGACCGACAACCCGAACACCCCGATTTATGTGACACAGGTCCATGATGTGGTCGAGGACCGGCTGCACGAGACCATGCTGAAAGCCTTCAAAAAAGACAACAAAGCCACCCACCTTGCCGGCTACGAGATGGATGAGTATTTTCCAGGTGGCTACCTGAGCGTCGTCGATGGCCGGATTACTGCCATTGTCGAGAAGCCGGGACCGGAGAATCGTCCCAGCAATCTGGTCAGCTTTGTGGCGCACGTCCATCAGGATGCCGGACGCCTCTTCAACGCCATCAAGGCCGAATACGCCAGCGATACCCCCGGTGACGACCATTACGAACGGGCCATGGACGCCTTGATGAAAAAGACGGTCTACCGGGTAGTCACCTACAACGGCCATTGGAGCGCGTTGAAGTTCCCCTGGCATGTTCTGGATGTGATGAACTACTTCCTCGATCAGATCAACGGGCAGGTGATCGCTGGCGATGCCTATATCTCGGATAAAGCGACCCTGGTCGGCAATGTCCATATCGGGCCGGGGGCGAAGATTTTCCCCGGCGCGGCAGTGGTCGGCCCGGCGTATATCGGAGCCGGTGTGATCGTGGGCAACAACGCGCTGGTGCGCAATTCGATGGTGCTGGATGGCGCGGAGGTCGGTTTCACCACCGAGGTCGCCCGCAGCTATGTCGGTGCGGGCTGCGCCATGCACGCCTGCCGTGTCCTGGATTCGGTCTTCGGAGAGAATGTCAACTTCTCGGCGGGCTGCACCACTGCCAATTTGCGCATCGACCGGGGCAATGTGCCGACGGTGATCAAGGGCAGCAAGGTCTACAGCGGGCGGAACAAGCTGGGAGCCATCATCGGTGACGATGCCTTCCTGGGTGTCGATGTGATGACCATGCCGGGCGTCAAGATCGGCACCGGGGCGCAGGTGGGGCCGGGTACACATGTGATGAAGGATATTCCGGACCGCCAGCGGGTTTACGTCAAACAGGTGATCGAGGTGGTTGAGGATGTCGATTAATCCGGGAATCTTCAAGAAGTACGATATTCGCGGTAAGGCTGTCGGCGATGGGGCCGTTGTGATGCCGGAGGTGGCGCACCAGATCGGGCGGGCCTTCGCCACTTACTATGCGGGGATGGACGACAAACGGACTATCGTCGTCGGGCGCGATAATCGCAATAGTTCGTATACCTTGCAGTCGGCGTTGATGGACGGTATTCGCCAGTCCGGTTGTGATGTCGTTGATCTTGGATTGGTGGCGACGCCGCTGGTCTATTGGCACGCGGTCCAGCGAGATAACGCCGCCGGGGTGATGATTACCGGGAGCCATCTGGCCTCGGACCAGAACGGCTTTAAATTGTGCATCGGCAACCGCACCCTCTACGGTGACGAGATTCAGGCGATCCGGCGCATTGTGGAGGTAGGCAACTTCCATCATGGGGGTGGCAGCCTGACCAGCGACGATGCGGCGTACAGCAGCTATCTGTATGACCTGGGCAGGCGGGTTCCGGTGGGGAAAACGCTCAAAGTGGTGATCGACGCCGGTAATGGCATGGGGGGATTGTTCGCGCCGCACCTGTTCAAAGCCTGGGGGCATGAGGTGGTGGACTGCCTCTACTGTGAACCGGACGCCAGCTACCCCAACCACCATCCCAATCCGCAGGAGGCGGACAACATGCTTGACCTGGGCGAGCGTGTTGTAGCGCTCAAAGCGGATGTGGGCATAGCCTTCGACGGTGACGCCGACCGCATGGGGGCGGTCAATGAGCGGGGGGAAATGATTGCGGCGGATCGTTTGCTGGCGCTGCTGGCGCAGGATATGCTCAAACGGCATCCGCAGGCGGCGGTGGTGGCCGATGTTCTCAGCAGCCAGGTGTTGTTCGATGTGGTTGAGGCTGCCGGGGGGTATGCGTTTATGGCTCCTAGCGGGCATTCACTGGTAAAGGAGGCCATGCGCGAGCGGAGTGCGCTCCTGGGGGGTGAGATGAGCGGCCATATCTTCCTGGGTGAGAATTACTATGGGTTTGACGATGGCTTTCTGGCTGCGGGGCGCTTGCTGCAACTACTGGCGGGGTCAGAGCAGACACTGGCTCAGTTAGACGATTCACTGCCGCGTCTGTTCAGCACGCCGGAATACCGGCCTTTCTGCCCGGACGAGGACAAGCAGACGGTGATCGATGCGGTGGCACAGCAGCTTGCCGGGAAGGGCGAGATCGAGCGGGTAGATGGTGTGCGGGTTAAGTTCAAGTGCGGTTGGGGGTTGCTGCGGGCGAGCAACACCGAACCGGTTTTGAGTATGCGCTTTGAGGGCCAGACGGAAGAGGATGCGCAGACGTACAAAGAGTTGTTCCTGGCTGCGCTGTATGCCTTTCCTCAGGTGCGCATGACATAATCAGTTCCCCCTCTCCGATTTATGGCATCAGAGAGGGGGATATGGTTAACTCGTCACCGGGATGGTGTTGATGTTAGTTCCTGGCTGCGCTTCAGCCCAGGCCGCGCTGACCCAGCCCTTCAAGCCGTTGTAATCCACCTGCCACCAGGTCGCGTCGGTGTTGCGACCGATAATCTGCACTGTGCGGCCCTGCGGGATGATCGCAATCCGCGAGTTATTGATGCCCGGACCGGTGCGCATATTGACCTGGCCTTGAGTCACGGCGGTGTTGGCAGTCGGCTGGATCAGGGTCTGCTGCTGCGGGGTCTGGGCGCTCGTCACCGGCACACCGGCAACGTTGAAAGCATTGGTATAGGGGGCGCTAACCCAACCGATCAATCCGTTGACGTTGATCTGCCACCAGGATGCATCCGGATTACGCCCGACAATCGCGTAGGTCTCACCGTTGTTGATCTTGGTCAGGATGGAGCCGGTTATCACACTGGGTGCGTTGCGCACATTTAACCGTCCAGCGGTGACGGTGGCAGTTGCACCCGCCGGCGTTACGGGCGTGATCGGTGTCGTACCGGTCAGTTGATCCAGACTGAACTCGATGAACGCCTCACCGCTGAACTCGCGGTATTCGACCACAAAGGTATGGTCGCCGGCTGGCAGCGTGAAATCGGCGGTCTGCGTGTTGGGATTGTAGAGCGCCCATTGATCGATATAGGTCACACCGTTTACCCGTACCCGCACGCCATCATCGCCACGCGCACTGACGCGGTAGGTACCGGCGTTCAGGAACTGAGTGCGGGTCCAACGCGCAGAGAAGAAATCGGCGTTGATGTTGGTCAGCGGGGCCGCGAATCCCCAGGTATGGGCCGGGCTGCTCTCGTTGAAGATGGCCGATGGACTACCCGCCAGATCGGCGTTGTTGTAGTATTCCGCCAGCCAGGGGCCGCCGGAAACAGGCGCAGTCGGCGCGGCGGGGTCGGCGGGCAGCACGCCGAAGGTCTCACCAGTCGCCAGATTGGTCCAGGCCAGATACACATAGGCATCGCCCTCGAATTCGCGGTAATCGACCTGAAGCTGGTGGACCTTTGCCTCCAGGGTCACATCGACACTGACCTGTTCACCCGGTTTGGGATCGCCAAACGTGCTGAGACGCTCAAAGGTCCCCACACGCAGCTTCACCGCGTCGTCGGCCACCAGGGTAAAGCGGTAAGTACCCGCCGGGAAGAACGCACCGCCTGTGATGCGAGCCGTGAAGTTGTCGGCATTGACCCCCGTCATCGGTGAGCCACCACCCCAGTTAAACGCCAGCGTCGCGTCCGTGCGGGTCGCCACCGGTGATCCGATCAAGTACAGGTTGTTATAGAACTCGGTTGTCCAGACAACCGTCGTTTGCTGCGCCTGGGCCGGGGCAGACATCGCCCCCACCAGAAGCAGCACCGATAGCAAAACCAGCCACAGTTTCCGTGACATCTCAAAATCTCCTCAATTCAGTCATCTGCCGCGTATACTATTATACTAAACCAAATGAAGAGTTTGTTACTTGACCGTTAATCTACGGTCCGCCTACGCACTTCTACAGTCTGACGCAACTGTGCTACCATTACCGTCAACTGGATTGCGGAGGTGCCATGCAGACAATCCGTGAAGGGTTCTCGTGGCTGGTTGTCATGGCGGTGATCGCTGCCGCACTGCTGGCCCAACTCAGCGGGCAACTGGGCATTTTCAGCACCCGTTTTCTGGGCATCTTCATCGAAGCGGTGCCGTTCCTGCTCATGGGGTCGATGGTCAGCGGGATGTTGGAAGTATTTATCACCCGTGAGGACATCGTGCGTTGGATTCCGCGCAATCCATTACTGGCGACCGTCTCCGGGACATTTATGGGTTTCGCCTTTCCGGTGTGCGAGTGCGGTGTGGTGCCGGTCACACGGCGGCTGTTCACCAAAGGACTGCCGATGTCGGTCGGGGTGGCTTTCTTGCTGGCGGCCCCGGTGATGAACCCGATTGTACTCGTCAGCACCTATATCGCGTTCGGTTTTGGGCCAATCTTGATCGCCCGTGTGCTGATTACCGCCGGGGTGGCGCTGACGGTCGGCGTGTTGTTCGCCTTCGCCGCCCGTCCGCAGGAAGTGCTGCGCCCGACCTCATTCGCACCTGTGAGCGGCGGCAGCGGCCTCAAATCATCGCAGATTCAACTCAAGCCGCGCATGGGCAGCCGGATCATGACTGCTGCGCAAATCGCCACCGATGATTTTTTCGATATGGGACGCTTTCTGATCATCGGCTCGCTGATGGCGGCGGGGATGCAAACCCTGGTCTCGCAGGAGACGCTGCTGGCCCTGGGCGAAGGCCCATTGATCTCGGTCATCGTCATGCAACTGCTGGCCTTTGTGCTGAGTGTCTGCTCGACCGTTGACTCGTTCCTGGCGCTGGCCTTTACCGGCACCTTCACCAACGGTTCGATTGTCGCCTTTCTCACTTTTGGCCCGATGGTGGACATCAAAAGTACACTCATGTTCATGGGCGTGTTCCAGCGCAAAGTCGTGGCTTATCTCATCTTGCTGCCGCTGTTGATGACCATGCTCATCGGACTTGGGCTAAACCTGATCGGAGGATTCTAATGCGCGATTGGTTTAAAGTCTTTGTTTTACTGGCGCTCGCGCTGTATTTCGCCATCAACATCCTGACCGGCAACCTGACCAACTACATCAACACCCGTTTTGCGTGGCTGTCGTATGTTGCTGTGATCCTGTTCGCCACGCTGGGGATCGCCAGTGCCAACGCCCTGCTGCGCGGCGCAGCACCCGTCCTGCACGGCGACCGCACCACCATCCAGTGGCCGGTGATCGCCATCGTGGCGCTGCCGCTGGTCTTTGGCACATTGATCCCTTCGCAGCCACTCGGCGCACAGGCCGTCAACGGCAACATCAGTCTGACCGTCGCTGAGTACAATGTCGCCAGTGCCGCCACCAAAGACCCGCTCTCACGCAATATCCTGGACTGGATGCGCGTGTTCTCCGGCACGGCCACCACCGCCAGCTTCGACGGACAACCAGCGGAATTCTCCGGCTTCATCTACCGCGAACCCGATTTCCCACCCGATCATGCCATGGTGGCCCGTTTCACCGTAAGCTGCTGTGTTGCTGACGCCTCCGCTATCGGCCTGCCGGTCTACTGGCCCGAATTCGACACCATCGCTGACGGTGAATGGGTGCAGGTACGCGGTGCATTTGAGGCCGGCCTATTCCGTGATATGAAAACACCCATTCTTCAGGCCGAGCGCGTCAGCGTGATCGATGTCCCGGAACATCCGTATCTCTATCCATGACCCGCTTTGATCGTGTTGTCCTGGCCGTGATCCTGCTGCTGGTAACGGCAATCGGGCTGACAGCATTTTTCGGCATCTCGGAGCCATCACTGCGGGTGGCCTTCCTGCGCATTGACAACTTCGGCGTATACAACCTGTGGCTGGCCCCGGTAGATGATCCTGACGACGCTGAGCGGATCACCGATGTCGAAAACGGCAGCGTCTTCGATTTCGATGTCAGCGGCGACGGCCAGTATATCGCCTATACGCTGCAAAACAACGAGAACGGTTCATTGGAGATCATGCTGCTGGACCTGCGCAGCGATGTCACCACACAGATCACCAACTGCCTGATGCAGGACGCTGTATGCACCACGCCGCGCTTTGATCCGTCCAACCCGCAGATCATCGCCTACCAGCGGCGGCAGTTGAACACCGCCCTGGGATTGGGTGCGGGCCGCGACCGGGTATGGATTCTCGACCGCGAGGCCGGAACCACCTACGCCCTGTTCGACGACAGCGAACTCAACGGCTACAGCCCGACGTGGTCCGCCGATGGCTCGCATCTGGCTTTCTACGAAAACACAGAGACAGGCATCATGGTCTACGATTTCACCAACGAAGACGTGCTGTTCATCCAGAGCGATTTCGGCGTGGTCGGGACATTAGCGCCGGACGGGTCCAGCCTCATCTACCCGGAGATCATTCTGGATGGAGTGCAGGCCCGTGCTTATCTGCAAATCGTGGACCTGGAAACCGGCACCATGCAGGTCTTGACCGATCCAAGCGAGCAGGCCGACGATCAATCGACCGCCTGGACACCGGACGGGCGCTATGTGGCGGTAGGCCGCCGCTACCTGGACGAACGCTTCACACGCGGCACCCAGGTATACCTGCGCGACATGGTGACGAGTGAGATCAGCCCGTTGATCGTGGATGAGCGCTTCAGCACCTTTTTCTTCTCGTGGAATGCCGACGGCACACAGCTTGTCATGCAGCGCTTCCAGCAGCTTAACGACGAAGGCGAGATTTTCAGTGGCGGCAGACCGGAAGTCTGGACGTATAATATAGAGACGCGCAAGTTGACACGCATCACCGACAACGGTGAACGCCCATTATGGGTAGCGAGGTAAAGCATGACCGAGGAAAAACCACGCGGCGTCTCGCCGCTGCTGATTATGTTTCTTGTCACCGGGTTGACCGGTCTGGTGATGGCGGCGGCGGTGCTGCTGTCGGAAGAACGCGACGAACCGGCCTCACCGTTTGAACCGCAGGCTCCCCAATCCCTGGAAGACCGGCAGGCTGATGATTTCACGCTGCCGTCACTGGATGGCGACGCCGTGCGCCTGTCCGATTTCGCCGGTCGTCCGGTGTTTCTCAACTTCTGGCGCACAGACTGCCCGCCGTGTGCCGCCGAGATGCCAGCACTGGAGCAGTTCGTCCAGGAGCAGGGCGACGATGGGGCGGTTGTCCTGGCCGTCAACCAGGGTGAGCAGGCCGGTGCCATCCGTGACTTCCTGGACGACATCGAGGTGAGCGATTTGCCGGTGCTGCTGGATACTGATTCCGATCTGCTCAGCGATTACTCCGTCCCCGGCCTGCCGACCACCTATATCATCGATGGCAGCGGTGCGGTGGTGTATTTCAAGCTGGGCGCGGTGACACTCGATGATCTGTACCTGTATCTTGAGGACGCGCAGAGCGGTTGAACTATGGACCTGGGACGCGCCTTCACTTACGCATTCGACGATCCCGACTGGTTGAACAAACTGGTCGTGGTGACGGCTCTGGCCTTTGCCAGCGTGATTTTGCTGCCGGTGATCGGCCTGGGCCTGCTGCCGCTGTGTGTGCTGCTCGGTTATGCGGCGGAGATCGTCGAGAACCGCCGCCGGGATGTGCCGGTGATCCTGCCGGTATGGAACACATTGACCGAACGCTTGCAAAACGGTGCCAACATCCTGCTGGCGATGATTATCTTCAATTTGCCGCTGATTCTGCTTGGCTGCTGCATGTACACCATACCCGGATTCCTGACCGATACTACCGCCGGTGGGCTGTTGTCGCTGTCGATGTTATGCTGCCTGGGACCGATCAGTCTGGGCTATCTGGCGCTCTCCTGGTCGATGCTGGCGGTAGGGGTCTCGCGCTACGCCCGGACCGGGTCGGCGGAGGTATTCTTGCAGGCGGGTAAACTGTATCACACGGCGCTGAGCCTGGGCGCGTTCACCGGGCAGTGGTTCCTGGGCGCACTGGTCATCGCCCTGGTGTTCTTCTTGATCGGCATCGTCCCCTGCATCGGGTGGATCGCTGCCGCTACCATGGCCCTGCCAGTCCAGGCTTATTTCCTGGGTCAATACGCCCGTTACGTCGATAAATTTGACGCCCACCAGCACCGTGTGGCATGATTCGCTGGATCATTGACTGGTTGATATGGTATCGAAACTGAAACGATTTATCCTGATCTTCATCCTCGCCGCATGTGGCAGCCAACCGGCGGTCGAACTGGTCTCAACACGGGTGCTGCCCACCCGACCACCGCGCACCATCACGCCCACCATACCCACTGCGACGCCGAGCGTCACGCCCACTGCGACGGCGACCGATACCCCTACTGCCACAGCAACCGACACCGCCGAACCCTGGGTGGCGCTGGTGGTCGCCGTCCAACCGATTCCTGCCGGTATGGCGATACCACCGGAAGCCGTCGCCGTGCAAAGCTGGCCGCAAGCCGCCGCTCCCTTGAGCGCACTCACCGACCTGGACGCTGTGATTAACCAGGTCTCGCTGGTGGACATCGACTGCTACGAGCCGATCATTCAACCGATCATCGCTCGCCGCACCGCCGGATCGGGCTTTCTGCCCATGCCGGGTGACTGTCCCCCGGTCACGACGGACATCCGTGAATTGACCATGATCGCGGTCGCCATCGACTATATCCCCGCCGGGGCCACGATTGCACCGAGCGCGGTGGCGCTGCAACCCTGGCCGCAAGCGCTTATCCCCCCCGGTGCGTTGAACGCCCTGTCGGATGTGGTCGGCGCGACAGCGCAAATCGACATTCTGATTGGTCAACCCATCCGTCAGCGCCAGGTTGCGGTACAATAGCGAGAGTTTTTCACACATACAGGAGACGACAGCATGCAACTCACCATGCGCTGGTACGGGCCGGACGATCCGGTCACATTAGAATATATCCGCCAGATACCGGCTATGACTGGTATTGTGACGGCGCTGCACCATCGTAAACCGGGCGAGGTCTGGCCGCTGGACGAGATCATGGCCCGCAAAGCCGAGATCGAGGCGGCGGGACTGGAATTCGCCGTTGTCGAAAGCATCCCGGTCCATGAAGCGATCAAACTGGGACTGCCGGAGCGCGACCGATACATCGAAGCCTACCAGGAGAGCATTCGCAATCTGGGCAAGACCGGTATCCCGGTGCTGTGCTATAACTTCATGCCGGTCTTCGACTGGACACGTACCGACCTGGAACGCCTCTTCCCCGATGGCACGACCGCACTCAGCTTCGCCAACGACGATCTACAAAAGATCGACCTCTCCGAAGGCACCGGCGGCCTGCCCGGTTGGGGCGATGCCTACACCGCCGACGAACTCAAAGACCTGCTGAAGCAGTACGAATCGGTGGACGAAGAAGCCCTGTTCCAGAATCTGGCCTACTTCCTCAAGGCGGTGGTGCCGGTGGCAGAGGAAGCCGGAGTCTATATGGGCATTCACCCGGACGATCCGCCCTGGTCGATCTTCGGCCTGCCGCGCATCGTCCGCGATGCCGACACACTGCAACGCCTGCTGGATGTAGTCGACTCACCGCACAACGGTCTGACCTTCTGCACCGGATCGCTGGGCGCATCAGCCGATAACGACGTCCCGGCGATGGCTCGCCGCTTTGCCAACCGGGTCAACTTCGCCCACGCTCGCAACGTCAAGATCACCGGCCAGCACGACTTCCACGAAGCCAAGCACCCGTCAGAGTTCGGCAGCGTGGATATGTATGCGGTCGTCCAGGCGCTGATTGAAGGCGGGTTCAACGGTCCCATCCGCCCCGATCATGGTCGCATGATCTGGGGCGAGACCGGACGGCCCGGTTACGGCCTGTACGACCGCGCCCTGGGTGCCACCTACCTCTATGGCTTGATCGAGGCCATCGGGCGTGCTTGATCGCAAATTCGGCACCTTTACCGGTGTCTTTATGCCGACAACCCTGACCATTCTCGGTGCGGTGATGTATCTCCGCACCGGCTGGGTGGTCGGCAACGCCGGTCTCGCTGGTACCATCGCCATTATCCTGCTTTCCAACGTCATTACCCTGAGTACCGGACTGTCCATCGCCTCTATCGCCACCAACATGCGTGTGCGTGCGGGCGGCCCGTTCTCCATCATCTCACAGTCGCTCGGCCTGGAAGTCAGCGGCAGCGTGAGTGTGCCGTTTTACCTGGCACAATCCATCTCGGTGGCGTTTTATATCTTCGCCTTCTCCGAAGGCTGGCTGCGCATCTTTCCCGATCACCCGGAAGCGGTTGTGGTGTTTGGCGCTTTTGCCGCCACTTTCACCATCGCCGCCATCAGCGCTCGCATGGTCTCGCGGGCGCAGTTCTTGATACTGGCGATTCATGTTATCTCGCTGTCGTCGGTGCTGCTGGGCAGTTTTGCCATTGGCAACAGCGCCGGTTTCACACAGGAGCCGCAGCTATGGGGCGACTTCCCGGCAGCCGGTTTCTGGGGTGTGTTTGCCGTGTTCTTCCCCGCCGTGACCGGCATCCTGGCCGGGGTCAATATGTCGGGCAACCTGCGCAATCCCCGCCGCAGCATTCCTATCGGCACCATCGGGGCTATTCTCGTGACCCTGGTCATCTATCTGGCGCTGGCCTACTGGTTCAGCCGCGTCGGCACGCCGGAGGAGCTGGTCAACAATCTGACCATCATCGTAGACCGTTCAGCCTGGGGACCGGCGGTGCTGCTCGGCATCCTGGCGGC
>CAYQJO010000045.1:13524-22909 GCA_964417785.1 uncultured Anaerolineaceae bacterium | reverse complement strand
CAGGCGGCCCGCCGACATAGACTTTCCAGCCACCGCGCTGCCACAGCAGGAACTTCACCAAACGCTCGACATATAGCCGGTTGGCGGCAGCGTCATCGGCACGAACGTGCGTCTCGTAGCGCGAGAGCGAACCATCCGCCTGTTCTAACCCGATCACCAGCGGCATGCTGGCCGTCTGCTGGAACACCCGATTCGCCAGCACCGCCGGGCGGTAATCCGGGTCCAGCGGTGGCATAAAGGTCGGTTTCACAAGAATATCCACAAAGCCCTCCGTTCTATTCAAGGTGCCGCGCATCAGATAGAATACCCCAGATAATGTATGGTCTTAAAGGAGCAAAACAATGGAACTGCCAATCTACTCGCAGTCCGTCGTCGAAAAAGACGGCACGACATACGCCATGCTGCGCCGCGATGAAAAAGGCGACCGTCATCTGCTCGTCTCTGGTGACTCATCTGGCTTCGAGGGCGAAACCCAGGGCGATGATGTGCTGGTCTGCCCATTGACACCCGCCAACGCCGAGGCACTGCGGGCGCGGCTGCCCTGGCTGGTACCGGTGGCACACGGACTCAAGACCTCGGCAGGCTTCGGCGACCGCCTGGGTATTGCCACACCCGGCCATGCACAATCCGCTGACGGCACCGGTGTCGCCGCGATTTACGCCCAGCAGTCGGTGCGCGAAAACGACCGCACTGGACGCACACCGCGTGAGGTCATGGACGATGCCATGTGGGGCGTATTCCAGTATGGTTGGCAACAACCCTGGGGCGGCGACGCCGATCATCTCAAAGTCACAGAAGCGGTCGATCCCTTTGTCGAAGCCGGATTCACCTTCTACACCATCGACCCCAGCGATCATGTCGATGACGACGCCGAAACCGCCGATATGGACAGTCTGCGGGCCAAAGTGGACGCCCTGCCCTGGGACCGGCTCGACAGTTCGGTCGAAGCGCTGCGGCAGACCTTCTTGAGCGGCCCTTTCGAAATGGATGGGTTGACTCTCACCTTCGATGAACACAGCCTGTACAAAGCGGCGGCCAAGTACGGCGCGGCACTGGCCCATACCGCCGATATGGCCCGGTACATCAGCGACAAACTCGGTGATCGCCCCTTCGATCTGGAAATGTCCGTCGATGAGACCGGCACCACCACCTCCGCCCATGAACATTTTTACATTGCCAGCGAACTGCGCCGCCTGGGAGTGAAATTCGTCAGTCTGGCCCCGCGCTTTGTCGGGCGTTTCGAGAAGGGTGTCGATTACATCGGCGATCTGGACAAGTTGGACGCCAACATCGCCCAACATGCGGCCATCATGCGCCACTTCGGCAGCAGCTATAAACTCAGCCTGCACACCGGCTCGGACAAGTTCGGCGTGTATCCCATTGCCATGAAGCACACCAGCGGCCTCGTCCATCTCAAAACCGCCGGGACCAGCTATCTTGAAGCGCTGCGCGTGATGGCGAATGTCGATACCGACTTCTTCCGCCAGGTGTTGGATTTCGCCCGTGAACGCTACGAGACTGACCGCGTAAGCTACCATGTCTCGGCGGTGCTGGATAAGGTTCCGGCGGCGGCGGACCTGACCGATGACCAGCTACCCGACCTGCTTAACCAGTTCGACGCCCGTCAGGTCTTGCATGTGACCTTCGGCTCAGTGCTGGATCGCTATGGCGACCGGCTGCATGCCATGCTGCGCCAGTACGAAGACGACTATCAGGCCGCCCTCAAGAAACACTTCGACCGGCATATCCAGCCGCTGGCGGTCAAATGACCGTTCTCAGTTTGCGCCAGCAGGCAAGCATACGCAACGACTGGCTCAGGCAGCGGCTCGATACCGTTCTGCCGGAGATCATGCGGCGCGAAGGCTTCGACATGTGGCTGGTGATCGCCCGTGAATACAACGAAGACCCGGTGGTCATGACGCTGCTGCCGGAACCGGCCATGTCGGCGCGGCGGCGCACCATTCTGCTGTTCGCCTTCGACCGGAATGGGGATTTCCACCGGCGCACGCTCAGCCGTTACGGTATGGACGGGTATTACGATCACGGCTGGAACCCGGACGAGGAAGACCAGGACGCCTGTCTGCGGCGAACCATAGCTGAATTTGATCCGCAGACCATCGGCATCAATGTGTCGGGCGAATTCGCCTTCGGTGATGGCCTCTCGCATCACGAATACACACAACTGGCGGCGGCCCTGGGCGAGACCTACATGGCCCGGACGCGCAGCGCGGAACGCCTGTGCGTCGGTTGGCTGGAACGTCGTATCCCACCGGAAATAGATGCCTACGGCGGTATCGTGGCGATGGGTCATACGTTGATCGCCGAGACCTTCTCCAACCGGGTGATTCATCCTGGCGTCACCACCACCGAGGATGTGGTCTGGTACATGCGCCAGCGAATCCTCGATATGGGGCTGCAAGCCTGGTTCCAGCCAGGCTGTGAGATTCAGGCAGCGGACCAGAGCTACGGTACTGCACCGGGACTGTCCACACCCAAACGCACTCTGATCCAGCGCGGCGATCTGTTGTGGTGCGATGTCGGCTTTTACTACCTGGGGCTGGCAACCGATCAGCAGCAGCATGCTTATGTGTTGAAACCGGGCGAGACTGATGCACCGGATGGACTGAAACACGCGCTGGCACAGGCCAATCGCTTCCAGGAGATCGTCATGGGGGCGATGCAGGTCAGTCGCAGCGGCAACCATGTGCTGAAATCCGCGAAGGTTCAGGCACAGGCCGAGCATATCGACGCCAGTCTGTACAGCCACCCACTCGGCTATCACGGCCACGCTGCCGGACCCACTATCGGCCTGTGGGACCAGCAGGACGGCGTACCCGGTCGCGGTGACTACACGCTGTTTGACGACACCGCCTACTCGGTGGAGTTGAACATCAAAGCCAACGTGCCGGAATGGAACGGGCAGGAAGTCCGTATTGCGCTGGAAGAGGACGCCGTGCTGACCGGCGGCCAGATGCACTGGCTGAACGGACACCAGACAGCTTTTCATCTCATCGATTGATCCGCTTCATGGCGCTCAGCAGCCCGGTTTGCAGGTCGCGTACCGTCTCCACCCCACGCCAATCAATGCCGAGATCGACAATGGTCTCGGCAACCGCATCGGAGATTCCGGCCAGGATGGTGTGCGTGCCTTTCAACCGGGCCGCACCGATGGTGCGATTCAGGTACGCGGCCACACCGCTGTCCACAAACGGCACGCCAGTGATGTCCAGGATCACGACTGCGGCGTCGTAGCGGCTGATACCGGCCAGCAAATCACGGGTAATATCGCGAGCGCGGGTCGAGTCGATGCTGCCGATCAAGGGCATGATGATGATCTGATCCAGCACCGGAATCACCGGGGACGCCAACTCGCGGATGGTTTGCTGCTGTACGGCGATCATCTGTGTGCGTTCGGTGATGTCGGTGGCGATACCACACAACCCGTAAACAACACCGTTCGCATCCTGGAGCGGAAAACGAAGCGTCTGGTAGGTCTTGCCACCAACGGTCTCCTCGTGTTCCAGTGGAGCCTGTGCCTTCACTACTGCACACTCATGTTCTTGGATGGCAGCGGCGGTCGCCGAATTGAGCAGGTCCTGGTCGATCCGCCCGGTCACCTGGCCGCCTTGCAACCCGAACTGCTTCAGAAAGCCGGGACTGGTGAGCAGGTAACGCGAGTCCGCGTCCTTGACGTAGATTGACGCAGTGGAGTTATCAACGATGGCTTGCAGCATGCGCTGGTTGTCTTCCAACGCCGATTGTGTCACCGTCAGACTGGTGATAGCCTCTTCCTGCTGTTTCAGCGTTTGTGCCAGCTTCTGCGACAGGCTGTTGAAAGATTCACCGAGTTGGCCGAATTCGTCGGCGGGCAGCAGGGTGACTCGGGCATCCATATCCCCCTGATACTGCTGTCGCGCCACCCGATTAAGATGCCGCAGCGGACGCAGCACGACGATGTGCGTGGCCGCCAGAGTCAATATCACACCAAGCACGATCAATACGGCGGCAATCGCTATGGTCAGCGCCTGATCTTCCTGTAAACTGTCCACCACGGCTGTGCGTGATCGTGTGATCTCCAGCACACCCATGGTTGTATTGTCGTAGCTGTATAGCGGAGCCAGCAGCATCGCCATATGGTCAGCGTCACGCTGGAAAAAGTGTGTTGCCGGTGTACCACTGCGCAAGACTGCTCGATGATGATCCAGATCGGTCGCCGCCTCGCCGCTGCCAACCTGATGCATCAAATCATCGGATGCAGCCTGGAATTCACCCACATCAACGGGTTCTGGCGTCAACCAGATAGCAAAATCGGCTTCTTTACGCGCCTTCAGGTCGTCAATGTAGGCCGCATCGAAATTGACACCTACCCCAACCATGCCGATGAACACATCGCCCTGATGAATGGGTGTCACTGCCCTGACGCCAAATCCTGACAAATCCATACCGGTCCCGGCGGCACTCTCACGCCGTGCCAGCACATCCGCCACAATCGGGTACTTCTGGCCGAAATCACCATGGTTATCCGGATCATGCGCCCGCAGAACGACCCGACCATCGGCATCGTAAATGAAAAGCTGGTCAATACCGTTCTGCTCATGCAGTGTATTGAAAACCGGTTCCATCAGCGCCAGCAAATCATCGCGGCTGTCATTGCGCAGATGCCATTTGACCTCCGCCCGTTCGGCCAGACTGTTCGCAATTCCAGCAACAAAGCGCTCTTGCAGGATCACATCATCGCGATAACTGTTGTAGACCGAATAAAGGACATCCTCGCTGTCTTCCTGGCTGCGGCTGGCCGCAGCATAGACATTGAACCATGTCGGTACCGCAACAATAACCAGAACAGCAATAAGCATAATGAAGGCAATCTTGATGGTAACGCTGACCGTCCTGGTCTGCATGGGTCTGCTCCAAAGATGTTGACGTTATCTCAACCCAATCTTATCACAGGGTTAATGAATCAAAACGAAAGATCAATCTGGCAGCAGGCCGCGATACATACCCGGCGTCGAATCCGGAATGACCGTCGCACCGGCCACACGGGTGTAGAAATCCGCCGGACCGACAGCGCCAATAATGGCGTAGCCGTATCCGATCTGGAGCATACCATGCAGGGTCATCAGCAGCAGCGCCGCGCCGATTCCGCGCCCCCGCTGGTGTTCATCCACGCCCGTCGGTCCAAAAAAGCCCCTGGCAGCAGTATCGTAGCAGGCGAAGCCAAGAATAGTGTTGTCCTGTACCGCGATGAAGCATGAGACAGGTAGACGGGTGAACGCCACATCGCACTCGCTCACCCAGTAATCGGAGAAATGCTCGCCCACCCAGGCCAGCACCCGGTTCTTCTCCGGTGCCAGACCCCGGCGGATGTCGATCCCTTTCTGGCGCTGAGCTTCCAGAACGGGTTCGAGCGGCGGCAGTTCATATAATTTGACCAGCATATCGGGCATTGTTTATTTCTCCTCAATGACAGCACGCAGCATGCCGTTATGGCGATCCAGCCGTTCTCGTGCCTCATCCGGGGAGACATCCAGCAGCGCCACCACAACAGCGGTCTTCACTTCGTTATTCGTTCGGGCCAGTACGGCGGCGGCCTCGTCCGCGTCCAACCCGGTGATCTCGGCCACCATGTTACGAGCGCGGATCGCCAGCTTCTCGTTGGTCACCATGACATCGACCATCAGGTTACGATAGACTTTGCCCAGCTTAATCATGCTGGCGGTACTCAGCATGTTGAGGACCATCTTCTGCGCCGTACCCGACTTCATCCGCGTCGATCCGGCAACAATCTCCGGTCCCACCGGCACACCGATTGGGATATCGACCGCATCCAGCAGTGGCGCAGGGACATTACAGGCAACCCCGACCGTCGTGGCTCCCGCCGCTTTTGCCGCCGCCATCGCGCCCAGAACATAGGGGGTGCGTCCGCTGGCGGCGATACCGACCACGACATCGTGCGCCCCCGGCGACAAAGCCAGAATATCACGCCGGCCACCATCGGGGTCGTCTTCGGCACCTTCGATAGACCGGGTCAGCGCGGGTTGACCGCCGGCGACGATTCCCTGAACCATCTCCGGTAATGCGCTGAAGGTCGGCACACATTCGACCGCATCCAGCACACCCAACCGGCCACTGGTCCCGGCCCCAATGTACAGCAGCCGCCCACCCTGACGGAACCCCGCCACGATAGCGTCCACCGCCTGGGCGATGGCGGGCAGCGTCGATGCGATGGTCATGGCGACGGTCGCGTCTTCAGCGTTGATAATCTTGAGTATATCCAGCGTCGGCAGTGTATCGATCTGCGCCGACCTGGGATTCGTGGATTCCGTAAGCATTAACCCTCCATTAAATAGGCCAGCAGCACGGCTCCAACGACTGGCTCAGAACGCGGTACCGGTATCGCGTCCAGGCCAAGCTGCTGGCACAACGCCCAACCGAGCGGATTCGGCTGGCTCAGCAAACCACCGGTAAACGCAATCGGCGGATCGTGCATTTTCAGCCGCTGGATCACCGTCTGGGCATGAGTCGCCAGCGCCCCTGCCGCCCGCTGAATGATACTTGAAGCCATCATATCCTGGTTGACCAACTCCATGACCACCGGCGCGAGTGCGGCAATCTCCGGGTTACGCGCTTCGCCATAGACCCAGGCGATCATGTCTGCCGGATGATCCAGCTTCAGATGCGCTAACACGCGCTTCCGTAGCGGCCCCGCGCCTTCCCGCCCATCCGCCGCCCGTGCGATATGGCGCAGTGCTTCCAGGCCGATCCAGTAGCCACTGCCCTCGTCGCCGAGTAGATAGCCCCAGCCGCCAACCTGTGCATCGACGCCCTGAGTGTTGATGCCATAAGCCACACTGCCGGTCCCAGCCAGGATCAACACGCCTTCACGACGGCCATGCGCTGCCACCAGTGCGATCTCAAAATCCGAACTCGGTACAACGGCTGCACCCGGCAGCATGGCGCTTAATGTCTCACGCAGCCAGACCTCTGAATGCTTGCGTGATGCGCCAGCAATGCCGGCAGCCACCGCCCGTACCGTCGTCACACCAGCCTGAGCCATGGCCGCACGCACAGCGGCCTCAATACGCTGCGCCGCAACTGTATGTCCAACCACACTCGGATTGACCGACTCGCCGGTCGCCATACCAACCACATGCGGCTCATCCTCCACAAATTCTGCCACAACCACCCGCACAGTGCTTCCGCCACCATCAATCCCAATGTACATGGAAACCCCTCCCCGGTGTAATCTGGCCCAGAATCGCAGCATAATCGGCACCTGTTAGCCCCGGCAGCGTACCGGGCAGACCGTGAAGCGTAAGATAGGCCAGCAGCGCAAACACCATCGCCTCCTTGAAATCGCTGTCCATGCCGACTTCTTCATGCGACAGAATATCGACTTCCGGCAGCATCTCACGCAGCATACGCATGAGAGTCGGATTGTGCGCCCCGCCACCTCCGACGATCATCTCATCGGGTAGGCGTGGCAAGAAGCGCCGGTAGGCGTCCGCAATGGTGTGTGCTGTCAGCGCCGTCAGGGTTGCGATCAGGTCGAAGCCGTCCTGACGGTTGTAACGGAACGCCTGAATCAGATTCGCCACCCAATCAAAGCCAAAACGTTCACGCCCCGTAGACTTTGGCGGCGGCTGTTCATAGTATGAGTCGCGCAACAACAACTCCAACCAAATCTCGCGGACGGTGCCTCTGGTCGCTCGTTTACCGTCCTGATCGTAAGTGTAGGTTCCTTGCGTCAGAAGGGTCACAGCCGCGTCAATCGCGGAATTGCCCGGACCCGTATCGAAGGCCAGCGGCAGCGCATCGGATTCCGAAAGCGGCGGCAGATAGGTCACATTGGCGATACCGCCGATATTCTGCACCGCCCGTGTCCGTGATGGATGGCGCAGCAGCAGCCAATCGGCATAAGCGGTCAGCGGCGCACCCTGCCCACCGGCGGCCACATCACGCGGGCGAAAGTCACTGACGGTCGTGAGGCCGGTGCGCTCAGCGATGATGGCGGCTTCGCCCAGTTGCAACGTCGCGTAAACACGCCCATCGTCCTGTACGTCGTGCCAGATGGTCTGTCCGTGTGAGCCTATCAGCGCCGCATCATCCATCACGGTTTGTGCCGCCGCCGCGAACGCCTCTCCCAGGTCCACATTCAGACGGCAAATATCCTGCGCGTCCAAATCTTTTGGTGCCAGCAGGCGATGGCGTAATGCATCGTCATAAGGTATCGTCTCGCCATGCAGAATCTTGACATGAACGTCCGGTGGCAGGCCGTCGATCTCGCACAAAGCTGCGTCAATGCCATCCGCAGACGTCCCCGAAATCAATCCGACGACACGCATTGATCCACCACCCAATCGTGCAGTTCACGTCGGAATTCGTAAATACCTTCGACCTCTCGCCCCGGATAGACACGGTTGGTCATGGTAGCAACCACCAACCGGCGTTCCGGATCAATAAACAGCGACGTCCCTGTGAAGCCGGTGTGGCCGAAGGAATTCGGCGAAAAACGGTCGCCCATCGAAGAACCAACGGGTGCCTTGAATATCCAGCCGAGGCCGCGCCGCTCACCTTCGGTCTCGGCCTGTACCTGTTTGGCTGCGTTCATGAGCGCCGGGTCAATCCCCAGACGCGGATCATTGACCAGCCATGAATGGCCGAAGGTCGCCACGTCACGGGCCGTCGCGAACAGTCCGGCATGACCGGCTACCCCACCGACACCGTAGGCGTTTTCATCGTGGACCTCACCCCAGCAGCGGCGCTGCCGCCATGCGTCGTACTCCGTCGGCGGCAGCAGCGCACGATCCACGCCATTGCGCATTGGATTCCAGACCGGGCCGGTCAGGTCCAGCGGCTTGAGGACTCGCTCCTTAACCGCGACATCAAGCTGGCCCGATTCGCCATTATGCAAACGCGAGACCGCCTCACCCAGCAGCATCAGGCCCAGGTCACTGTAAACCACCCGCTCGCCCGGCTGGCGGATAAAGGGATAGCCACACAAGGCATCGACTGCCCGCGCCCAGCGGGTTTCGCGTCCCAACGGATCGACCTGATCCGGTGCGACTGCCGGCGGCCCCACAACACGGTAGACATCACGCCAGGCCGCCAGTCCACTCGTATGCGTCAGCAAATGCCGGAATGTGACCGTCGCTGGATCGACCGTCTGACCGCGCACATCGTCAGCGATGGGCAGCGGTTGTTTACTGTGCGGGTCCACGCCACCATCTATGGGACGCGGCGAAACCGCGCCAAACGCCGGGACCACACCCACCAGCGGATCATCTAATGCGACCTTGGCCGCGCTCACCAGCGATAGAAAGGCGGTCATGGTGAACAGTTTGGTCAATGACGCCAGATCAAATCGCGCTTCCGGCGTGACAGG
>CAYQJO010000045.1:3349-13424 GCA_964417785.1 uncultured Anaerolineaceae bacterium | reverse complement strand
ATCCAGCCCCAGGCGCGATTCTCCACCATGTCACCATCGACCAGCACAACCACCGCCGCCGCCGGGAACACCGGTCCCAGGTACTTCTGTACAATCTGATCCATACGTATTCCTCTACGGATAGAGCAAGTAAGGTCGGCGCTGCTCGGCGAAGTCGTGTATCCAACCGGCCACAATGTCCCCCGAACTCACACCAGCACCGATCTGATCGCGCACAGCAGTCGTCCCAATCAGCCGGTCAAAGTGCTGGATACTCGGCTCGACACCGGCGCTATAGGGTGGCAACCACGCGAAGTGGTCAGGGTACATGCGCCGGATGGTGACGATCACCCCCAGCCACACCACCAGCGGTTGCCAGACAGACTCGTCGGTGATGTAGACCTGGACACCCTGACAGTCCTCACCCGCCCACTTGCTGGCAAACGGACGGAATGTATGCGGACGAAAACGCACACCCGGCCAACCCTCATCGTTGAGCGCATCCGCCAGGTCAGGCGCATCGATCCAGGGCGCACCAACGATCTCAAACGGCAGCGCCGTGCCGCGTCCCTCTGATAGATGTGTGCCTTCCAGCAGACAGGCACCGACATAGTGACTGATTGTACTCAAATGGGGCATGGCCGGCGATGGCGGCACCCAGGGCAAATCCGGCCAGCCCATCGACCGCTGCCAACCTTCGCAGGTGATGACGGTCAACGCCGCCGGATACGGATTCCAGAGCGCGTTGACCATCTGCGCCATCTCACCCATCGTCAACCCGTGCCGGATCGGTACCGGGTAGCGCCCAACTAACGACCGCAGCGATATATCCAACAGCGGCCCGTCGATCCGCTCACCGCCGAGGGGATTGGGCCGGTCCAGGATCATGACATGAACGCCGTATTCACCGGCGGCTTCCAGAACGTGGGTCATGGTCCACATGTATGTGTAGTAACGCACACCGATGTCCTGGATGTCGCACACGATCACATCAACACCGTCGAACATAGCCGCCGTCGGGCGATAATGCGCTCCGTACAGGCTGTGGACTGGCACACCGGTGCGCGGATCGACATTCGACTCGATCCGTTCGGCATCGGGTGCCGTCGCCAGTACACCATGTTCCGGGCCAAAAAGCGCCACCAGATTGACCTGCGGTGCCTCCGCAAAAATCTGGTAGGTGCTGACCAGCCGCGAATCGACGCCACTGGGGTTGGTCAGAAGTCCCACACGCAGTCCCGCCAGTGGAGCGAAGCGGGTCTCGCGCAGGACTTCCAGCCCGGTCTTAACCTTTGATTGATCCGGCAAGCAGCCCCCTGATGAAGTAACGCCCCATGATGATATATACGATCAGCGGCGGCAGGGCCGCAACAATGGCACCCGCCATCGGCAGATTCCACTTGACCGCCTCGCCACCGGCAAGCTGCGCCAGTCCAACGGTGATCGGCTGTGAGTCGGTGTTGGTCATGGTGACAGCGAACAAGAACTCATTCCAGATTTGCGTAAACTGCCAGATGATGACCACCACGAAGCCCGGCAGCGACAGCGGAAAGACCACATGGATGTATAAGCGCCAGAAATCCGCACCATCAATCGCACCGGCTTCCAGCATTTCATCGGGGATGTCCACATAGAAATTGCGGAAGATCAGCGTGGTAATGGGCAGACCATAAACCACATGGATCAGAATCAGCCCTGGCAGGCCGCCATAGAGGTTAATATCCTCCATGAACTGGAACAGCGGGATCAAGATCGCCTGATACGGAATGAACATGCCGAACAGCATCAACGGAAACAGGATGTTCTCGCCCGGTATACGCCATTTAGACAGGACATAGCCGTTCATTGATCCCATCATGGCCGAGAAGACGGTGGCAAAGGTCACCAGGATGAAGCTGTTGCGGATACGCGGCCCGAACTCCTCGGCCACTTCGCTGAAGCTCTCCCAGTAGAGCCGATCCGGGAAATCCCAGGCCGTGTTAAGATTGATCGACGCCGGGTCTTTGAGCGCCGTCACCACCACCATATATACAGGAGTCAGGAAGAACAACGCACCGACGATCAGTATAACGTAGAGCAGTCCACGCAGGAGCAAACGGCGGGTATCGTAGGTCATGATTTTTCTCTATCGCGGAGCGCCGACCACAGATAGGGGATGATGACCAGCGAGACCAGCACCAGCATAATCACGGCGATGGCACTGGCGCTGGCGAAACGGTTGGCCCGGAAGCCGCGTGTATACACCAGCAAACCGGGAACCACCGCCTGTGCGTTATCCGGACCGGCCATGGCAAACACAAGGTCGAAGATTTTGAGCGAGATATGCCCCAGCACAATCACCGCACTCAGAACAACCGGGCGAAGCTGCGGCAGCACGATGCGATAGTAAACGCCCAGTTCAGTACACCCATCCACTTTGGCCGCCTCGCGCAGTTCTTCCGGGATACCCCGAATACCGGCCAGAAACATCGCCATCGTATACCCCGACATCTGCCAGACCGCCGCCAGGATGATGCCGGTCAGGGCAGCGTTATAGCCTTTGGGCGCGATCATCTGCTCCGTCTCCGGATCATCGAGCGGCAGCCACACCACATCCCAGAAATCGACCACCAGCGCCGCCAGCAACAGTAAGGCCACCACCGCAATCACCCGTATCGCGCCCCAACGACGGCTGACAACATAGTTGAAGCTCATAAACGCCATCACTGCCAGGACGATCACTGTCAGATAGGCAGGTACATCACCCCATTCAAACGGCAGCAGTAAATCACGGCTGTTCGTCCAGCTAAAGTCAATGGGTTGCAGGCCGAACAGCTTCTCCGGCAGAATGTTGATCCCGCCTTCTGGCTGCAACATCCAGTTCCAGATTGTCCCGGTGACGACAAACGACAGCGCCATCGGAAAAAGAAAAATCGTTCTGAAAACGCCCTCACCAGCGATGTTTTGATCCAGGAGCAGGGCCAGCAGCATCCCGACACCAACACAGCCAAAAACAAAAAAAAGTGTGAAGAAAAATGTATTGACCAGCGAATTACGAAAAGTGAATTCCAGCAGGTCGGTCATCAGGTTTTCGTAGTTTTGCAGCCCCACATTTGATTTGACCACAGTCTGACTGAGGGGAGGTTGGTCGGAATTCTCGCCCCAATCAGTCATAGAGGTTTGCACAGTCTGGGCGATAAACCCGTAAACGAACACCGCCAACAACACCAGCGAGGGCAGCAGCATTAAGAAGGCGATCATGCGATCTCTACGACCGCGCATATTCTATTCTCCTTACAACAAGACCCCGCAGGCTGCGGGGTCTTGACGTGTCGCAGGGTCTAAAACCGATTAACCACAGGCATCCGTCTGGCTGCAGATGGCGGCCATGGCATTGGCAGCGGCTTCCGGGCTGCGGCTGGCGAGGAAAATCTCAACCGCCTGGTTGAAGTCTCCCATGAAGCGCTCGTTAGCAACGGTACCATGTGCCAGACTGCCAACCAGCGTGTTCTCACTCCAGTCCACAGAGGCATCTTGCAGGTAGGTGTTATAGGCATCGGGGGCCTCATTCACCGCGTCCACACGAGCCGGGATCGAACCCTTCAGCGGGTTGAATGTATTCTGGCCTTCGAGCGAGCCGAGCAGTTCCAACCATGCCAGGGTGTTCTCGGGATTAGATGCATCAGACGGCAGACCAAAGCTATCGGACAGCCACATAAATACACCTTCTGTACCCGGTGATGGCACATAGCCATAATCCACTCCTGGTTCCAGTTCCAGTGTGGTGGTCAGATAACCAGCAGCCCAGTCACCCATCACATTGAAGGCCGCGTCACCGTTGATCACCATATCAGTCGCCTGCTGCCAGGAGAGGCCAGCGGCATCTTGATCGACGTTGGTGCAGTCCAGAACCTGACCGAAAGTGTCCCACACCTCGACCATTTCCGGCCCAGCCGGGTCCAGCGAACCGTCCCAGAGACCGTTCCAGCCGTCGGGTCCGAGTACACTCAGCGCCACGCTTTCCCACAGATGATTGACGGTCCAGGCAGCAGCAACCGCCAACGGCACCACATCGTTTTCCTGAATCGCCGGGCAGACTTCCAGGAACTCAGCCCAGGTAGACGGTGCTTCAATACCCCACTCATCCAGATTTTCCGGGATATACCACATGACGTTGGAACGATGGATGTTCACAGGCACGCTGAAGATACCACCCTCAACGGTCAGTTCATCGATCAGGTCTTCGGGAAAAGCATCGAACCAGCCCTGCTCCTCATAGAGGGGAGAGAGGTCTTCCATACGGTCGGCCACCACCCAGGTACCGGTCAATTCCTCACCGGCATGCACCTGGAAGGAGTCTGGCGCGTTGCCACCGAGCATACGGGTCTTCAGAAACGCACGGGCATTCACACCGGAGCCGCCAGTCACGGTCGCATTGACGACATCAACATTGGGATACAGTTCCTCGTAAAGCTCGATTAAAGCTTCCAGTGCAGGCCCCTCATCACCCGCCCACCATGAGAAAATCTCTAATTGGCCTTCCAACTCCTCATCCTGGGCTGAGGCACCCACGACCAGCAGAGCCAGAACCAGTACAACAACCAGCAACTTCTTCATGAAATTTCTCCTCTGTTTAAGTAGAAAGTGTGCTAATTGCACAGGTAGAATTTACCACATCTTCGTTCACCATGCTACGAAATTGGTACGGGAACGCGCCCGGTTGGATGATAACGCCCGGTCAAAACATCGACGGCGGCCTGCATGGATGGCGTGCTGTCGCCACAAGTACACAGTATGGTATCCGCACCGGGCAGCATGCTGACATCGTAGGGGTTGCGCAGACAAACCAGAATCGCCTGTTCTGCCAGTTCTAACAACACACCTGCCAGTCGCGCTTGCTCCGGGATCAGATGGGCGTTGCGTGTCGCCAGCACCAACACATCCACATCCTGGGCCAGTTGGCGAGCATCCTCGACGGATGCCGTTTTGCCCGAACTCGCAGGTATGGATACCACATCAATAACAGGAACGGCTGCCTGAATCAGGCTGGCGAATCCGCTCAACCCACCGCGCTCCATCACCTCGGAGTCCATATAGGACGCAAACTCAACCAGACCGATCCGTTTACGTGCTGGCAGCGGGAAGACTGAACGATCAGATTTCACCAGAACGGTCCCGGCACGCGCTGCCTTTTGCGCTATACGCTGGTGTTCCGTGCTGCCGATCTGATCCAGACGTGGCGGTTCCGTAATGGCATAGCGCTGCTTGAGCGCCTGTATCCGCCCAAACGCCTCATCAATCCGGGATTCCGGCAGTCTACCGGACCGCGCCGCCACCAACAGCGCATCATAAGCCGCCGTCTGCGTATAATGCGTATGGGAGTGAAAAACGATGTCCACACCGGCAACCGCCGCCAATACGGCGGCCTCACCGGCACCGAAGTTGTCAGTGATCGCCTTCATCTCCATGCAGTCGGTGCAGGCCACACCATCAAAACCGATGTCCTGGCGCAGCAGTTGCTGCACCACCACCGGCGACAGCGTGGACGGATACTGTGCGTCCAGTTCATCGAAACGGACATGGCTCATCATGATCACATCGACACCGGCGGCAGCAGCCACCTGAAATGGTTTGAGATCATGCTGCCATAGATAATCCAGCGATCCCGTCACAACCGCCAGCGCCACATGCGTATCGACCCGCGTGTTACCAATGCCAGGAAAATGCTTGGCGGTCGCTGCAATCCCCGAACGGCGCAGACCTCGCACCTGGGCCGCACCCAGAATGCCGACCCGGTCGGTATCCGCACCGAGTGAGCGCGTGCCAACACTGGCATTCTCGATGTTGTGGCTGATGTCCAGAACCGGGGCCAGATTCCAGTTGATGCCCATCGCCCGTAACTCCGCACCGACAGCGGCGGCCATGTCTTCCGCCAGACTCTCGGAGTCGGCAGCGCCAAGCGCCATTGCCCCTGGACTCTCGGTGTAGGGCTTACCCTTCAAACGAGAGACCGTCCCGCCTTCCTGGTCAACGGCAATCAGAATCGGATACCGTGCCGCCTCGTGCAGTGACTGTGTGAGTGCCGCTACCTGCTTCGGCGTGCCGATATTGCGGGCGAACAAGATAACACCGCCGATCCGTCCGGCAGCCAGCCACTCCAGAATATGCGGTGGCGCTTCGATTCCATCGAATCCCACAAAGCACATCTGACCGATTTTCTCTTCCAGGCGCATCTGCAACGCTCTTTCGTTTAGCAAACTTGTGTGGGTTCAACAACGTCTTCCAATTAGTGTCGATTATCGCGCAGGGCCAAAAGTTAGTCAAACTCGCCAACATGCCCCCAAACAATAGTGGTGGATTCCACAAGTCTGATTCGGGACGATAGCGTTACAATCGGAAAGTCGGTAAAATCCATATGTTCATACATTAAGGAGCAAATGACATGAAAATGAGATTGTCCCTTGCACTGGTGTTCATCCTGCTGGCCCTGGCACCCGTCATGGCACAGGATGACGAATTCGTTTTCGGCATGGTCCTGGTCGGCCCGCATAACGATAAAGGTTGGAGCCAGGCCCACTACGAAGGTGGCCTTTATGTCGAGGAAAACATCCCCGGCACCCGTATGCTCTACTTCGAAAGCCTCAACGCTGCTGATACACCGGAAACCACCCTGGCGGATGTTGTTGAACTGTTCGTTGAAGAAGGCGCACAGATGATCTTCACCACCTCAGACGCCTTCGAAGAGGACACCAACGTCGTCGCCCAGCAGTACCCGGACATCACGTTTATCAACGTCTCTGGCGATGACGTACTCACTGGCGAGGCCCCGGATAACCTGGGCAATATTATGGCGATGAGCGAATGGCCGCGTCTGGTCGCTGGCTGCGCCGCCGCGCTGACCACCGAGACCGGCAAGCTCGGTTATGTCGGCCCGCTGATTAACGCCGAGACCCGCCGTGTATCGTCGTCGGTTTACCTGGGCGCGAAATACTGCTGGGAGAACTATCGTGGCATGGACCCGGCGGACCTCGAATTCGAGATCACCTGGATCGGCTTCTGGTTCCCCATCCCCGGTGTGACCCTGGATGCCACCGAAGAATCCAACGCTTTCTTCGACCGTGGCTTCGACGTGGTGATGTCGGGCATCGACACAACCGAGATGGTAGCTGTCGCCAGCCAGCGTGCTGACGAGGACGAGCGTGTCTTCTCGATGGCCTATAACTCGCTTGAAGGATGCAGCCAGGGTCCGGAGACCTGCCTGGGTGTGCCGTATTATCACTGGGGAACCGAGTATGTCCCGCTGGTGCAGTCCGTGATCGACGGCACCTGGGAGCAGGAATGGGATTGGGTTGAGCCGAACTGGGACGACCTGGACTCCATTGAGGACAACATCACCGGTTTCGCTCGCGGTGAAGGCATCAGCGAAGACGTTGCCACACAGCTTGACGAATTCGAGGCCGAAATGGTGGAATACGCCACCAACCCGGATAACGAAGGCTCCATCTTCCTCTGGGAAGGACCGCTTAACCTGCAAGACGGCACTGTCCTGGCTGAGGAAGGTGAAACCGTTGAATTGACTGACATCTGGTATCTGCCCCAGCTTCTTGAGGGCATGGTGGGTGCCAACGAGTAGCAGACCTCACCCCCTCTCCATAATGGAGAGGGGGCAACCGTGACAGCCAAAGATTGACCTGACGTTTGCCCAATGAAAATTGAACTCCGCAATATCCACAAACGGTTTGGCCCGGTCCATGCCAACGACGACATCTCCGCGACCTTCTCCACAGGACGTATCATCGGCATCCTGGGAGAAAACGGTGCGGGCAAATCGACGCTGATGAAGATTCTGTCCGGCTTCCAACCGGCGGATTCGGGCGAAATCTGGCTGGATGATCGGCGGGTGGCGTTCGATGGACCCGAGGTTGCTATCGCAAATGGCATCGGCATGCTGCAACAGGACCCGCTCGACATCGGCGCATTTACAGTGCTGGAAAATTTCATCTACGGTACCGGTAGTGGCTTCCTGCCCAATAAGCGGCAAGCACGCAGACAACTCGCGGAGATTAGCCAGCGTTTCGGGTTCGACCTTAACCCGAACAGTCCTGCCAGCAGCCTCTCGATTGCCCAACGTCAACAGCTAGCGGTGGTACGCTTACTGGCACTCAATGTTCAGACGCTGATCCTGGACGAACCGACCACCGGTATCTCCGCTGAGCAAAAAGACATTTTGTTCGGCACCCTCAAAGACCTGGCCCACGCAGAGGGTATGTCGGTGCTGCTGGTCTCGCACAAACTGGAAGATGTCATCAGCCTGTGCGACGAAGTGATTGTGCTGCGGGCCGGCCAACTGGTTGGTCAGCGGACCATGCCGGCCACCAAATCCGATCTGGTGCGCATGATGTTTGGGCAAGACGTGACCACTCCTGAACGACAGCAGCGTAATTTCAGTGACGCACCGGTCGTGCTGGAACTGGACTCACTCCATGCACGTCAGGGCCGCATCCGGTTGGATGGTTTCAGCCTCCAGGTGCGAGCGGGCGAGGTCATCGGGCTGGCCGGGTTGGACGGCAACGGTCAGGGCCTGATTATGCGGTCGGCAACCGGGCTGCACCGGATCGAAGATGGGCACGTCTGGGTCAACGGTATCGATATGACCGGCAAAGCCTACCACCAATTCATGAACCAGGGCGTCGTATTCGGCGCTGCCGGACGTCTGGAAGAAGGACTGGTCGCCGGGTTGACGCTCAATGAGCATATCGCGCTGGTACAGGAGCGAAATCTGATAATTAACTGGGAGCGCGTCCACCGCCAGACGACAGAGCGCATCACACATTACAATGTACATGGTCGCCCAACGGACACCATCGAGACACTCTCCGGCGGCAACCAGCAGCGTGTCCTGATGGCGATGCTGCCAGAACAACCGTTGGCGATGGTCCTGGAAGAACCTACACGCGGTCTGGATGTTGATTCGGCTCGCTGGATATGGGAGCAGTTGTTGGATCGCTGCCAGCGCGGAGCCAGTTTGATCTTCAGTTCGGCAGACCTGGACGAACTGGTCACCTACAGCGACCGGATCGTCGTCTGCTTTGCCGGAACCACCTTGTTGGTCGATCATCCGGAACGCATGACCCACGATTCCCTCGGTCATCTTATTGGCGGGGCATTCGATTATGCAGATTCGTGATCTGGCCGTGCGCATCGGCCTTCTAATCGTGCCGGTGATCCTGTCATTGGCGATGACAGCGCTGCTCATTCTGCTGCTGGAAAGCGACCCGGTCGAAGTCTTCGAGAAAGCCTGGGACGGCGCATTTGCCGACTCGCGCAAGCTCGGCAGCGTCTTCAACTTCTGGATACCGCTGACCCTGGCAAGCGCCGGGTTGGTTGTGACCTTCACCGCCGGTTTGTGGAACATCGGGATCGAAGGCCAGATGGTCATGGGTGCGGTCTTCGCCAGTTGGGGCGCACAATTCGTCGACCTGCCACAGATGATATTGATCCCGATGTGTCTGGTTCTGGCGGGAGTGGGCGGTATTTTGTGGGCGCTGCTGGCCGGGGTCCTCAAAACACGCTTTGGCGTCCATGAGATTTTCGGCGGTGTGGCGCTCAACGCCATCGCCAACACCTTCGCCATTTACTTGATTTCCGGTCCGTGGCAGCCCCCCGAAGGCGGCAGCGCTCAGGCCACCCCACCCTTTCCCCAGGCAGCATGGCTGCCCACCATCTCATCCGATTTCCCCGTGAGTGCGCTGATGCTGGCGATCACAGCGCTGTCGGTGATCGGTGTGGTGCTGGTACTACGCGGCACCCGCTGGGGATTGGCGCTCAAAGCCACCGGTAAGAACGACCGCTCTGCGCTGATGCTCGGCATTCCAACCGAGCGCGTCTCGCTGCTGGCTTTCGCAGCCTGCGGTCTGCTGGCCGGGTTCGCCGGGGCGCATCGGGTCCTGCACACTTATCACAGTCTGCGCCCGCTGGTCACAGGCGGTATCGGATTTCTCGGTCTGTTGGTAGTGCTGCTGGTTTCATTCAAGGGGATTCTGGTGCCGCTGGTGACATTCGCGCTGGCCGCCATGATCGCTGGCAGCACACGAGTCAAAGTCCTGCTGCAACTGGA
>CAYQJO010000045.1:0-3249 GCA_964417785.1 uncultured Anaerolineaceae bacterium | reverse complement strand
GTGATCGCCAGCATCGGTGAAACCATCACTGAACGGGCCGGAGTCATCAACCTGTCGTTGAACGGCAGTATTCTGCTGGCCGCCATGTTTGGATTCGTAGCTGCGAACGCCTTTGAGACAGTCATCGCCGGAATCATCATCGCCATGCTCGTCGGTGCGGTCATTGCATTGATCGTGGCTTTCTCCTCTATCTATCTGCGCCAGGATCAGGTCGCCATCGGTTTCGTGCTGACGCTGCTGGCTGCCGACCTGGCGAAGTTCCTGGGCCAGCCCCACAACAATCAACCGGGTTTGACCATCCCCAAAACAGAAATCCCACTGCTGCGTGACATCCCGGTCGCTGGCCCGGTCCTCTTTGAACACGACCTCATGGTGTATTTCAGCTTTTTCCTGGTCTTCGCCACATGGTTCTGGCTGTTCTATTCCCGGCCCGGATTGTCACACAGGGCCGTTGGTGAGCGCCCGGAAGCCGCCTTCGCACGCGGTGAATCGGTCAATTTTCTGCGCTACGCCTACACCATCGCCGGTGGCGCACTGGTCGGACTGGCCGGGGCAGCTTACTCGCTCAGCGTTAAAGCCGGTTGGTCCGCCAATCCACCGATGGATGGCGATGGCTGGATTGCGCTCGCGATTGTCATTTTCGGCGGCTGGCACCCCTTCCGCGTGGTTCTCGGTGCCTATCTGTTTGCTGCATTGCGGGCGGCCTCGTCCACCATCCAGCGGTCCGACATCGACATTCCGTTGGTGCTGCTCAACACCATGCCCTGGATTCTGATGATCCTGACACTGGTGCTGGTCAGCGGCGGCGTGGTCGAACGCCTGCTGCGCCTGCTGCCGCAGCGGGTCCAGCGCAGCGCCCGTGTCGTGCTGCAATCCAGCGCACCGGAAGCCCTCGGTCGCCGCTTCGATCCGTGATTACTTGACACACCCGTCGCATTTTCTGTAAGCTGGTGAAAATCATCACACAAGGAGGATGAGAGATGGGTCTGGTGGAACGTATCGCGGTCGCTCGCGGAGATGCTCTGGCACACCTTGTGCTGCGCAATGCACGGCTGATCAACGTGGTATCCGGTGAAATCTACCCGACTGACATCGTCATCCACGACTCGTATGTCGTCGCCCTGGGACCGAGTTACGAGGCTGAACACGAGATCGACCTCGATGGGCGTTATGCCTGCCCCGGTTTTATTGACGCCCACGTCCACATCGAGAGCAGTCTGGTCACACCGTCAGAGTTCGCACGGGCCGTTGTCCCACATGGTGTCACCAGCGCGGTGATCGATCCCCACGAAATCGCCAACGTCCTCGGTCTTGAGGGCATTCGCTTCATGCTGGAACGGGCCAAGAACGTCCCTATGAACATCTTTGTCATGGCGTCAAGCTGCGTTCCGGCCACCCACATGGAGACCAGCGGCGCACGTCTGGAAGCCATTGACCTGGAATCGCTGGTCACCAATCGCTGGGTCCTGGGGCTGGCTGAAGTCATGAATTACCCCGGTGTTATCCAGGCCGACGAAGCCATCCTGGCAAAGATCAAAATGTTCAAACACCAAATACTAGACGGCCACTGCCCACAGCTTGGCGGCAAAGGGCTGAACGCTTACGTCACCGCCGGTATTCAAAGCGAACACGAATGCACAACCGTCAAGGAAGCACGGGAGAAGCTGCGCCTGGGCATGACAATCTTCATCCGTGAGGGTACCGCTACACGCAATCTGCTCCCACTGCTGCCGCTCGTCACACCGGAAAACCACGCCGCCATCTGCTTCTGCACCGATGACCGCGTACCCGCCAGCCTGATCGACGACGGTTCCATTGACTACATGGTTCGCGTCGCCATCGCGGAAGGGATCGACCCGGTGACGGCGATTCGTATGGGGACATTGAACACCGCCCGCCATTTTGGCCTTCGCCAGCACGGCGTCATCGCACCGGCACATCGCGCCGACATCGTTGTGTTCTCTGATCTGCACGATTTGCACGCCGAGATGGTGTTTCGCGGCGGCAAGCAGGTGGCCGAGAACGGCAGCATGATCGTGGACCCACCTGCGCTGCGATCCATCGATATTCGCAGCACGGTCAATGTCCGCACCCAGGACCTCGATTACACAGTCCCGGCACAGGGCCGCCAGATTCATGTCATCGAACACATCCCCGACCAGATCGTCACTAGACGCCGAGTCGAAGACGCACGGATCGTTGACGGCCAGGTCCACGCCGATGTTGAACGCGACATTCTCAAAATAGTGGTCGTCGAGCGACACCGCGCCACCGGCAACATGGGTAAGGGTTTCATTCACGGCTTCGGCCTCAAGCGTGGGGCCATCGCCGGGACGGTCGCCCATGACCACCATAACCTCATCGCCATCGGTGCCGATGACACGAGTCTGCACGCTGCCATTGATGCGGTCGTCGCGATGGGCGGCGGGCTGGCTGTAGCTGACGGCATGAGTGTCGTGGCGACATTAGCGCTTCCAGTCGCCGGGGTGATGAGCCAGGACTCCATGCCGGAGGTCCGGCGAGACTATGACACACTCACGACTGCGGCCCAGACGCTCGGCTGCACACTGGCCGATCCCTTCATGGCGATGAGCTTTATGGGCCTGGAAGTGATTCCCAGTCTGAAGCTCACCGACATCGGTTTGATCGATGTGGCGGCATTTGAGCCGATCAATCTATTCGCCACGCAAGTCTAGCGTCGCATATTTATTATGAGTGCATACATTTTGTTAGGCGTCTGAGGCTATTTTTATTACACACAATTACGCAACTTGCGAAATCAACACCATTTTACGTTTTCTATCACAAACCAAAACATCCTCTAAATGAAACCTTAAACCAACTTATCAAACATTTATGTTGTGGCATTTAAGGTTGTTAGGTCCACGCAAGGCTCTTCACCTAAAGTCAAAATGGAGATAGGAGGAGTGTCAGTAAAATGGAATTCACAAAGACTCGTTACAACGTCGAACCTAGAACAAAGCGCATTGTTGCCCCTGCATCGCGCATCTTCCATCCTGATACAGCCATGACCCGCAATCAGCGGGTAGCGAAAAGGTTGTTTGATTTCTCAGTTTCGCTGGTTCTTCTGCTACTGGTCCTGCCGGTGCTGGTCTTCGTCGCCGCCGCCATCAAGCTCGACTCACCCGGTCCGGTCTTCTTCCGCCAGAAACGCATGGGACAGAACGGCATCCCCTTCGAGATGTTCAAGTTCCGCTCCATGGTCGTCAACGCCGAGAAGCTCCAGGA
>CAYQJO010000044.1:4087-22944 GCA_964417785.1 uncultured Anaerolineaceae bacterium | reverse complement strand
GCCGCCACCCGACGACTCCGCATCGGTTGCACTGGCGGCCATCGCTGGTTGTTCGGTTTCTTTAGCTGCCTTTCGTGCCGCTCGGCGCTCGGCTCGGCTTTTATTTTTATTTTCAGAAGCGGGTTTGGCGCGTTCTGAAGCAGGCTCTTTGCTGCCGCGTCTGAGAAGCCTGCGTTTCGGTTTTTCATCATCCGTTTGGTTGAATTCTTCTGCCATCTTGCTTCCTTTCGTGACACACGCGCCAGAATACTCTCTATATCGTACTGGCAAGCGCCGGATACGTCAAAAAAGGTTTAGCTGGCGGTTTCGTTTTCCAGAATGGGTTCGTTTTCGCCACCTTCCTTTTTCTTCTCCGGCAGTTTCCAGGTGGAATATTCACACTCTGGATAGCGCGAGCAACCGTAGAATGTGCGACCGCGCCGCGTCTTACGCACCACCAGTTCGCCACCATGTTCTTCGCCGCATTCCGGGCAGGTCACACCCGTGTATTCCAGATAGGGTTCGGTATGCTTGCACTCCGGATAGTTCGAGCAGCCGATGAACTTGCCCCAGCGACCATACTTGATCAATAGATCGCCAGTTTCACAGGTGGGGCAGGTACGCCCGACATATTCTTCCTGCTGTAGGCGTGGCATGTTGGTGCGTGCGTTTTGAAGCTGCCCCTCAAATGGCTGGTAGAACTCGTGCAGCATGGGACGCCACTCGACGTCGCCCTCAGCGATTTCGTCAAGCTGATCTTCCATTCTGGCGGTGAAGCTGTAGTCCATGATGTCCGGAAAATATTCCACCAGCAAATCGTTGACGACCTTACCAGTTTCAGTCGGCATCAAGCGTTTATCCTGCTTTTCCACATATTCGCGGTCCTGGATGACGGCGACCGTTGGTGCATACGTACTCGGTCGCCCGATGCCGTATTCTTCCAGAGTGCGCACCAGACTTGCTTCAGTATAGCGCGGCGGTGGTTGGGTAAAATGCTGTTCTGGCAGCAGTCGCAGCAGGCCGAGCAGGTCGTCCACCGTCAGGTCGGGCAGGATGCGTCCTTCGTCTTCATCGTCCGCAATATCTTCGTCTTTGGTGTCTTCATAGAGTGCCAGGAAGCCGAGGAACTTGATGGTGCTGCCGGACGCCCGGAACAGATAGGGCATGTTGTCCCGTTGTTGGCCGGCATTGATCTCGATACGTAGTGTGTCGTAGACGGCGTTCGCCATCTGGCTGGCGACGAAACGCTCCCAGATGAGTTTATACAGTTTGAACTGGTCCCGGCTCAACGACTGTTTGACGGAATCGGGTGTACGCAGCACCGATGTCGGGCGGATGGCTTCGTGAGCTTCTTGCGCACCTTTGGCTCGCGTCCGGTATTTGGGTGGTTTCTCCGGTACATAATCCGAGTTCCAGCGGTCGGTGATATAGTCTCGTGCTTCGGCCTGTGCCTGTTCGGAGACGTTGGTGCTGTCCGTTCGCATGTAGGTAATCAAGCCAGTGGTACCATCGTCACCACCGAGGTCGATACCTTCGTAAAGCTGCTGTGCATTGCTCATCGTGCGGCGGGCGTTGAATCCCAACCGGCGTGATGCTTCCTGTTGCAGCGTGCTGGTGGTGAACGGTGCCGATGGACGCCGCTGGCGGGTGCCGCGTTTGACGTCCTTGACGATGTATTGACTCCGTTCAAGTACGTCCAGGTGCGGTTTAACCTGATCCTCGCTGCTGAAGCTGGCGTCTTCCCCGTCAATTTTCACGAGGCGAGCCTTGAATGCCTGGGATTTCTTGCCGTTGACGGGTGTCTTCTCCAGTTCAGCATCCACTGTCCAGTATTCTTCGGGAACGAAGGCGTCGATTTCCCGCTCACGGTCTACCACCATGCGCACGGCAATACTCTGGACACGTCCGGCAGACAGCCGGTTACGCACGCGGTCCCACAGCAGTTCCGTAATGTTGTAGCCGACCAGCCGGTCCAGGATGCGGCGGGCCTGTTGTGCATTCACCAGGTCCATGTCAATGTCGCGTGGGTGGGCAAATGCCTCTTCCACCGCTTTATCAGTAATTTCATGGAAGATCACTCGCTTGACCCGTTCGGGTTCAATCTCGGCGGCGTGGATCAAGTGCCATGCAATCGCTTCACCTTCACGGTCGGGGTCAGTCGCCAGGATAATCTCCTGTGCTGTCTCCGCTTCCTTTTTGAGTTCTTTGACCGTATCCCGTTTGTCATTGGGAACGCGATACTTGGGTTCAAAGTCGTTTTCGACATCGACCGAAAGCTGCGTCACCAGCAGGTCACGGACGTGGCCTTTAGACGCCCGTACCTTGAGACCTTTTTTGCCCAGAAAGTGTTCGACTGTGCGGGCTTTGGCCGGCGATTCAACAATCACCAGTTGTCCCTGACGCCGTTTCGTTTTCTTCTTCGAACCTGATGTGGATTTCTTGGTTTTCTTTTTGGCTGGCGATTTGGTAATTTCCGGTTTGGGCAGTCCTTCATGGGCCTCAGTCGCTCCCATACGGACCAGGGTTGTCCCACAGACAGCGCACTTGCCCCTGGTCGCGGGTGTGCCGTTGCTGAGGAATATGGCTTCTGTGTTCTCCATATCCCGGTGGGTCTTACATTTCATGCAGTACGCCTGTAATGCCATGCTATAAATACTCGTCCCTCTGATTCTCTCGCAGATAACTCACAACCTTCTTGACGTCCTGGGCATTGTCTCGGTGACAGATCAGCAGGGCGTCGTCACTGTCAATCACAATCAGGTCTTTGACACCGATTGTCACGATCAGGCGCTTGCTGCGAACCATGGAGTCCCGTGTTTCCAGTACAATCTGGTCTGCCCCGGTGAAGCTGTTGCCGAACTCGTCCAGCTTATGCACTCCAAACAAAGCCGACCAGCTTCCGATGTCGCTCCAACCCATATCGACCGGGAATACAGCCATCTTCTCGGCCCCTTCCATCACGGCGATGTCGATGGGGAGTGCAGGCATTTGCTCCCAGATACGTTCCAGGGTTGGCTGGTAGTTGGGTGTGTCAACTGCTGGCAGTAACTCCTGTATTGCGGCCTGCATTTGCGGCTGTTGGCGTGCGAATTCGCGCATCGCCAGGTCCGATGTCCAGATAAACATCCCGGAATTCCAGCTATAGCTGCCGGATGTGATAAATTGTGTTGCGGTTACTTCGTCCGGCTTTTCCTTGAAGCCGAGAACCCGGTAGCCGTCAAATCCGTTGACCACGCACAGTTCCTCTCCCTGGTGGATGTAACCAAATCCAGTTGACGGGAAGGTCGGCGAAATGCCCAATGTGACGATGTAATCGTCCTGGGCGACTGTGTATGCGGCGGCCAGCACATCGCGGAACTTTGCCTCCTGGCCGATGTGGTGGTCGGCGGTCAGGAGCGCGATGGTGGCGTCCGGATTGCGTTTGTGGACCACGCCAATCGCCAGGGCTGCCGCCGGGCCGGTGTTGCGTCCGTGAGGTTCCACGATGAAGTTCTCTGGCGGAATCTCTGGAACATCGGCCTTCATTTGCTCGACGTACTGGGGGCCAGTGACAACGAGAATGCGATCCGGTGTGAAGAGCGGTGCCAGCCGGTCAATACTGGTTTTGAACATGGTGCGATCATCGACCAGCGGGATTAGCTGCTTCGGTGTTTGCTTGCGGCTCAACGGCCACAGGCGCGTACCGCCGCCACCTGCCATGATGAGTGCATAGTAATTTTCGGTCATAATCTTTCTCCCTGATGACCGACCACCCGGCTATATTGCATGTGGCCGACCATTCGTGCAAGCCCTTTTAGTTCCAGAATCGTCAATGTACTGCTAACTTCTGCGGTAGGCAAACCGCATAGTCGAACCAGTTCGTCGATGTGAATGGGATCGGCTTGCAGATGTTGGAGCAGTTTACTCTCGGCCTCATTAGATGGTACAGCCTCTTCGGTTCTTACCCGCGTCTGGACCGTCTCGTGAACGATATTGAGTTCGTCCAGAACATCCTGCACCGTCATCACCAGCTTTGCGCCGTCCTGAATCAGTCGATTGGTTCCGGCTCCCATCGGGTTAAAGATATTTGCCGGAACAGCGAATACCTCACGTCCTTGTTCGGCGGCAAGAGATGCCGTTATCAAAGCACCGCTGTTTTCTGGCGCTTCGATGACCAGTACGCCCAGCGACAGGCCGCTCAAAATGCGGTTACGGCGTGGAAAGTTAGCAGCCATTGGGCTTGTCCCGATGGGAAACTCGCTGATGATCGCACCGTCGGCGATCATGTCCTGGGCAAGCTGTGTATGTGCTGTCGGGTAAATCCGGTCAATGCCACAGCCCAGTACAGCCAGTGTTTTCCCGCCACCGTGTAGTGCGCCCTCGTGTGCAGCCCGGTCGATCCCCTGGGCCAGTCCGCTGACGATGGTGACACCACTGCGGGCCAGATTTCGCGCCAACTCAAAGGCTGCATCCTGGCCGTAACGGGTGGCTTTGCGCGTGCCGACAATCGCCAGTGTGCGATCATCGGGTAAATAACCGCGCACATACAGTACCGGTGGCGCATCGGGAATCTGCCGCAGGAGCGCCGGATATTCGGCGTCAACCATTGTGACGATCCGTGCCTTTACCCGCTGGACCTTTGCTATCTCCGCGTCCAGGTCGATCTTGCGACGGGCTTTGATAACATTTGCCAGCGGTTGGGCCTCAAGACCGCTTTGACTGAGATGATGTCCATCGGCATTCCAGGCTGCGCCGAGGTTACCGAACCACTCCCGCAGACGCAGCAACCGCCTGGGGCCGATCCCCGGAATCAGACTGAACCCCAACCAGTATTTCAGTTCGTCCAATGGAGAATATGCCGATACTCAGGTGAACAGGTCGGTCACAGCATATCAGGCGATTGAATTTTTTGTCAAGCACTTAACCCAGCAGACCGTCCGGGAGGATAACCGTGAGGACACCGGCTTCAATATCAGTGGAGACTATTGTTTCTTCGGTTACAGGGATCAGAATTTCGCCATGGTTCGGACTCTCAACAATGTAGACATCGTTGGCACCGGTCTCCAATACATCGCTGATGGAACCGAGGATCTGGCCGTCCTGTGTGTGAACGGTAAGTCCGATTAACTGGTAGAGGTAAATCTCATCCTCCTCCAACGGCACGGCATCGGTGATATGGACCATGACGAACAAACCCCGCAAGCGTTCGGCGTCGTTGCGGTCGTTGACGGTCTCTAACTTGAGCAACCCGTAATCCTGGTGCATGCGCATATGCTGGACACGATAAGGGGAAACCTGGGGAGCCTGTGGGCCACGACCCAGGTAAACTGTTTCCAGACTGTTGATGCGCTCCGGGAAGTCGGTCAGAATGCGCATACGCAACTCACCACGAATGCCGTGTGGTCGCAGAATCTCACCCAGAAGAAGAAATTCTGTTTGATGGCTCATCTAATCGATTTCAAGTACGACACGCCGCTGCTGTTGGGATGCCTGAATCCGCAGCAGGGAGCGGATTGCGTTTGCTACACGCCCCTGCTTGCCGATAACACGACCCATATCGCCGGAGGCCACATGCAGTTCGATAATGGTTGAGGTCCCGGCCCGGCGGGATTTAACCTGCACGGCGTCCGGATTGTTGACCAGGTTTTTGGCGATGTATTCGACCAGTTCTTTTTCCATGTGCGAACCTTATGCCTCGGGTTCCGCTTCGGCCTCTTCCTCGACCGCCTCAGCCACCGGGGCTTCCGCTTCAGCACCTTTACCGGTAGATGGTGACGGATAGCGCGTGCGTGGGCTGACCGGCTGAGCGGTTTCGATGGCGGCCAGGGCTTCGTTGACCAATGCTTCCATTTCCTCTCCCTTGCGCATCCGCTCGAAACGCTCCCAGGTGCCGGTCCGCTTCATCAGACCTTTGACGGCATCGGTTGGTTGAGCGCCGACACTGAGCCAATACAGCGCACGGGCTTCATCGATAATGTCGGTACTTGGCTGGGTGCGCGGATTGTGATGGCCGATCACTTCCAGATAGCCACCGTTGCGGGCGTTGCGCTGGTCGGTGACGACGATACGGTAAGTCGGTTGGCGTTTGAGGCCCATGCGACGAAAACGAATTCTAACCATTGTGTTTGTTGCTCCTCAGTTGTATTTAGCCCGGCAAGCCGCCGGGCATTCCGGGAATGCTTGGGAAACGACCTTTGCGCAGTTGCTCCATCATTTTCTTCATCTGGTTAAACTGCTTGAGCAGATCGTTGACATCGCGCACTTCCACGCCGCTGCCAGCGGCGATGCGCCGCTTACGGCTGGCGTTCAGTTTACGCGGATTTTCGCGCTCATCGAGCGTCATGGAGTTAATGATCGCCTCGACCCGTTTCAAACGGGCTTCGACCTCTTCCTGGTCGATTTGATCCTGCATCTGCATTTTGCTCACACCGGGGATCATGTTCATGATCTGCCCGATGGGTCCCATCTTGCGGATTTTCTGTAACTGGTCCAGAAAGTCCTGAAGCGTGAACTGATTCTTCATCATCTTCTTCTGGAGCCGCACCGCTTCTTCTTCGGTGAAGGTCTCTTCGGCCTTCTCAATCAGCGACATGACATCGCCCATACCGAGGATGCGGTCCACAAGACGGTCCGGATGGAAAATCTCAAAACCATCCAGTTTTTCGCCTGTACCCAGGAACTTGATCGGCACCTGGGTGACGGCACGCATAGAAATGGCGGCACCGCCGCGTGCGTCACCGTCGATCTTGGTCAAAATCAGGCCCGTGACACCGACGTTTTCGTTGAAGCCCTGGGCGATATTGACCGCTTCCTGACCGGTCATGGCGTCGGCGACCAGCAGAATTTCCGCCGGATGGGTCCGTTGCTTGATGTCTTTTAGCTCATCCATGAGCGTTTCGTCGATCTGCAAACGGCCCGCTGTGTCGATAATCACGACTGAGGCACCAGCTTCTTTAGCCGCCTTCAACCCACGCACACTGATGTCAGTGGGGCGGGCTGAAGTCCCCTCTTCGTAATAATCGATGTTGATCTGCTTCGCCAGCGTGACCAACTGGTCAACGGCGGCAGGACGATAGGTGTCGCAGGCGACCAAAAAGGGCTGACGGCCTTCACGCCGCAGATGGATCGCCAGTTTAGCCGCCGTCGTCGTTTTACCTGATCCTTGCAGGCCCACCAGCATGATGACATGCGGGCGGTTGCTGCCTGAGAAGTTGAGACGGCCCGGTTCGCCCAGTGTCTCCACCAGTTCCTCATGGACGATCTTGACGACCATCTGGCCTGGTTTGAGCGCTTTGGCGACTTCGGCACCGATGGCGCGTTCGCGCACCCGGCTGACAAAATCCTTGACAACCGGCAGCGCGACATCGGCTTCCAGCAGGGCCATACGCACTTCGCGCATGGCGGTTTTTACATCCGCTTCAGTTAATTTACCGCTGCGACCGATACGGTCAAATGTATCCTGTAAGCGTTGGCTTAAACTTTCAAACATGGATTATACCCAGGTAGTTAGCCTGAAAATTGTAGTGTAGGGGCATGGCTTCGTCAAGATTCGATGC
This sequence comes from uncultured Anaerolineaceae bacterium, assembly GCA_964417785.1. Taxonomy (GTDB): domain Bacteria; phylum Chloroflexota; class Anaerolineae; order Aggregatilineales; family Phototrophicaceae; genus DAOTUL01. The sequence goes on along the minus strand of CAYQJO010000044.1, from coordinate 15,430 downwards.
TAAACTGATGTTAACAGGAGGGACGTATATGTCCGAAAATCAGCTACGGCAGGTGTATGACTTGCTGGCGGATGGCCGCCAGGAAGAAGCGCTTATTATGCTCCAACCGATTGTCGAGGCCCAGCCGGAGAATGCCGATGCGTGGTGGTTGATGGCAAACGCCGAAGTCAACCGCGCCCGTGCTATTGACGCGCTGGAAAATGTGCTGCGGCTGCGGCCCGACCATCCCCACGCTCGGACCATGCTGGCGCAGTTGCAATCCGGCGAGAAACCCAAGCGGTCACCGGGTGTGCAGGTCATCAAGCCGCGCAACAGTGGTTGTTCATTGGTGACCTGCTTCATGATCTTTATTGTCGGCATCTGCGGTTTCTTCTGTGTGCTGCCGACGATGGGGTTGTTTGTCGCCGGTTCGGAAGTTGCCGACGTGATGCAGGAGGTGTTGGCCGAGTTCAACGTCACGCTGGACTTTGACGATCTGGACAACATTTCGATCACGACCGGCGTGAACTGGGATGAAGTGCGCGAGCGCGGAATGATTGAAGTCAATGAAACCAGGAGCGGTACTGTCAATTTTGCAGACAAAGACGTGTGGGAGTTCGACGGTGTTGAGGAACAGCGGATTCGCGTTGTGATGGAAACAAACAACAACGCCACCAATCCGCAGATACAAATCTACAACTCGGACCGCGAACTGGTGGGCGGAAATGAAGCCACCCTCAGTTCATCAAGGGTTGAACTGGAAATGGACCTCCCATATAGAGGACGTTTTTACATCGTGGTGGGGGCATTGGGCGACAACGGGACATACGAGTTGACGCTGGATTCGTGAGACGAAATACGATGATTGATGCAAAAGAGCGTGATGATTCGCTCCGCAACGAGCAGATCATCGCCGAAGATGTGAGCTTTGAGGACTATCTGAGACGCTTCGAGGGAGAGCGTACCGAATGGTTGTCAGGGAAGGTCATTGCACTGATGTCGAATAATATGACGCACCAGCTTATTCTGGCGTTTCTGACCCATCTGTTCGGCGCGTACCTGGGCAAGACTCGTTTGGGGAAGTTGTTTCTGGCTGGCTATCCAATGCTCATCGAGTCGAGTCAGATTGCCCGTGAACCCGATCTCATGGTAGTGTTGAATGACCATCTGGATCATGCAACCGAGACCTATCTGGATGGCGCAGCGGACCTGGTGGTCGAAGTGGTTTCGCCAGAAAGTGGCAAGCGGGATCGCGGCGACAAGTTTATCGAGTATGAAGCCGCTGGTGTGCCGGAATATCTACTGCTCGATCCCATCCGTGAAGAAGCGTCGCTGTATCAACTGGACGAGAATGGATATTACAGAGTGCAGATGATCGATAGTGAAGGCCGATTGGTCTCCAATGTGCTGCCGGGATTCGTGCTGAAACCGGAATGGCTCTGGCGTGATCCGCTGCCGGATTGGGATACGATGATGAGTCTTGTGGAGGCGATGGTCAGCGACTGAGAGCGGCGGCCATCCGGGGTGCGATGTCGGCCAATGTGTTGACCGTGAAATGACCGTTCCCGATGACCACCGTCGGCACCGGGTTTTCGGTGTGCTTGCGATGATCCATCGCTTCCATGTTGCCGTGATCGCTGGTGATGATCACCAGACCCTCATCATCGCGCCAGTGATCGAGAACCCCTGCCATGACCTGATCGAAGCGTTCCAGCAGGTGAATCGCCTCGGCCATGTCACCACGATGACCGACCACGTCGCTGAGCCAATAGGGGAAGAAGCTGAATGAATAGCGTCGGCTCAACTCCACCAGCCGGACTCCCGCTTCGTATAGTGAAATTACAGGTGTATCATTGTAGCCCATCCGGTCGCGCCATGCCTCGCCGGTCCAATCCCCGCTGAGGGCCTGCCCTGCACGCAATTCGACCTCTGTCAGGAAGGGTAATCCGGCAGCGCGGGCGGCGTATTGATAGCTGGCGGGCAGCCGTTTGCCGCTGTTAATGCCTTTGTGCCAATCCGGCGGATAGGCTTCCAGCAGCGCGGACGTGTTTGCCTGCATGAAGAAGTTATCGTGTTCCAGTATCTCGCGAGTGACGCTGTCTGGTTTGGGACCGTAATGGCGACCGATCAGCGCCGGTACATTGCGCCCGGTCAGAATAGTCGCCTGACCGGTACCACTTTGGGGGCGTCCAGGCATGCCCAGGCAGGCATCGGTTGGTGAGAACGATATGTTGTCGCTGACAATGGTTCCGTTTTCTCTCAACCAGCGATGGCCGCCGCTGAGGTGGTGCAGGGTGGGCAGGTGTGCGGCAGCGAAAGGATTGGTCGCCGGGTCGTTTTCACCGAGGCCGACCCCATCCAGGAAGAGCATCAAAATCCGCATTAACTGACCCGCGCACGGTTCAGGCTGTCATCACCCGGCGGGACATGCGCTCGCCAGACTTCGCGCCCATCGCTGTCGTAGAGGACGAATTCGGGTGTAAACGAGAAGCTGAGTTGTTCACGCAGTGAGCGGCCCACCGGCGTGTGAATGTCAACGCGGAGGATATCGAATTCGCTTTCCAGGTCATTTTCCAGGTCATTGACCAGCGGTTCCATCGTGATGCACAGGCTGCAAAACTTGCTGAAGAATACGACTATTGTGGGGCGGTTGTTTTCCAGCGCGGCTATGGCGGCGTTGAAATCACGCACATCGCTGTCTTCTGGCTGGAACAGGACGAATCCCGCCATGAACAGCAGTGCGATAGCGATCAACACCCCACTGACCACGCGCCAGCCGCTATGCAGCCAGCGCCGCAAAATGACGATGCTCAGTGCCATCAGGACGATGGCGATCAACGGAAATGAGAACTGGTTGACCAGATTCATGACAAGTATTCACGTATGAACGGATTGGTGCGGCGCTCCTGTCCGATGGTGGTGGTCTGCATATGACCGGGTAGCACCTGAACATCATCACCCAACGGCAGGATAATCCTGGTGATGGTGCGCATCAACTGCGCATAGTCACCACCAGGGAGGTCGGTGCGGCCAATGCTCCCGGCGAACAGACAGTCACCGCCGAAGAGAACTTTGTGGTCACGCAGATAATATGCCAGATGATCTGCGGCATGACCGGGCGTATACAACGTTTCCAGGCGAATCCCACCGACTTCGATAGTTTCCGGCCCATCGGTCAGCAGACGATCCGGCTTGGCGGCTTCGGGGAACAAGGCACCGGTGAACATCAGACCTTGCTGCGGCAGCGAGTCCAGCCACATCGTGCCGTTGTGGTGGATGTAAAAGGGTGCGCCGGTCTGGTCTTTGAGCGGTTTGCTGGCAAGCACATGGTCGAAATGCCCATGTGTCGCCAGGATCAGCTTGATGGTCCAACCCGCATTCTCGGCAGCCTGGACGATGCGATCTGCCTCATCGACCGGATCAATGAGGATAGCGTCACCGCTGGCCGTATCTGCAACAAGATAGGTATTGGTGGCGGCGATGCCGAGGGTCATGGATTTGATTTCGATGCTCATGCCGGGGCTAACTCCGTCCGTCGGAAAATCATATTGAAGAGCATTTGTAACTCACGCATGCCCATAAGCAAAGCGGCGACGATGAAGACCACCGTGCCAACAATGATCTGTGCGCCCACCTGACCGACGGTCATGAACAGGCTGCCGCTGTCCAGACCGGCCAACTGCCACATCCATTCCACACCGATGATAGCGAGTGCCATAATCAGGCTGGCGGCGGTGGTCTTGATGATCGTGGCTGCCAGCGCGTTCTCGTTGACGCCGTGCCAGCGGCGTCGCAGGATAACCAGCAGGAATCCGACCTCAAACATCACACCGAGCGAATTTGCCAGCGCCAATCCGCCGACATTGCCCATCTGGCCGCTGAAACCAAGCTGGCTGAACTGGTTGACGGTCCAGTTGGAGGCAATATAGGTCTCGGCGTGGCCCACGTCACTGAAGACGAAGGAACCGACCAGATTGATGGCTGCACCGCCGAGTGCCGCCCACAGCGGGGTCAGGGTGTCTTTATCGGCGTAGAAACTGCGGGCGACGACTTCCAAAGCCGAGTGGACGATCAAACCCAGGGCGAAGAAGCGCAGCGTGCTGTAGACCAGCGCTGATGCCGAGGCGTCAAATGCGCCGCGTTCCAGCAGGCGGATGACCGGCGGTCCCAGGACCACCAGCGCCACCGCCGATGGGATGCTGGTAATCAAGATGAAGCGCAGCGCTCCGGACATATAGTCGCGCTTGCCGTCTTCGTCACCGAGTTCGCTCAATGCCGCCAGCGTGGGGAAGATCACCACCCCCATCGCTGTGCCGATCAGGGTTTGCGGAATCTGCATCAGACGCCAGCCCCAATCCAGCGCACTGACCGCGCCGGTGCCGAGGCGTGAGGCGATGTTGTTCATGACGATGAAGTTCAGGCTGAAGACCCCGAGTCCAGCCACACGCGGCAGCATCAGGCGGATGACCTTCCACAACACCGGGTCACGCAGACCGAGTGCCGCTTTCCATTGTGCCTTGAACCGGAACAATCCTGGCACCTGGATGCCGAGGTGCATGGCGGCACCCACAACAGCACCGATGGCGACACCTTCAACACCGATGGCAGGCATGAGAAAAACCACGCCGAACAGGATGCCGACATCGAACATGATGGGGGCCAGCGCTGGCAGGAGAAAGTGATTGTGGCTTTGCAGAATGCCCATCACGATTCCGCTGACCGAGAAGATCATGGTGCTGATGAGCAGGATACGCATCAAGGCCACCGTCTGGTCGCGCACATCTTGATCGAAGCCGGGTGCCACGATTTCACTGACCAGCCACGGGGCCAGCAGGAACACTACCGCACTGACCAGAGCGGTCACGCTGAAGATGGTGTTGATGACATGGCTGGCAACTTCCCACGCGCCGGGACGGTCTTCACGCGCCAGATAGCCGCTGAAGATGGGGATAAAGGCGTGGGCCAGTGCGCCACCGGCGATCAGGGTGAAGATCAATTCGGGGATGCGGTTGGCGGCGACGTAGGCGTCCCATTCGGGACCCACACCGAAGCGGTCGGCGATGATGACGGTCTGAACCAGGCTGATGACTTTGGCGACCCCGAATGCGATCATGACGACCAGGGTCGAACGGGCAAGCTGGCTGTTGCGCTGTGCGTTATCGGCCATGCCAAATCCCTACGAATTCAAGCGATCCAGGGCGACTTGCGCCCGTGTGAACAGGTTGTTGCGGTTGAGCGCAGTACGGAATGCACTGGCCGCTTCACCGATGCGCCCCGCCGCTTCATAGACACGTCCCTGCCAGTAATAAGTCTCTTCAACGTATTCGCCGCCGTTGGTCAGATTGTTGTTGACGTAATTGAGGACATCTTCAAAGCGGCCCACCTGATAGTAGGCTTCAAAGGGACCGAACTGGTACCACAACATCCGCCAGGGGATGCCGAGGCGGAACGCCTCATCAAATGCAACGGATGCTTCCTGGTAACGGCCCAGTTCCGTCAGTGAACTTCCCATATTGAACCACGCGAAGCCGTCCTGTGGGTTGGCCCGTGCTTCCTGTTGGGCCACGTCAAAGGCATATTCCGCTGCCTGCAAAGGATCGGCTCGCTCGCCCAGGAGTGATAGCAGACGGTTTTCCCGGACGGGGTCGTATATTACGATGAAGGTCCGGTTGAATGCCTGCCAGTGGCGGTCCAGGTCTTCGTAGTCGTCAGCCACACCGGTGCCTTCGCCATCACCGAGGAAACTGTCGTAGCTGTAAAAACGCTGCTCGCTGTCGTTATAGGCCACAACCGTCTGGTAATGGCCGATCCAGTCGTAACCTTCAAACATCTGGCTGCGTTCGACAATCACCGGGAATTCGTTGGCGATGAGGACACGCAGCAGGTCGAGGTCGCCGCCCATACGCGTCAGCGCACGGACCTGTGTCTGCTCGTTGACAAAGCTGACCAGTTCACTCGGACTGACGTTTTTGTCCTCGCGGTTGGGCTTGAGATAACGGGCGGCATAGGTTTGATCCTCCTGCCAGCCATAGTAACTCAGCGCTGTTGTGATACTGGCTGGCCCACAGTTATTCCAGGTTTGTTTGTGCCAGGTGAAGCCATAATTGCGGGCGTTGACCGGCCACTCACGAGTGAATGCCACATTTGCCACTGGAGTCTGTCCGGTGGTGGGTACGGCTGTGATCGTTGGCGGCGGTGTATTTGTTGGCGGCGGTGTATTGGTCGGCAGCGGCGTATTGGTCGGCAGCGGGGTGTGCGTCGGCAAAGATGTCGCCGCTGCTTCGGTTACCTCGGCACTGGCACCGCCAGCAGGTGGCAGGTCCAGTTGCAGCAGGTTTTGCAATGCACCTTCATCGACAGTGGCGACTGCTGTTGGCACCGTGTCGCTGGGATCAGGACGGGGTGGCAGAAAAGCCTCCATGAACTCGAAAGTGCCAATTACGCGCTGCTGCTGACCAGGCTCTAACACCTCACGGAAAATGTAGATACCGGCGAACGTACCAATAACGCCCATTAAAAAGAGAACGATCACGCCCCACAGCAGGAAACGCGGTGGTGCTGCCAGTTGCTCTGGAACACTGATCGGTTGTGTGTCGTCGAGATTTGGAGTCATCAAATGGGTCTCTCCAGCTATCGCGCTTAGTATATCTCAATGTGACGGGCTATTATAGAGGTATCGATGAGACTTTTACCTGACGGTGAGCCTACGCCGTGCTACAATGCTTCCGTCATATTGAGGTCAATTATGCGTAAATACCGCAATCAAATCATCGCCGGTCTGGTGGTTATTTTTGCCATCTATGTGGCACTGGTCATCTTCCTCGACACCGGGTCACAGTTCGATCAGGGTGTTCTGACGACCTTGCGGGATTTCCCGCTCTGGTTGTTTTTCGTCCTGTGTTTGACGCAGATCAGTGCCGGATTCTTTCGTTTTCTGGAATGGCATTATTATCTGGGCGTGATCGATGCCCGTGACAAGATCAGTCTCAAGGACAGCCTCATCATCTTTGTCGCCGGATTCACGATGGTGGTCAGTCCGGGTAAAGTTGCGGAGTTACTCAAAGTGGTATTCCTTAAAATGAAGACCGGTATACCGGTTGTCGTCAGTTCACCGGTGGTGATCGCGGAACGGGTGGTTGACGGCCTGGCGGTTATCCTTACGCTGACGGTCACGCTGCTGGTTGCCAGCGACCGTCTGCACCTGGATAACCTGCCCGATCCACTGACACGCGGTGTGGTTGAAGGCATTATCTACACCTCCGCGCTGCTGCTGTTTGGTGGGCTGGTAGTGGTGCAGATTGCACCGCTGGCGCGTTTCTTCCTGCGCGTCCTGGCCCAGATACCGCTGCTCAGCCGCTTGCACGATCCGCTGGCGGAGTTCTACGAGAGCAGTCGCGAGATATTCAAGCTCAAGCATGTCATTCCCACGACGATCATGGGCGTGGGTGTGTATCTGTCGAGTACGACCGGTTTTGCCCTGATCCTGTGGGGTTTCGGTCTCACGCTGGATGTGGAACTCGTGCTGCAAGTGGCGTTTATCGTTGGTGTGGCCTCGGCGGTCGGTGCGCTGAGTTTTGTGCCGAACGGGGCCGGTGTGACAGAGGTCTCCAACTTTGCCATGCTGATCGCGATAGTGGCACCGGGACACCCGGCACTCACACCCGACATCGCTGTTGCTGCGGCGTTGATGCAGGGCTTTTTTCACAAGTGGTTCCGGGTGCTGGTCGGTATGGGGGTCGCGTTTGTCTACCGTGACCGCCTGTTTACATCTGAGTTGGAGGCGGAACTTGATGCCCTGGAGGCGGAGAGGGTTACGGTTGACCCTTACGCCTGAGTAGCTCTAACTTTATAATGACGCCGCTTTAGCCTGAAAGTGTGTGAGAATCTGCCCAATGAATATCATTGTCTCTGGCTCCATCGCTTACGATTACCTCATGCGTTTCCCCGGTAAGTTCGCTGACCATCTGTTGAAGGAACAACTGCATCAAATCAGCGTCAGCTTCCTGGTTGAAGATATGACGCGCCACTGGGGCGGTATCGCGCCCAACATCGCCTTCAGTATGGCACTGCTCGGTCTGAATCCGAAAGTGATGGGGACCGCAGGCCGGGATTTTCCGCCGTACCGGGATTGGCTGGAAAGCAACGGTGTGGACACCAGCACCGTTCGCCAGATTGACGAGGTGTTCACCGCCTCGTTTTTCGCCAACACCGACGTAGACAACAACCAGATCGCGTCGTTCTACAGTGGGGCGATGGCCCATGCCCGCGATTACAATCTGGCAGATGCCTGTGGTGACATGCAGCCCGATCTGGTGATCGTATCGCCCAACGACCCGCAGGCGATGGCGAATATCACCCAGGAGTGCCGGGAAAAGGGGGTTCGGTTTATCTATGATCCGAGCCAGCAGGTCGCCCGTCTGAGTGGTGACGAGATTCTTCATGGCCTTCAGGGCGCGTATGTGTTGATTGCCAATGCCTACGAGATGGAGATCATCAGCCAGAAGACCGGCAAAAGCATTGATGAGCTTCGGCAGATAGTGGATATTGTTGTGGTCACGCAGGGCGAGCGCGGGGCGCATGTTTATCACGGGGCCGACTTCATCGAAACGGCGGCGTTCCCACCGAAAGAGATCAAAGACCCGACGGGTGTGGGTGATGCGTTCCGTGCTGGTCTGGTTTACGGTTTGATGCACGATTTGCCGTTGGAACTATCCGCGCAGATTGGGTCTCTTTGTGCGACCTACGTATTAGAACATATCGGACCGCAGAGCCACCATTATACGCCGGCAGAGTTTGTGGCGCGGTTCCGTGAGCGCTATGATGATGGTGGCCTGCTGGATGCGCTGGAGATGTGCTAGAATTGCAAGCTTGTGTTTATCGATCATTAGGAGAGATCAATGACCGTCGAGCATGATGTAAAAGACCTGGATATGGCGACTGGTGGCCGGTACCGCATTGAGTGGGCCGGTCAGGAAATGCCGGTACTCCAGGCAATCATGGAGCGTTTTGAGAAAGAAAAGCCGCTGAAGGGCGTGCGTGTATCCGCCTGTTTGCATGTGACTACCGAGACCGCCAACCTGATGCGCACGCTTCAGGCCGGTGGCGCGGATGTCGTCCTCTGCGCATCGAACCCGCTTTCCACACAGGATGATGTGGCCGCGTCGTTGGTTGTTCATGATGAAATTCCGGTGTATGCCATCAAAGGTGAGGACAACGACACCTACTATGATCACCTGAAGGCTGCTCTGGATCACAAACCGGGCATCACGATGGATGATGGTGCCGATCTGGTGAGCATGATCCACAAGAGCCGCCGCGAACTGCTCGACGATATTGTCGGTGGTACGGAGGAGACGACCACCGGTGTGATCCGGCTGCGGGCGATGGCGAAAGACGGCGCACTGGCTTTTCCGGTGATCGCTGTGAACGACAGCGACACCAAGCATCTGTTCGATAATCGCTACGGTACCGGCCAGAGTACCCTGGACGGTATCATTCGCGCCACCAACATTCTTCTGGCGGGGCGGGTGGTTGTCGTCGCCGGTTACGGTTGGTGCAGCCGGGGTATCGCCATGCGGGCCGCCGGTATGGGCTCGAATGTCATTGTGACGGAAGTCAATCCGCTGCGGGCGTTAGAAGCGGTGATGGATGGCTACCGGGTTATGCCGATGGAAGAAGCAGCACCGATTGGCGATATTTTCGTCACGGCGACCGGTGACATCAACGTGATCGACACCCATCACTTTAAGGTGATGAAGCGCGGCGCAATCGTGGCGAACTCTGGACATTTCAATGTCGAAATCAATCTTAAGGGCCTGCGTGAGATGGCTTCGGAAGAACCGAGGCGGGTCCGTCCCTTTGTGGAAGAATATCTGGTCGATGGTCGCCCCATTTATATTCTGGGTGAAGGTCGCCTGATTAACCTGGCAGCGGCGGAAGGTCATCCGGCGAGTGTGATGGATATGAGCTTCGCCAATCAAGCGCTGGGTGCCGAGTACATGTTCAGAAACGCCGAGTCTCTGGCGGCCAGCGTGTACACCATCCCGCAGGATATCGACCAGGAAATTGCCCGTCTTAAACTCATGGCGATGGGCATTGAAATTGACACGCTGACTCCCGAACAGGACGCGTATCTGAACCAATGGGAGGAAGGCACGTAAACCGTGTAGTGTTCGCCTTGATGTGCCTCAAAATGGACGCGCTTTTGCGCGTCCCTACGGGTAAATCAACCGCAGGTGAACAAATACAGGACCGCAATAAAGGAGGAGAATGTATGCGTTTTAGAAATCTGATCGTGGCACTGATATTTTTGTTTGGCCTTTCCAATTTGACCGCACAGTTGGACCAGACCGGCTATTTTCGTTTTGTTCATGCGATCCCCGGTGTGACGGCGGTCGATGTCTATGTCGATGACCAGCTTACGGTGGTGGGCCTGGACTTCGGTGAGGCGTCCACCTATATCGGTGTGCCAGCCGGTACCCGGTCGGTGTCCGTTGCGCCCGGTGGCGTGACGACCGCGTTGTGGTCACAGCAGGTTGAATCAAATCCATCCGAACCCCGGACGCTGATCGCGTCATCGATTAACCCGCCCCAATTCGACGTTTTCGTAGACGACTTCACCCCGGTCCCGCTCGGTACATCGCGGATGCGCTTGATTCATGCAATTGCCGGTGCCGGTGGTGTGGATGTCGTCGCGGGTGCGGATAACGTCGCCAGCAATCTGACCTATGGTGCATCGGTGGGAACTTTCGACATCCCGGCGGATGTGTATTCCTTCAGTGTGAGTGTGACGGGTGGCGGCGATGCGGTGCTGCCGGCGACGCCGTTCTCGTTGGTCAGCAACACTACCAACATGATTGTTCTTTACGGCACACCGTCTATCCCGGCGGCCATGCAACTGTCGGCTCCGACTGCCGCCAACGACGGTGATGCCTTCCTGCGGATGGCGCATGGTGTGGCCGAAGCCGGTGCGGTGGACATTCTGATAGACGGTACTAAAGCCGTCCCGGCGGTCGAATTTGGCGTTGTAACCGAGCATCTGCCGCTTCCGGCGGGCGACTACACCGTCACACTGCAAGGCGGGGATGGCACGGCGCTGCTGGAAGCATCCGTTTCGCTGGCAGCCGGGACGGCGCAGACGGCGGTCGCTCTGGGTTCGCCCGATGGTCTCACCGTCGATGTGTTCAGCGACGCCATTGAAGGGGTCGATGCGACCAGCGCAGTCGTCAGTGTGGTGAACACCATCCCCGGTGACAGCATTGTCACGGCAACGCTGGCCGATGGTACGGTGCTGGCTGACAGCATCCCCTTCGGCTCATCGAGCAACGCGATTATCCTGGAACCGACCACACAGAATGTCGTGTT
>CAYQJO010000044.1:0-3987 GCA_964417785.1 uncultured Anaerolineaceae bacterium | reverse complement strand
GTTACAACCGATAACCCGACCGCCCGTGTGGTGCTGAATCCGGGTGCCAACCTGCAACTGCGCCAGTATCCGTCGCCGGATGCTTTCTCACTGGGTCTGGCTCCGTCGGGTACGGTCCTGGAAGTCGTCGGTCGCGCTGGTGCGCCGATTGACGTTGATGGCGTCGAGATTCCGGTTGAGACACTGGCCGATGGAACCGAAGTCTTCTTCGAAGACCCGGCTGAGGCGCTCGATCCGGAAGACCGTGATGCTGACCTCGATCCTGAAGGCACATGGCTGAACGTGATCTACAACACACCTGATGGCGGTCAGATTGAAGCGTGGATCAACGCGCTGTATGTCGATGTGCGTGCGTCGGATGGTGAGGAATTCAAGCTGGCGGACCTGCCCTTGATCCCGCAGAATCGCCCTGGTGAAGCGATTGGTACCGCGCTGACTCCGCCCTCGCCGACGGAGAATCGTGTCACTGTACGTGTTATTAACATTGACCCGGGTGCCAACCTGAATGTCCGCCGCACACCCAATACCGGGTCCGAAGTGCTGGCCCGTCTGCCGGGTGGTACGGTGGCGGAACTGCTGGGATTGACCGATGTCTCGGTGGAAGAGGATGACGAAACGACGGTACAGACCTGGGCGCTGATCGAGTACACGCCGCCGCAGGGTGGTGTGATCACCGGTTGGGTCAGCACCCGCTTTGTCGAGTACCAGCTCAACGGTGAGACTGAAGACCTGGAATTCCTCGAATCGCGGGACTTCATCAAACCGGCAGACCTCGAAACAATTGGTTTTGTCAGCGCAGATGTGGCTCCCGTTGCGCCACCTACACCGAATCCCACCCGCGATGCGTTCATCGCCACCGTCGCCACCAATCCGGACACCAATCTGAACATGCGCCGCGCCCCGGACGATCAATCTGAGGTGGCGGTCCGTGTTCCCAGTGGGGCGCAGCTTATCGTGGAAGGACGCACGGAGGACAGCGCATGGCTGCGGACTTCGTTTGAAGGTCAGCCCGGTTGGATCGCCAGCCCGTTCGTTTTCGTAACCTTTAACGGTGCGAATGCGGACATCGACCAGATTCCGGTGATCCAGGTCGAGCAGCCGGCAGCCACCGAGGAGACCGCTGGCTAAACGCTGCACCATTGCAGAAGCTTAAGCCGAGTCCCGCATCTTGCATGCGGGACTTTGTGTTATGATGGAAATGTTTGAGGCAGGAGAGGGTGCTATGGGGTATCGAATCGCGGTTCTGATGATGGTCATCTTGTTGGCCGCCTGTGATTCTGGCGGTGATCCGCCGCCTACCACCGTCTCGATTCCCACTGACACGCCGACCGAAACGTCCATCCCCCTGACCGAGACGCCAACACCGACACCTCTGGTCCAACCGCGTACAACCGCGCTCGATCCGGCGGATCAGGCATCGGTGCGGTTGATCCACGCTGTGCCAGGACTGCCGCCGGTAAGTTTCTTCATCGAAGCGCTGAGTGTGGCCCCAAATCTGAACTTTGGTCAGGTGACTGGTGTAACGTCGCTGGAAGCCGGTGAATATAATCTGCGGATTATGCCGCAGGGTGAACGTGTGACCAGCCAGGTGCCACCGGTACTGGCCCAATCCGTTATTGTAGCGGGTGGTGAAACACGGGTGCTGATGCTGGCCGGTCTGCCGGAGTCGCCGTCCCTGGTGACGTTTGCCGAGAATCAAGAACCACTGGAAGAAAACACCAGCCGTGTCACCTATGTCCAGGCATTTCCCGAATCGCCGTCGCTGGCATTGGTCCAGGGGGGCGAAAACCTCGCTGAGCCGTTGAACTTCGGGCAGATTGCGCCCGCCGTGTCCCTGCCTGCCGAACCGGCGTTGTTTCAGGTGTTGGCAGAGGGCCAGGAGATCATCAACCGCCAGATCAGTTTGCGCCAGCGTTACAGTTATACGCTGGTGGTCACGGGCGACATCAATGACGCTGAATCGTGGCAGATCATTGAATTCTCCACTCAGGTGCCGGGATGGGCCGGTGTACGGGCCGTACACGGTTCTCCCGATATGGGACCAGTGGATGTGTATGTGGGTGAGACGGCGATTGCCACCGGACTGGATTTCACGCGCTTTGGCGCATGGCAGCGTGTCGTTTCCGGCAGCTACACCGCGTATGCTTATGCGCCGGGCAGCGACGAGCCGTTGGCGCAGCTTCCGCTCAATGTGAATCCTGACGCGGATGCGACGCTCTTGTTGTTGGGTGATGCGGACCAGCGGATTCTGGTGCGTCACCTGGAGGATTTGTCGCCTTTGCCAGCCGGTCAGACCCGTATTACGTTCGTCAACGCGCTGACCGAGTATCCGAGCGCCCGTCTGCGTGGACAGGGTGATACGCCCATTGGGGGAATCAACACGATAGCGTCGCGCCGGGTTGCTGGCCCCGTGACAGTGGATGCCGGTGAGTATGCTTTCTTCTGGCAGGGATTGGACCGCGCCAATACCGTTGTGGATTTCGTGGAGCGTACCATTGATGTCGAACTTGAGGCTGGGCGCAGTTACCTCTACCTGATGACCGGGAGCGGTGATGATGCGGTGCCGGTCATTTTAGGAGACACACCCGGCGTGGTCGAGACGGGTGTCGATGAATCGGCTATCGAGGCGGCAATCCCGGATATGGAGCCGACCTATGTGCGGCTGGCAAATATGTTGGTTGAGGGTATGCCGCTGGATTTCTTTATCGGCGATATTTCGCTGGTCACATCGCTGGAATACGGAACGATCACAGCGCCGATTCTGGTACCGGAAGGTGTTTACGATCTGTCGGTGCAGGTATCCGGGACCGGCGAGCCGGTTCTGGGAGAGCCTTTCGAGTTCTTTGGTGAGAGCGATAATACGCTCTATGTCTATGGCTATACCGCCGAGAATGCGGCTTTGTTACCGCTGCGCAACCCCCTGTCGAATGAGACTTCGGCGACGGTTCGACTGGTCAACCTGACGCCGAGCCGGAATGTGCTGCTCGATCTCTCGGTGGCACAAACCGGCAGCGAGGCGATCAACGTGACTGCCTCAGCTACCGAGGAGGCGGCCCCCGCTACCAACCGCTCACCCCTCACGGTACAGGCGCTCAAGTTGTTCCGCGATCAGGCCGGCGGCAGCGCGTCACCGACCACCAGTCTGCCGTTCAACGCGGTTGATTTCTATATCATTGATGCCGATGTGGACCTGGTGGCGGCGGTGCTGCCAGAGCAGGTGTTGCAGCCGGGCGGGCATTACGATGTCGTCGCGGTTGAGATGGCCGCTACGGGCGACATGCTGGCAATCGTGATAGACTATTCTCGTCCTTAGGTATATACTTCTGCCCGAATTCGGAACACAGGAGATGACGTATTGCGTGTACTGGTCACAGGCGCGGCGGGATTTGTCGGCGGATACCTGACACGCCTCCTGCTTGCAACAGATGCCGAGGTTCACGGTACCAGCATGGATGTCGCGGTGGAACCGGGAGCCACTACACACTATCTGGACCTCAAAGATATGGGGCGGGTTCGCGGTCTTCTGGCGGATTTGCGACCGGATCGGATTTACCATCTGGCGGCGCAGGCATTCGTGCCGCGTTCATTTGAAGCTCCCTGGGAAACCCTGGAAAACAACATCCTCTCTCAGCTTAATCTGATCGTAGCCTGTATCGAACTGGGTATACAGCCGCGTATGCTGGTGGTGAGTTCGGCGGAGATTTACGGGCAGGTCGCGCCCGATGAACTGCCGCTGGATGAAGACTCGCCCCTGCGCCCCACCAGCCCCTACGGCGTCAGCAAAGTGACGCAGGACATGCTGGCTTACCAGTACGCGCTGAGTCATGAGTTATCCATTATGCGGGTGCGGCCCTTCAATCATTTTGGTCCGGGCCAGCGCGAGAGTTTTGTCGCCCCGGCTTTCGCCACCCAGATCGCCCGCATCGAGGCGCGGCAGCAGGAGCCAGTTATTCAGGTCGGTGATCTGAGCGCGAAGCGGGACTTCAC
>CAYQJO010000043.1:18016-23224 GCA_964417785.1 uncultured Anaerolineaceae bacterium | reverse complement strand
CCTAAAAATGTCTCATTGATCTGTTAGGGTACTGATAGTGCTTTCGCACTACTATAGTAATGTTACGACACATAGCGATTGGAAAAGCGAAGGTGAGCGTCACAAAGCAGTCTATGCTGCCACCGCAGCGCATCATGTTGATAATCTATGAGTTCGTCCCGATTGGCGACGCCGCGATCATCCGCTGGGCCAATATCGTCCGTTATCTGGCAGAGCAAGGGCATCATATCACGGTCCTGACTCCGCATTTTCTGGATTGCGATCATCCTCTCGATGAAGCTCAGTTGGAAGTGGTCGATCATCCCGATATTGATATTCAGCGTGTTCTGGTGCCGACCTGCGGCGGCAGTCGCTTGAGGACTCTGCGTGAATGGGTGATGGGCGGCTATCGACGGGCGGTTGAGTTAAATAAGGCCCAACCCTATGATGTGGTGATCAGCTTTTGTATGCCGATCTGGGCGCACATCATTGCCAGTGCGCTCCGGCGCAACGGCCATATCCCGCATTGGTTCGCTGATTATGGTGATCCCTGGTCTACCTCGCGTACCCTGGGCCAGGGGAAGATCAAAAAAGCAATTGAGATGGTGATCGAACGGGAAACGATCCGGCAGGCCGATGCGCTTCTGGTCACGACCGAAGGTGCCATCGAAGCTTTTTTGCCCATCTACAATAGCGACATCCACGTTATCGCCCAGGGGGCGTCTTTCTTCCATTTGCGCCATGATTGGACTGCCGAACCGCGTACCCTGGCTCCGGATGAACCACTCAAGTTGTTCTATCCCGGCTCTTTCTATCTGACACGCGAACCCTATATCCTGTTCCAGGGGTTGGCAGGGGTCGAGGGTGTCCACTGGACGGTAGCTGGCCGCCATCGCATGGATGTCGAAGGTGCGGTGGCGGAGTACGGGGTCACCGAAAAGGTGACGTTACACCCCTATGCCAATCAGCCAAAGGTTGTGCAGATGCAGCAAGATGCCGATGTGCTGCTGTTGACCTCATGGCCGGTACCAGAGCAAATTTCGGGCAAAATCTACGAGTATCTGGCGACCAACAAACCCATTTTCTATGTCACCGATCATGATGATGATCTGGCGGCACGAATCCTGCGCGAACATCACGCCGACCAGTATATCTGCCGCCACAAGCCGGACGACATCAGCGCGATGCTGACACGGATACGGGATGATGCACGCGCCGGACGACTGCCCAATCGCGAACCGTCTCAGGGTGTGGGATTTGATATGCGTGCCGCACAGCTTGCTGAGGTTATGGAAAGACACATATTATGAGCGAATTGACAAAGGAAACAACACGGATCAATCCCGTCGTTATCGCCCTGGGATTTGCGCTGCTGGCTCTGGTTCTGCGTTTCTGGGACCTGGGAACCGAGAGCTTCTGGTTTGATGAATTCATTATGGTCGAAGTCACGTCTGTACCGGAGGAAATGGAGAAGACTCTCGACGGTGGGCGACCGCCCTTGATGGTGCTGGTGGGTAGTGTCTGGGGCGACATCTTCGGCTTTGACGAGGCCGGTGTACGCTCTCTGCCAGCGGTGTTGGGAGCCGGTGCAATCTTCTTTTTCTATTTGATTGCCGAGCAAATTTTTGACCGGCGTACGGCCATCATGGCAACCGTTCTGGCAATCCTCTCCGGTTTCCTTATCCACCACTCCCAGGATTACCGCTATTACAGCATGCTGTTATTCACCAGCCTGCTCTCCTACTACTTCCTGGTTCAGACTTTATGGACCGGTAAGCGCTGGTTCTTTATCCCGTATGTGGTGGCGAGTGCGCTGGTCTATTACACACATGTTTATGGCCTGTTCGTGTTTGTGGGGCAGGGCATCTTCTTCCTGCTGCGCTGGGGACGCTATAAAGATTTGCGGCTTCCCTGGTTCATCAGTCAGGTGGGAATCGTCATCGCGATCATGCCACATCTGGCGGTTCACATTTTGCCTGGTATTCTCGGCACCGGCGGCAGTGAAGAAGGACTGGGTGGTTCCGAGTTTATCGCCAACCGAGCCAACACCACGCCCTTCCATACTGTCGTCAAGTATATTGCCTATAACTTCGATTATCTGCATATCGTGCCAATCGGTCTGGCCGCGTTGATTCTGGTCGGCGGGACGCTGTATTTCATCTCCCGCCGCCGCCAGGAATGGACACAGGGGATCGGGCAGACGACCCGCGAGGTCAGCGATCTGTTCACCAAACAGACCGACGCGACCTGGCTGGCGCTGACATGGTTCTTCTTTCCCATGTTCACCCCCTTCTTCCTCGAATTTGTCCTGGGACCGATGTATCTTCATCGCTACGTCATCGCTTCTGCACCGGGGTTCTATCTGCTGCTGGCGCTGGGGCTGGTCACATTCCGCCATCTGGTGCCGTTATATGCCAGTTTCGGGGCGCTGATCGCCTTTATGGGAACCGGCCTGCTCATCTATTACAGTGAGCCAACCAAAGAGGAATGGCGCGAATTAATCGCCTATATTGAGACGCATGAAGAAGCCAATGATGTGGTAGTTGCCAATGTAGAACAGGGCAAGGATCGCCAGAATCAGTTCATGGCGCACTTCAACGAGCCGCTGAATATTTACTACGATGGTGATCTACCGCGCTGCACGCTTTATGATGATATGCGCGATGATGATGCAGCGACAGCAGACTTCACGGAGTGTGTCACTGGCCGTGACCGGATGTGGCTTATCTTGCGGGATTATTCATCTGCCGAGGCACGCATTGACGAACTCAATACGTTCCTGGCGGACAATGTGAACGCCGAGATGGTGGACCACCGGGTATACCTGGGGATTCAACTGCTCGAATACCAGCTACCGGCTACAACCGCCCATAGGCCCGCATCGTCAGGAGCATATCCAGGGTAAGCACGCCCTGCCATTCGCGTCTGGCCTGCACCCATGCCTCCGGGTAATCGTCTCCCCAGGACCATGGTGGCGACCAGGCCCCATTATCGCTCTGCTGCGTGATTTCATAATCCAGGTTGGCTTGCAGCACATGATCCAGCAGACCGGCAAAGGTCGCGTCCGGTCTGGGAGCCACCTGGATAGGCTTTAACACATAACCTTCCCAACCGGATGTGGCAACCGTTTCCAGAATCAACGGTTCCAGACGAGCCGCTGCCTGTGCTTTCAAATCCTCCGGCAGATATTCCACCATGCGCACACAGCACAGCAGTTCGTGCATTTCAATGCCATCGATCTCTTCCAGGTGCTTCAACACCGACCCTGTAACTCCATCGCGGAGTTGTTCCGGTACCACCTTGCCGCAGCGTAACATATAACCGGCAATTTCAGCACGCGGATTGAGGAGATATTTCGACAGGTCCGGATCATAACGCCACCAGGGAGCATGAGGTTCGCTCTTGGCTTTCTGCGGGATAATCGGCCACACGACGCTGCCCGCTTCATAGGTGTGCATCAGGTAAAACATGGCGCGTTTGACCATCGGATGGTCGCCGCCAGCGTTGATAGATGCCAGCTTTTGCAGCGCGACGGTGGTGGCAAGAACAGATGACCCGCTGTAGCGCAAATCCGGTTCGAGTCCATGACCGAAACCACCATCGTCATTCTGAAATTTTGCCAGTTCGTCCAGAACAACATCCATTGAGTCATCTTCAAAATGATAGGCATAAAGCGCCTGCTCTAAGGGACGGGCATGAGATTTGATGAATATCGCAGCTTTTTCCTGGATGCCGGGATCAATCATAGCGACCTGCTTTCTACACATTTGTTCGGATTGTAAACGAATTCGTGATTGATTGCAACCAGATTACGGTGATATTACGAAATGAGCAGTTGCTTGCCGGTGCGCAAGTGTGTTTCCATCGTCCGGGCTGACTGTTCACCATCACCGGCTGCCAATGCTGCGACAATCTCCTGGTGTTCAGCATAGCTGACCGGCATGCGATCCAGGTTGCGTTCGTAGTGGTGGGCGATGACGCGATGCAGAATTGCGCGTTGATGTTCCAGCACACGGATGATCTCACGGTTTTCCAGGAACTCACACAGCAGCATATGAAACGCAATATCGGCCTGGATATGGTGTTCGACATCGCCCTGGCTGATCGTCTCTTCCTGGACCGCCAGATTGGCCCGCAAAGTGTCGATCTGTGATGCGCTCAACCGACCGGCGATCTGGCGCACGACGAAGGTTTCTAACGCGATGCGCATATCGTAATGATCGAAGATTTCCTGGAGCGGGAGTTCACGCACCAGGATACCCTGGCGCGGAGAGATGGAAACCAGTCCGTCAATTTCCAGTCGTTCCAGAGCGGTACGTATCGGGGTTTTGCTCATGCCAAGTTGATCGGAAAGCTGGCGCTCAGAGAGAAACGTCCCCGGCGGAATGGTGCCGTTCAAAATCAACTCTTTCAGCCGGTCATAAGCCTGATCGCGGAGCAGTGGCTTGCGTGTAAAGTCAGTCATAGGCGCTTTTCAATGGTCCCGCCCACAACAGAACGGGACCGACATATGGACTAAAAATGAGTGGCCTGGTTCTGAGCAGCCGATACGTAGCTGTTGAAAACCAGCCGGACCGTCTTGATATTATCTTCGCCGCTGGTCTCTGCGTCCAGCTTGCCTTCTAAATCGCGGGCCAGATCGTCCTGGGCCGGTACGATGCTGGAATGGACGACATCGTAAGCCGGATCAGCCCAGGCATAGCGCGGCGGCGGGTACCGTTTCGACAGGGTACCTTGTTCGGTTGTCTCTCGAATCCAGAAATCCGGACCCAGTTCGAGAAAGCCTTTATCACCTTCGACATAGATGAATGTCTCCGGGAAGCGCTCGATCTCACTGCGGGTGGCATAGCTCATCTCGCACATCACGGTTGTGTCCTGCTCGCCCATCCGCATCACAACGGTAGCGACATCCTCGCCTTTGATGTCCGGGTGAATCCGTTTGGTGGTGCAGTACAGGCTGGATGCCTCACCGAACAGAAAACGGCTCACATCCAGGATATGACTGCCGACGTCGGTCAATAAGAAATGTTCCAGGTCTTTGAGGAAGGGTTGATTATCGAACACCGGGAAGCTGCTGGTGAAGTTAATCCTTGCACGAAATGGAGTCCCGATGCGACCTTCGTCCATGATGATCTTAACCTGGCGGATCGGTGTTTGCCAGCGAAAGTTCTCGTTGATGAGCAGTTTGACGTCTTTCGCGCGGCAGAAAGCGACCATCTCTTCGGCTTC
>CAYQJO010000043.1:6350-17916 GCA_964417785.1 uncultured Anaerolineaceae bacterium | reverse complement strand
AAACCGAAGACAATCGCCAGTTCGGTGCGCAGGTGGCCCATGAGGAACTCCCAGGCTGCCTCTTTGGGGACACCCATCTCAACGATTTGCTCGAAGCCCTCATAGACTGCTGTCAGCAGGGCCGCTGAGAAGGTCTCCACCAGGGCCGGTTCCAGCAGCGCCATCTGCTCCACCGTGATACGGTGGGATTTAATCACGGGGCCGGTGCTGTTGCCGTACATGTCGATTGCCAGTTCTTCGCCTTTAGCATAATGATCTTCGGGACCATGATGCAGGGCGCAGACGATATGCTGGCTGGCATAGACGCCGCCGAACCAGTCCGTCATCTTCTTCTCATCGTTGTCGCCGCTGAACAGCGGTGGATGGCAGGGATGGGTGACGAAGTAGGTGATGTCGTCACGGATCGGCATGACTTCGGCGTAGGCGGCTGCCGGGTCCAATCCGACGATCATGGTGCCGGGATTGAGTTTCGGCACCATCGCCTCGGTGATTTTGCCGATCAACCGGTCGGGCAGCGCCAGGACAACGATCTCGGCGGAGTCCAGGGCCGTGCCTTCCGGCGTGACATCCACGCCGATCTCCTTCAGATTGTTGATGCCGGCCTCGCTGACTTCGACATAGGCAACGTCGTATTTGGGCAAATCCTTGATGTTGTTGGTGATGCGCATACCCATTTTGCCACCAGCACCCATCAATGCAACTTTAACTGTCATTGTTTATTCACCTTTCTTTATGATGTGCGTTTTAGTCTATGCGCTGTCGATTCGTGCGATTGCATAAGGTTTCAGTTCCAGAGCCAGGCTGCCATCGACATTCTGCACGGTGGTCTCATCTGCCCGGAAGGCATCAGGCGCACGCATGGCGGCTTCGGCATTGGTTTCGTCCAGCGTTTTTACCGCTGTGCGTCCGTTGATGTTGTTCACGGTGACGGTCTGCGGTTTATGGGTCATGTTCGCTACCAGCACCCGCGTGCGTCCACCATCGCGCAGGACCAGCGCATCGA
The DNA here is from genome assembly GCA_964417785.1 of uncultured Anaerolineaceae bacterium. Taxonomy (GTDB): domain Bacteria; phylum Chloroflexota; class Anaerolineae; order Aggregatilineales; family Phototrophicaceae; genus DAOTUL01. The sequence continues at coordinate 16,913 of CAYQJO010000043.1, read as the reverse complement.
CCACCAACGGCTGACTGGACTCGCTGGTTACCACCTCGCCCCCGGCGAACTCGCCTACATCCGCCAGAACGTGATACAGCGGGTAAACGCCGCCCGGTATCGAGGGGAACTCGTCGGGACTGCCTTCGGCATATTCCATCACCCCTCGCCAGCCGATTGTCTCGTAATAGGTCAGGCTGTGAGCGCCGCTCTCAGACAGATACTTGATGCTGCCCAGGGTCCATGCCGCGCCGAGAAGCGACATCTGGCGGACATCTACCTGCGGCGGTAGTTTGCCTGGTGGTGTCTCTGGCTGCGGACCGGTCATGTTGGGATTCCAGCGCATCCTGAGCGTGATCGGACTGACGACAACCGGTAGATCGCCGCTGAACGCTCTTGCACTTTCGACGGTCGTGGCCTGCGCGGCCAGCGTCTCGACCAGATCGATATTCTGGAAGGCGTGGACCTGCGGATTGAGCGAATAGACCACCCTATCCAGGGCGTTAACCGGCGGGCGCTCCCGGTTCAACTCGGTGAAGAAGGCATCCGTGCCGCCACCAAACCGGGCCGATAGATCGTAATCAGCGAGATATTCCCGCGCCAGTTCGATCCATTTCGCACGGGTCGATTTTTCGCCCGCATGGAAGATCAACCAGTGGGCAATTTCGGGACCAATGGAGTCCAGCAGCAGGCGCAGTGCCTTGAGTTCGTTTTCCGCGTTGTCGGTCAGGTGCAGTGCCGCTTCCAGTTTGATCCTCAGCGTGGCGGCTTGCTGGTTGGCTTCGCGCAAAACGGCTTCCAGGTCGGGTGTGTTCAAATGCAGATCGACGCGCAGGTGCGCCAGCCCCAGGTTGTCCAGCCGTTCGATGGTTTCTGGCATGAGAGTCCGGTGGGTCATGCCCAGGCCGATGCGCGGCAGCGGTGTGGCTGCTGTCTTGATGGTAATCACCGGACGGATCTCGGTCTCGGCTGCCGGAGGCACATCGCCCGATACCTGGATCGTGATCGATTGATTGATCCGCTGCCCTCGCTCCACCGTTACCGGGAACGGCAAATCCAGCGGTGTGCAGTAAGTTTTATAGGACGCATCGGTCCAGTTGCGCTGGTCCTCCATCTCGAAGGTATCGCCCTCCATCAGCACCCGTGCCTGTACGCCGGGTATGACCTCATGTGTGATGGCCCGGATATGCTTGAAGGGTTGGTGCGGTGAGATGTGCTGCGGAAATATGCCGTCGGTGTGTGTTCTGTCGACCTGCTCGATAGTGCAGTCCTGTCCGGCGCAGTCCATTGGGTGCAGGATGCAAAATCCCACCCGGTTGCGGCGGAAGGTCGAAAGCGCCTCGCCATCGAATGTGAAGTTGATGGTGCCGTCGGGCTGGCCGGTGAGGGTGCCGCGCCAGGTAAAGTCAATGTCGCCCTGTTTGTGGTCGACCCGGTAGCTGATTGTGAACGAGTCGTCCCTGATATTCAGATGGGCATCGCTGATGACACCCGGTACCGTCCCCCAGTTGTGGTCGCGCACCGCAGCATAGACCCGGCGCAGAATCTCGTTTTCGCCCAGGCGAATGTAGCGGAGATCACCATTGGCCGGATCGTACATCGCGTTCAGCGGTCCGGCGTGGAGTTTAATCAGGTCTTCTAACGGTTCTGGTCGTCCATAGTAAAGGATATTTTTGTTCATAATCCATCATCTCGTAATGTACTGTCGCAAATAGGCGATACTCTCCCGGACCCAGCGTTCCTCTTTGGCGATGGTGGCGGCCAGTGCGACTTCTGGCGGCGGCCAGAGTTCAAGGATCGCGTTAAACTCACGCCCCTTGAGTTGATCCAGCAGCCAGGGAATATTGAGCATCCCCTGCCCTGCTGGTTTTCCCATCAACTCGAATCCCATCACGTAACTGGCCCGCTGGATCGTGAACTCTTTGATGTGCAGATTGACGATGAATGGGCCGAGGGTTGCGACCACGATCTCCGGACCTTCAAGTGAACCGAACGAATTCACCGTATCCAGGCAGATGCCTACATGGTCGCTGCCGATCTGCTCCACCATTTGCGCCATCTCCGCCGACTTGAAGCGGTCGTAATTCTCCAGGGCGAGATAAACGCCCGCCGCCGCGAATTCCGGTGCGATGTCTTTCAGTGTGCCGATGATCTCATCGACCGATGGATGATGGTCGGCGGTGTCGGGTATGGTGCGGACGATATTTGTGCCAAAACGCTGCGCCAGCCTCAAATAGGTGTGCAGCAGATCGGGGGCGATCCCGCGTGTGCCGACTTCTACCGCGATTCCGAGCGCGTTCGCGTGGGTATGAAATTCATCCAGATTGTCGAGGGTGTGCAGCGGGAGATTGTCGGCCACCTGGACCAGATGAACGCCGTGAGCAGCGGCCCGGTCCAGGAATTGCAGCGCGGTCATGGGATTTGACGGTGGGTAACCGGGGACACCCATCGCCCAATAATATGCGTAAGAACCGATGCCTAATTTCATAAGAACCCTCGAAATATCTATCTGAAATCTCAATGCAATTTCAGATAGTATACCGCGCATATTCCTCGCTGTGCAAGTTTTAGCGATTCAAAATGGACGTGTTGCTGCCATCTGCCATCAGAACATGCGGCCACAAAGACTGTTCCAGTATGTAAGCGGCCCAGTCGTTGATCTGGCTGGCTGTGACCCACTGGCTGGCGTCAGCGGCATAGCTCATGCTCCAACCCGGATTCGGCCCTAAGCGAGCAGCAATATACCGTTGTAGGCGTCGATCCGTTTCACCGTTCACGCCGCCGTCCAGGCCAACGGGCGTCTCCAGTTGGTTCTCGCCATCCCAGACCCAGAAATGCACCCGTATATTGCGGTTACGGGCCATGTTCAACAGGTAATCGATCAGCGCGAAGGTCTCCAGGTCTGGCTCGATATTGCGGTGGTCATCGTAGCCGGTCGCGCCCAGTTTGAACCAGTTGTGTTTGATGTCTATCGCAACAACATCGAAGCCGTTTTCTTCGGCTTCATTCAGGATATTGGTAAAGCGGTGCGGTCTACCGCGAAACTCAGCCAGTTCATAGCGTGAACTGTTGAAAACGCTGAAGTTGTAGGGACTCATTTCGCCCTGTTCGCCGGTCTGGATCATATACTGGTTGCTGCTGTAGGTCAGATAGCCGGTGGTGTTTGGGTCGCTGGGCGGGGCCGCGAAAACCCGGCCATTCAAGCCATCGAGTTCGGATTCCTCGCTGCTGGTCTCATAAGCCCATTCGCCCAGTCGGGTTGCGGCAAAACGGAAGCTCCATGTATTGGCACCGGTGTAATACATCTCTGTACTACGCACTTCACCACTTTCGATGTGGGTAAAGGTCACGTTGGCGATGACGTCAAAAGGATTGCCTTCGTAGTTATTGTCCGTTGCTGACCATTCTATCGGTTGCCACAACGGAACATAGCCGATTTGAGCGGTTGTGGCGGTTGGCGCGGACAAAAACAACGCCAGCAGAACGAGGGCGAGTAGAACTGTTTTCATCGAAATCCTCCGTGACGGGTGGGTGTAGATCAATTGGCGGATAAAACATCTGAAAGGGCGAAAAACGCCGGTTTGGGCTGGTAGTTCATATCAAAGGGGAGCGGTGCATTTTCGTCAGCCGGGGTATTCAGCCAGGAATAACGGTCGGTGAATCCCCAGGTGATCAGCGCTGTGCAACTGTCAAATTCCAGGCAGATGTTGGTCACTTCACGGTAGATGTCGGCCTGTCTCTGCAAGCTTTCTGATCGTGGTGTGTCCATGTCGCTGATCCGAACATCCAGCTCGGTGATGTGAATTTGCAGTCCCAACTCGCTGATTCGGGCGAATTCACTCCGGATGAAGTTGTAGTCGGGCGGTTCGGATGCGTTGATGTGCATCTGAAAGCCGACGCCATGGATCGGGACTCCCTGCTCCACCAGTGAGGCCACCAGATTGTAGACCGCGTTGGCTTTTGTGCGTGATTTCTCTGTGTTGTAGTCATTATAGAACAACAGCGCATCCGGATCAGCTTCATGCGCCCACTGGAAGGCCAGGGCGATATACTCGGGGCCGATGGTTGTCAACCACAGGCTGTCGCTGTCATAGAGGGGAATGTCGGTCCCGCGCAGGGCCAGGCCACTGTCATGCACCGCTTCGTTAACGACATCCCAGGCGAAGATCTTTCCCTTATAATAACTGACGACGGTCTTGACATGCTCCTCCAGGACCGCCATGGCTTCATCCCGGCTGATGTTGCGATGCCGTACCCAGTAAGCCACCGCTTGATGCCACACCAGTGGACCACCGCGCACCTGCATATCGTTCTCCTGCGCGAAGGCGACGATCCCGTCGGCCCGGTTGAAGTTGAATTCATCTGGTGTGGGCCGCAACGTACGCATTTTCATCTCATTGGTTGGGATCACCATGTTGTAGTGCTGTGCCAGGACGCTTGCGTAAGTGTCATCCGAGGCGAGTGGGTCGAAGTCAACAGCCGTACCGATCAGTATGCCTTGTTCCTCGCCCAGTTCGCGTAAGGACGGTGTATCCTGAGAATGTGTACCGATACTGAACACAAGTACGATGCTGATAATCAGCAGCTTGTTTATCATACGACTCCCTGTACAACACAAAAAAAACAGGGACTATGGCCCTGTTGGTGTAATTATAGTTGGGGGTGTTGTAACAATCTACCCCCTACCAAACGATTAACGATCCACACTCAGATTGCGGAACAGATCACGGCGGGCGCGGCGAAGCATGTTCCCACGGAAACGACCGTCATTCTCCCAGATGTAATGGCGGGCATCAGGGTTGAGTTTGACCTGGGTGTCGTCGGTCAACTGCTGGATCATCTTGAGCGAGTCGAAAGTTCCGCGTACACCCTGCCCCAGCACCTTGTTATAGACGCCGCGAACGATATAACCCATGTAGAGAATCGCTGTACGCTGCGGCTCCTGGTAGTATTTGAAATCCAGGTAGATCGCATTCCGGGATAGATAGTAGTAACGGTTGCCCTTCCACCAGAAGCGCCCTTCTGGCGAGACTTTGTGCATCACGGCAACTTTGGGATAGTAGATGACCTGATAACCGTTGTTGATGATCTGGTAGGCCAGGTCGCGTTCTTCGCACATAAAAAACAAAGCGTCATCGTAGCCGCGAGTCGTGTCGAATGCCTCGCGCCGGATGGCATGGCCGCAGGCAACATAGCGTGTCGTCAGAAATTCCTCATCCAGGCGATCTTGCAATTCCCTCGGGTAGGTTGTCATACTGTGCATGTCGTCGTCGCCGGTGTAGAAATTCCGGATGCGGAAGCCGATCAAGCCCAGGTCGGGCTGCTGCTCAAAACGCTCAATGGCGGTTTTGATGGTGTACTCGTTCTCGAATTCGGCATCGTTGTCGATACCGACGATATAGGTGTTGCTGCCGTGCCGCATGGCGACATTGCGCCCACCGCCCGGACCGATATTGTGACCGTTTTCGATTAACACGATTTGACCATCTGCTGCGCGTTCCCGCAGGGCCGTTAGTTGGTCTTCCTCACTGCCCTGATCGAAAACATAGATGGTGACCGCCACGTCCTTTTGCGCCAGGGCGCTGTCGATGGCTTCCAGGGTGGTGTCGGCGCGATTCCAGGATAGGATAATCACATCGACGGTCGGAAGTGCAGTGTTGTCTTGTGTGACCATAGCTTATTGGCTCCTGATCTTATTATGGTTTCAGTCTGTAACGGCGTCATAGGCCGATAGTAAAAATGTGCGCTGGTGTTCCCACGAGAGTTCGGTCTCAATCCGTTCGCGACCGGCATCACTCATCGCCTTGCGCCTTTTCGGGTCTGCCAGCAGTTCTTCGATTTTATCCGCCATATCATCCTGGTCGTCGGGGCGAGCATAGATGGCGGTATCCTGGGCGGAGACCCGCGATTCAACCAGGTCGAAGCATACAATCGGACAACCGACCGCCATATATTCCAGGATTTTATTCATGGTTGCGGCATCGCTGTAAGGGGTTTTGGGCATGGTGTCTACAGCGACATCGGTGGTGGAGAGATAGCGCACGATGTCTTTTTGCTCGACCCATCCGGTGAAATAGAAGTAATCTGCAATGCCAAGCTGGTTGGCCTGTTGGACCAGATCGGGCTGTGCATCACCGGTCCCCATGATAACAAACAGGATGTCTTCGCGTCCGCGCTCTTTGATGAGTTTATGCGCGACTTCGACCAGCGTATCCACACCATCCTGGGGGTTAATCACGCCCAGATAGCTCACCATATATTGATAACCCCGTTTCAGATCGGGTTCGGGTTCCACCGGGTGCAGCACATCCTGGTCAGGGCCACTGCGCACGATGTAAATCCTGTCTTCTGGATACTTGCCCCGTTCGATGGCGATGCGTTTGTGGGTCTCGTTGGTGGTCAGTACCAGATCGGCGGTGCGGAACGTCAGATTTTCCAGCAGGAGCAGCCCTTTATAGGCGGTGCCTTGCGTACCAAAGCGCGACAGATACATCTCAGGCGAGAGATCGTGGTGGTCAAAGATGAAGCGGACGCCGAAAAGCTTGTAGAAGCGACCGATCAGCCAGAAGGTCTCCGGCGGGTTGCAGGCATGTAGAACGTCGAAGCCGTGCCGGGCAGCCACCACCAGGGATAACAGGAACGACATAATCCAGCAGTAGGAGAACTCAAAGATAAAGCTCAGGGTTCCGCTGGTTGTGGGCGGGGCCGGGTAACGATACACATGCACATCGTCCAGCTTTTCGTAGGTCTTTCTCGTGTTCTTGCCTTTGATCGAAATCACAGAAACCGTGTAACCCGCTTTTTGCAGCGTCGTGGCTTCCAGCCAGACCCGTCGGTCGTTCGGGACCGGCAGATTTTCTACGATAATCAGCACACCTGGCATTATGGGTGTTCTCCTTGGTTATGATACAGATGCCATTGTACCAGTGTTTATGATTGTCCTTTCATCATGCTAAAAGGCCGCTGGTATTCATCAAAGAACTTCTCTGTGATAAAATCTGTATGCCGAACGATTAGATTCAGGGTAGATTTGATGGCCGCTATCCAGAGTTATGCAGAAACCCATATGTCCACTCTGACCAGCCAGCTTCGCTTTGAACGTCTGGAGAAGTACCTGGTTATTCTGCTGCTGGTTCTGGTCTCGAACGGTATCTTCCATAAGAAAATCATTGAACTGCCGGTGACCGGATTTTACCTGATGGCCGTCGGTTGGAGTGTCCTGATCTTATGGCGCTATATTCCCCAGGTGGTCCACACCATCATCCGGGATTGGCCCATGACCATCGTCCTGATTCTGTCGCTGGCCTCGGTCTTCTGGTCGCTCGAACCGATGACCAGCCTGCGGGCTGCGATCTGGTTGTATATGATGGTGATTTTCGGTCTGTTCATCGCCATGCGTTTTAGCCTGGAAGAGCAGCTTGATCTGGTTCTGGGTATGGCGCTGTTCTCGTTGTTTTCTACGTTATTTCTCGTCATCTTTCTACCCCAGTTCGGTGTAGAGACCGCCGAAGCGCATAAAGGGTTGTGGCGCGGTATCTACACACAGAAAAACCATCTGGGGCCGTATCTGTCGTTGGGGTTCGTCGCTGTCTTCCTGGCGGGAAGGTCCCTGGGCCGTTGGCGCTGGTTGGTGGCACTGCTGCTTTTTATCGGCATTTACAACACCGGTAGTGCGACCGCCATGGCATCAGTTATCGGCCTTGCGCTGATTGGACCTATCATGATGCGATTTGTCCGCCTGCGCCATGAATTGTTCTTCGGCCTTCTGCTGCTACTAACGCCGATTGTGGCTCTGTTTTCCTTTTATATATTGATGAACTACGAGGTCATTCTGAACGCGCTGGGCCGCGATGTGACCCTCACCGGACGAACCGAACTCTGGTCAGCCAGCTTTGAGTTGATCCGGCAGTATCCGCTCACGGGTTTTGGGCTGGATGCGTCTTTCTCAGATAATGCGCCGATCTTTCGTCTAATCGTGTGGCAGGACGCACCCTTTGCCCACAACCACTGGATTGATATGGCTCTGGATGTCGGTCTGGTCGCGACAGTCGCTTTTGGCATTGGTTATATTGTTGCCGTCATTCGCGCCGTTCTCCATATCCGTACTGTGCGCACCCCCGAGAGCTATTTCCCGTTGTTCTTCCTGTTGTTTATCTTGATTTCCACCATGTCAACCGAATCGTTGATCCGAATGGTGGATATGCGCTGGGTCATCTATGTGGCCGTGATCTATGGGTTGGTTTTGCGCCAGACACCGCCTGAATTCATGCCCTATCGGCGTAAATCCAGCTCACTCCTTTACAACCAGCCATGATGAGAGATCGCGTTCGATGAAATCCTGGACCTTGAGGATGTCTTCGTGGAAATACTCAATCATACGCCGCTGGACTTCAGGGTCAACCGAACCGCGCTCCATATTGATCTCACGTATGTGATCAACCACACTATGCAACATCCGCTTGCGTATGCGTTCCGGCAGCAGGGGTTTGACCGCGTCTTTAATCGGATTATGTGGTCGTAGCAAAAAATTATGTACCTCATGCAGATAGCGGTTTTTGGGTGCGCCGCTCACATTATGTTGGATTTCCGTATCTGGTCTGAAGCCGGGGTTTACCCCAAGAAACGCGAATATGGCCTGGGTGACTGCCAGCGAATCGCGTCTTAAATCCTCGAACAGATAGACATAGATATGCTCCCTGGGGAAGATGTCGTAGTAGCGCTTCAGGCTGTCATAATATAAACCGACCCGCCTGTAATGCCACAGGGGTTCATAGCCCTCTTTGATGCGCCGTTCTTCCTGGGCCATGGCCGCTTCAAAGTCGTCCAGGGGTTCGCGCCCATCACGGCGGAGATGCATATAGCTGGAAAACGCCCGCCCGACCGGGTTGCGCAAACCGATAATGATTCTGGCGTCGGGAATCCGGTCGTAAATGCGCTGTGCGCATGCAGGATCGTACAGGTAGATGGTGGATGCCTCACCGATAGCAATCTCGTTTGTGACACCCGCAAACAACGCTTCGTATGCGCTGATGTCGTTGACGATTTGATGGGTGAGTATCTCCTGGTCTCTCGGTCCTTTGAAGTCAATCGGTTTGCCCTCCATGGCGAAAAAGAAGGGTTCTTTGTTTTCGCTCATGAAGACTTGCGGATGTTGTTTGAGATAGTCATATAAAGCCGTCGTACCACTTTTTGCGGCCCCGACAATGAAAAAATTGGGCATAACCATATTATCATCTCCCGAAAGGGTCACCAACTGACCGGAAGTGTAGAGATATGCAAACGACGACGTACTTCAATATAGAGCCAGATATTTCTGAGAGCAAGCGAGATGCCGGTTGAAAGCGCCACGCCTTCGATCCCCAGGTCGGTGTAGACAAGGAAATAGTAATTGAGTGTGATGTTAATCGCGGTGACGACGGCGTAGATACGCCCGTTGAGTTTTTCATGCCCGGTCATGCTCATCAAAAAGCCCACCGGTCCGACTGAAGCGTTGACAAACTGGGCCGCCGTCAGAATGAACAGCGTCGTTTGTCCTTCAACAAAGTCTTCGCCAAACAATTTTAAGAGCGGGTAGGAGAACAGGATAATGCCGACGCAGGCCACCAGTGAAACAGCCATAGAAATCAGGGTGGCTCGTTTGACCAGATTGCTCAACTCCTCCATCTTGCCTTGATTATAGAGCGGTGCGATACGCGGCGCGGTGACGGCGTTGACGGCCACCAGTGGGAACATCGCCAGGCTGGCAGTACGCGAGGCAACCGCGTAAATGCCGGTCGGGATCGCGCCCAGCAAAAAACCGACCATCAGAACATCAACCCGGTCCATCACCAGATCAAAGCTGCGGATCAGCAGCATCGGGAGTGAGGTCCGTATCCACACGCCGGTCTCATAGACTGCTTTGGCACTCTTGGCCGCGACCGGCATCTTACGGAAGATGTTGATAAGCTGAAAGATCACAATGCCGATGGTCACAAGACCCAGCAAGCTGATGGCGTTGACGTTGGTCAGGCTGCCCGTCAGCAGAAACACAACGCTGATCGCAACCATCATCAAGACGTTCTGGCCGACATTGATCGGGCCGTAAGCTAATGCCACAAACCCCATCCCGCGCAGCACCTCAATGTATAGATAGCTGATGGAGATCAGCGGCGTGATGAGCAGGCCAACGTAGAGGGTGGTGATGTCAATATCTTCGGGTGGGAAGATCGTGAACACACCAATCGCCAGCACTGCCAGAATACTGCTGACGCCCAGGGTAATCAGGCTGAAGGCGTTGATGACACCGCGAATCTGCCCCCATTTTTCGTCGGCAATATAGCCGGGTAGGAACTTTAACACGCTCAGGGTCAAGCCGAATCCGCCGAACATCGCCAGCAGACGCGCCCAGTTGTAGGCGTAGATGTAATCACCGAAGCCCTGTGAACCGGCCAGATTTGCCAGTAACGCCTGCATCAGGTAGGCCGCAGCGACACCGGCGATTTGCAGCACAAATACGCTTGCGGCTCCAACCAGGAACTTTCGCCGTTCACCGGGTGTGCGTAACATCTCGATGACTGTATTGATACCTGCCCGTACTCGGCTCAT
>CAYQJO010000043.1:0-6250 GCA_964417785.1 uncultured Anaerolineaceae bacterium | reverse complement strand
TTACCGGGCCATGAAAGACCCGGTAATCTGTGTGGCATGACGTTTACTATGGCAGATCAGGCCGGGGTTGTCTCCTGGACCTGTAGATAACCCTGCTCCACCAGATAATTGATGATCTGGTTGGCATTGGCTTCAGGTGAGTTGCCCACCGTTGTCAATGTGATTTCTGGATTCTCCGGCTCCTCATACGGGTCATCAATGCCGGTAAAGCCTTTAATCTCGCCGCGCCGTGCTTTGGCGTAGAGACCTTTCGTATCGCGTTCTTCGCAGACTGCCAGCGGTGTATCGACAAACACTTCAAGGAATCCGTCGCCGACCAGATTGCGCACATCGTTGCGGGTGGCCCGGTAGGGGCTGATGGCGGCGCAGATGACCAGACCACCGTGCCGTGCAATTTCCGAAGCGACAAAGCCGATGCGGCGAATGTTGGTGTCGCGGTCCTCTTTGCTGAAGCCCAGTCCCTTGCTCAAATGCGTGCGCACGACATCGCCATCAAGCACCGTCGCCTGCCGGCCATATTCGAGCAGCCGGGTGGTCAGGATGCTGGCTGTGGTCGATTTACCCGAACCACTGAGGCCGGTAAACCAGATACACACACCCTGCTGGTGGCGCGGCGGGTAGCTCTCGGCCAGGATACCGGCCACTTCCGAACGGCTGAACCATGCTGGCAGCGGCACACCACGCTCCAGATAGTCTTCACGGACCTGGGTGCCGGAGATACTCTTGGTGTTCGCACCGTTCGGGACTTTATCAATCTCTTCGTAGCGGTCTTCATCCGCCAGATACAACAACATCTTGAAGGGGACCATCTTCACGCCGATTTCTTCCTGGTACTGCACGACGAGTTCCTGGGCATCGTAGGGGCCATAGATGGGATTGCCCTGCGAATCGTTGCCCGGTCCGGCGTGATCGCGCCCCACGATGAGATAGTTGGCACCGTAGTTGCGGCGGATAATGGCGTGCCAGAGCGCTTCCCGCGGCCCGCCCATGCGCATTGCCAGCGGCAGCAAGGAGAGGACCACGCGATCTGGTTCGTAGTAATGGTTGACCAGTGCTTTGTAGGTGCGCACGCGGATGTAGTAATCGACATCCCCCGGTTTGGTCAGTCCGACGACCGGGTGCAGCAGCAGTACCCCGTCGATCTCTTTGATGGCACGTTTGGTCAGTTCTTCATGGACGCGGTGCATGGGGTTGCGGGTCTGGAACGCGACCACATTCTGATGGCCGGTCTGTTCCAGGATCGCACGGGTTTCCGCCGGAGTACGACGCAAATCCTTGAAATCATAGTGTTCCGGCATTTGCAGCACGCGCAGCGGCCCGGAGATATTCAGCTTGCCCCAGCGTTCCATCTCCGCCACAATCGGGTGGCGTGGGTCCAGGGTGCCGAACACCTTCTGGGCGACCTCTTGCCGGTCCCACTCATAAATCTCTTCCACCGTCATGATGGCGATCAGGTTGAATTTGCGGTCGCGCAGGGCGATGTCTTTGCCAATTTGGATGTCGTCATTGGGTTCGACGGGCAGCGTAATCGGCATCGGGAACAGCGTGCCATCGGTCAGCCGCATATCCTCCACCACACGCTGGTGGTCCGCCTGACCCATGAAGCGATCCAGCGGGGAGAATGCGCCTACTGCCAGCAGTTCCAGGTCACACAGCGCCCTTTCCGTCAACTGGATAGAGGGCAGTGTGCCGCCATAACTTTTGACCTCGTCCAGTTGTGAAGCCGGGACCAGCAGGTCAACAAGTTCACCACCATAGGGTGCGATGATTTGGGTTTTGATCATTCTATATGCTCCAGGTTTCGTCTGATTTCCCATCATTATATAATCTATTCACTTATCCTAACATCCACCTAACGAACTGGAATTACGCTTCACAGCCTATTTTGCCACCGTAATATTCTGTGATGTTGTCACACGGTAGCAAAATATAGCATCTGTATCGTGCATTGCCATCAGATTGATTCCTGTAACCGCAATGTATCTGCAAGGCGCGGATGTTTTACTCTATATCGGTGTATGATACACAGTTCGATGTAAGTTGGTATTTCAATGGAGTTCTAATGGCGATTGTGCGACATCTGGATAAGTGGATTGAACAGATACCCATTCTACGCAACAACAAACGCTTACTGACTGGCGCGGCAGTCGTCTATGTCCTGCAAATCATGGGGGTGGGGACCGCCTATATCGCGCAGGTGTTTCTGGCACGCTGGATGGGTGTGCAGGACTTTGGTGATTACAGCCTCGCTTATAACTGGGCGCGGCTGCTGGCCCTTTTCGGTGGCCTCGGTCTCACACTCAGCGCATTGAAGTTTGTGCCAGATTATCTTGAAAGCCAGGATTGGGCCAGACTGCGCGGCGTGATCTATGCCTTTTCCGCGCTGACCCTGCTCGGCGGTAGTGTACTGGCAATCGGGGCCGTCATCATCTTCACGGCGTTTCCCCTGAACGATGTCCATATGCCCACACTGATTGCCGGTTTGCTGATGACGCCCGTGATGGCCGTGACCTTTCTCTATGTCGAAATTCTGCGCGGCATGGGCAAAATCGCCATCGCTTACGGACCGCTGAACGTCGGCCAGAATGTGCTGCTGTTCGTCATCGGTGGTGGGGTGTTTTTGCTGGCCGGTGATCTGGTCAACATTGAGGCCATCACCATCCTGGGGGTCAGTCTGCTGGTGATTGCTATTTACCAGTTCATCGCGATCATACGAGCCTTGCCGGTTGCCGCCAGAGGGATCAAAGCGTCTTACGATCTGCTCTACTGGATGCGGGTGTCGCTGCCGATGTTGTTCATTCGTGGCTTCCTCATCATCAACCAGCGTTTGGACATTCTGATGATCGGTTTCTTGCTCGGATCGATACCGACAGGTATTTATGCAGTGGCGTCGCGCACGGCCAACCTGCTCAGCTTTGCCCTGTCCTCGGTCAGTGCCATTACCGCGCCGCGTATCTCCCCTTTGTATAACCAGGGTAAACTGGATGAGCTGGAAAAGCTGCTCAAACGCTCGACCATGATTGCTATAGTTGTATCGACGCTGGTCTTCATCGTGATGGTGCTGTTTTCCTACTGGCTTTTGTGGGTCTTCGGCGAGGAGTTCGTCGTCGGGCAGACCACGTTGATTATCCTCGCCTTTGGTCAGTTGGTGAACGCGGTTTTCGGCCAGTGTGGTTATGTGATGCACCTCACCGGAAACCAGATGGTGAGTACAGTTGTTTTTGGTGTGTCGGCCTTCCTCAATATCGCCCTGAACCTGTTTTTTATTCAGACACTCGACATGGGTCTTGAAGGGGTCGCCTACGCCACCGCGATCACGATGGTCGTCCAGAACCTGTGGATGTACATCGCCGTCCGCCGCTATGTCGGTATTAACCCGCTGCCGATTGGGTGATGAGCCACATCACCTGATACGGCTTCATGCTGATCGTCCTGCCGTAAAACGCGCCTGAAATCAAATCCAGGCGCGTTTCGACGGTCGTTTCCACCGTCTGTTCGCTGCCACTGACGTTGAACAGGCACAGCAGATCGTCGCCGCGCCGCAGTCCGAATATCTGATTGTTGCCCATATCCACCGCTGCCTGGGCCGCATTCGGATGAAAAGCCGCTTGCGCCACCCGCTTCTTGAGCAGCGCGGTGTAACCATCGAAGATTTTCGCCCGGAAGCTGTTGGCGTTGCCCAGGGCTTTTTCAACGCTGTCTGCATCCAGCTTCTCGCGGTTGATGGTCCGGTTGTGGCCGCTGCGTTCCACGCCTTCGCCATAGTTGCGCGATCCCAGCAGGCTGTGGATATACACTGCCGGCACACCCGCCAGCGACATCGCCAGCGCCTGCGACATCAAAAACCGTTTGACCTGCATATCCTCCGGCTCCGACGGATCGGTCAGGGCGTCGATATACGTCACGTTGAGTTCGTAGGGGCTGCGGCTGCCGTCGCTGTTGGTCTTATACGACACCCGCCCGCCGCTTGCTTCCACATGATCGATCATCGTCTGGAGTTCAGCCGCCGTCAGAATCCCCTCCACTGGACGCACCCCGATGCCGTCATGCGACGCCGTGAAGTTGAAAAAGGTTGTCTGCTCCGACGGTGTAGTCAGTGTGTTCACCCAGTCCCGCAGCTTGCTCACATCGCCCGATAGCACCGTGTAGAACAGCAGCGGCGGCAGCGTGAAATTGTAGACCATCTGCGCTTCGTCGATCCCATCGCCAAAATACGAGATGTTCTCGGCGTGCGGGACATTGGTCTCGGTGATGATGACCATATGCGGGGCCAAAATATCGAACACCGCCCGCATCAACTGCACCACCGCGTGCGTTTCCGGCAGATGGATGCTGGACGTGCCGACTTTCTTCCATAAATAAGCGATGGCATCCAGCCGGATCACGGTTGCGCCCTGCTGCGCGTAGAACAACATCACTTCCATCACCCGCAGGAGCGTGTCCGGGTCGGCGTAATTCAAATCCACCTGATCCGCGCTGAACGTCGTCCACACATGGGCGGTCTCGCCGTTGGCCTTCTCGAACGGCGTCAGCAGCGGCGAGGTGCGCGGACGGGTAATCGACGACAAATCGGTCTCCGGCGCTTCGGTGATGAAGGCGTTCTCGAATTCGGGGTTGCCCGCCAGGAACTGCCGGAACCAGTCACTCTGCGCCGACATATGGTTGATGACCGCATCGAACATCAAGGCGAAATCGTCACCGAGCGCGTTGACATCCGCCCATGTCCCCAGCGCCGGATCGACCGCGAAATAATCGATGACTGAAAACCCGTCGTCCGACGAATACGGGAAGAACGGCAGAATATGGATGGTGGAGACCACCCCCTTCAGCCGTGTCTCGGCAAAACCGTGCAGCGATTTCAGCGGTGCCTCGCCCTCACGCCGCAGCGTATTACCGTAGGTAATCAGCGTGACATCGCGCTCAGAGAACAGGCTGTCGCGCTGTCTGGGTGGGATGTGCGTCCGGTTGATGAGCGCCACCAGCTTTTCATAGGCCGGCCCGACGGGATAAATCTGCTGCAAATAATGCCGTATCTTATCCATGCTCAGTCCTTTGTATCCCCACAAAAAACGCCTGCCGCAAACTCTCGGCCATGCTTTCCGGGTCATTCCAGATGTCTTCGATGATCGGGTCATTCAGAATGCGCATGAAGTGCATCCCGATGATCGTACTCGCGTAGATGTGGATCAGCGATTTGGGGTCATTGACCGGCTCCACCTGACCGCGTTCGATCCGGGCCACCAGATGCTGCTCCATCAAATTGACCGCTGGAGCCAGAAATTCTATGTAGTATTTTTCCCGCAGTTTGGCGTCGTTGACCACTTCCGGCAGGATCGCCATGAAGAACTCGATGTTCTCCTTCAACCGCGACATCCGGTCGATCACCAGTTGAATGAAGAACGACTCGAAATCCTGATCCAGACCGGCTTGCAGCACCTGCTGGCGGTCATCGGATTCCGACAGGTGGTTCATCATGGCGATGAGCAGATCGTCCTTGTTTTTGAAGTAATTATAGATGGTGCCTTCGGCGACATCCGCCGCTTCCGCGATCTCTTTGGTGGTGGTGTTATGAAATCCCTTCTCGGCGAACTTCTGCGCCGCCGCCCGTAGAATCTGGTCGCGGCGCTCGGCCATTCGCTTTTCCCGGCGCGTCAATTGTGACATATCCGTCCTCTATCAGGTTGATTGGACGTTATTTTACATCACAATCACGGAAATTGAGTGATTACTCAGATCATTCACCTCCACCGTCGCGACGCTCTGCGTCCGCCGTGCCACCCCTGAATATCACCGGGTCTCGGTCTCTCCCACCAACGCAAACCGTCGGGACGCTGGCATGCCGCGTCCGTCCGCCACACCTCCAACCATTACCGATTCTCATTCTCACACCGTAGCCACCCAGACCTCGACGGCACCATCATCGACAACACGTTGAGCGTGGACGCCGTGCAGTCCTACGCCCGATTGGATATGGGTTTACCGGCGAAATACGCGATCCCAACAGCCTGAACGACGACTGGGCGCAGCAGCACTGCGCCCCTACGGTGTGTAGGGCGACGGGTATCACGGCTTCAGGGACTCTCTCGGTCCCTGAAGCCGATTGATTCTTATAGGTATAACACTACCGTACACCAGGGCGTGAGGACTTGGCCCTGTTCCTACAGATGGATTGTCGCCAGTATACCCCGTTAGTCTTTAGACTGAGCGCGATACACTAACTCGGATTTCCCCGGAAGAGCAGTGTATATCC
>CAYQJO010000042.1:0-24022 GCA_964417785.1 uncultured Anaerolineaceae bacterium | reverse complement strand
TCATCGCGGACCCCGAAGCCACCTATAGCGGGCAAACCTTGCGGCAAAACTAATTCCAGTCGAAATTGGAACCCCACTGCCCTCCAATTGTGTCCTATAATGCAGACGTTGACAGCATGACACAAAACGAGGGTAGCGGTGATTCAAGACCCTGACCATGCCCTTATCCAGGCAATTGCCAACGGCAGTACACAAGCACTGGATGAGTTGTATGCGCGTTATGGACCGGCGGTTCTCAACTTCCTGGTGGCGCGGCTCAACAGCCGTGAAGTGGCTGAGGAGGTTTTGCAGGATGTCATGCTGGCCGTCTGGCACAATGCGGCGGGCTTTCGTGGCGACAGTAAGGTGTTGACCTGGCTGCTGACCATCGCCCGCAATCGCGCCATCAACACCTATCGCAAGCGCAAGCCCGATGTGGTCGAGTTCAACGACGAACTCGACCTGCACGGCGATGAAACCGGCCCACTGGAGCGCGTGGTCAAACAAGATCGTTATGAAGCGGTAAAGGCAGCCCTTGATACACTGCCATCCGATCACCGGGAGGTATTGATTCTGGTTTTTTACCATCAACTCACCGGCAATGAAATCGCAGAAGTCCTCGGCACGCCCGTTGGAACGGTCAAAAGCCGCCTGCACCGGGCCAAAGAATCGCTGCGCCGTGTTCTGACGAGTGAGGGGAGGTTGTAAATGCGTCACGAAGACTGGCAGGCCCTCATCCCGTTTTACATCGCCAATACACTCACCGGTGAGGAAAAGCATAAATTTGAAGCGCACTTATCCACCTGCCAGGACTGCCGCGCCGAAATAGAAGAATGGGCCGTCATCGGCAGCGCCATCCGCGCACAGGCCGAGACCTGGGGGCGTGGCTTGCCCCCGTTGAGTGCGACAGTGCGTTCACAGTTGGTATCCCATATCCCGCCGCCACCGAATAAAGCAATTCCGTTTCCGGTGGAACAGGCCCAACCACGTCGTCGTATCAATCTGCCGCTGACACTGGCCGCCGCAGTGATTGCGCTGCTCGTATTTGTGGGGCTTTTGGTGGCTCTAATGAATGGTCCTTCGGATAAATCCAGCCCGGTGATCGCACAACAGGCGACGGCGACCGCCAGTCATGCGCCCTCGGCCACACCGACCAACACACTGCCACCCACCCACGAACTCGGTGTGCTGAATGCACCGACGGCAACACCGGTACCCATTATCCCAACACAGCCGCCAACGGCAATCCTGCCACCTGTCGTTCCGCAGCCGACTGAACCACTGGTGATCGCGTCACCTTTCGTAGCGCCAACAGCCATCCCGACCCAACCCGTGGTGCTACCGCCACCGCCGGATGTAGTTCCGCCTGGACTGGGTGGTATGGGCGATCCAGATATGCTTGAGCCGATTGAACCGGAAGCACTGGAGTCGGCTGCAATTGAAGCGGCTGTCATGGTAGCACCACCAGCGACTATGGGGACTGTCTGCACTCTGATTCTGACGCCAGAGATCACGACGGCCAGTCTATACGCCAGCCCAACCCGCGACAGCGCCATACTGACCACCATCGCCAGCGCGGTCGAGGTTATCGGACGGACTGAACTCGGCTGGAACCGGGTGTGGTACAGCGACGGCATAACTACCTGGATCGGCTGGGTATATCCATCAGACGGTATGCGCAGCGGGGCATGCGGCGACATCCCACTGCTGCCCGACATCATCCCGACACAACCACCAGAAACGACACCAGAGATCATCCAACCGGAGTGATGGCAAAAGGCAAACTATCCAGAAAGACACGGGTGATCGGGCCAAAAGGCGTTTCGGTATCCCAGATGAGCTTGAGGGTGCGTTGCAGCGGCATATCGGCAATGGTGATGGCTTTGAGCAAACCCATCTCGACTTCGCGCTTGACGGCGTAATCCGGCATGATGGTGATGCCAATCCCGGAAATCACGGCATGTTTAATCGACTCCGGGTTATCGAATTCCGCTACAATGCGCGGTTTGCAGTCGCGGGCTTCCAGCACCTTCTGCACCCAGGAGCGGGTCTGGCTACCTTGCTGGCGCATGATAAAGGGTTGCCCTTCTAGCGTACCAGTTGGCAGCGCGGCCTCATCCCACCAGGGATGCGATGGACCGACGATCACAGCCAGTTCGATTGTCTCCAGAACCTGAGTACCGAGACGGTCATGCTGAAAACGATCAAGTTCACCTTCGACAAAACCGATAACAGAACGCTCCGCCAGCACAGCATTCACCACTTCCGCTGTGACGCCGGTGGTCATGGAGACAGTGAACTGTGGATACTGCGCCTGGAAGCGATGCAACCAGCCCGGCAGCAAATAGGCGCTCACACCCGGTGTCGCCCCCACATTGACCTGCCCCTCTGCAAGATTCTCGACATTGGTCACGACGCTCTCGGCCTCCGCCACCAGGCGCAATATCTGGCGGGTATAGTCGTACAGACTCTCCCCGGAAGCGGTCAGAGTCACACCACGCCGACCCCGATTGAACAATTTGGTTCCCAGCCCACGCTCCAGGTCTTGAATATGCTGGCTGATGGCCGATTGGGTCAAATAGAGTCGCTCCGCTGCCCGGCTGAAACTACCGGCCTGAACGGCTGTTGCGAAAATTTCAAGCTTGTATAAACTGAGCATAGTGCTTTCCAGGCATTAGCTGTAACTTATATCAATTATAAGCTACCGGCACGCCCTGGAATAGCCTGCCTTATAGTATGCTATAGGACGTTGTCCGCAGGAGACAGAATTCCATGTCCAATCGTGTCAGAATTGCAATCGCTGTTATCGTTGTTGTGGCAGTTGCGGTAGTGGGTGTATTAGCCTTCGCTCCCAACGAAAGTGACGAAGCGCGAGCCATCGAACCCGGGTTAATCAGCCCGGCAGAGTATGTCGAGAGCTTCAACTCGGACGATCATTTTCTGCTTGATGTGCGCACGCCGGAGGAGTTCGCCAGCGGCCACATTGAAGGGGCGGTGAACATCCCGGTAGAGATTCTTGGTAGCTATCTTGATGAAGTGCCACAAGACCAGCCAGTCGTCCTCTACTGCCGCAGTGGCAACCGCAGCGACCAGGCCGCCAGCATTCTGCGCCGGTCCGGCTACAGTGATGTCTACGACATTGATGGGGGTGTAATCGCCTGGACCAATCAGAACCGACCGTTACAATAGGAGCCTGTGTAATGTTTCTCTTCAAACGTTCTGCTGAAGAATATGATGATCTGACCATCGCCGACTACCTTGAGCAGTTTACCGACACCGATACCTTCACCCTGGTTGACGTGCGCACAACCGGCGAATTCGCCCAGGGCCGCCTGCCCAACGCCATCAACATCCCGCTGGATCAACTCAGCCG
The DNA here is from genome assembly GCA_964417785.1 of uncultured Anaerolineaceae bacterium. Classification (GTDB taxonomy): domain Bacteria; phylum Chloroflexota; class Anaerolineae; order Aggregatilineales; family Phototrophicaceae; genus DAOTUL01. Next base: position 20,670 of record CAYQJO010000042.1, on the reverse strand, counting down.
CAAGATCAGCCAGATTCCGATGGACAAGCCAGTTGTCGTGGTCTGCCAGACAGGCAGCCGCAGCCGCACCGGCGCGTCAATCATCGCCCGCGCCGGTTGCGAGACGGTCTACAATTTGAAGGGCGGCACCATGTCGTGGATGCTGCACGGCCACCCTATCGAACGGTAGCCGGTTATGGGGTACGACGACCATCGTACCCCTACACAATCTCTACTTCACGCACTTCAACTGCTAACTGCCCACCAGCGACATGCCAGATGGTATGTGCAAAACGATCCACGAAATAGCGGTCATGGACGATAGCCAGCACACTGCCGGGATAGTTGCTCAATGCCTGCTCGAACTTCTCCCGTGAGGGCAAATCGAGATGGTTCAGCGGCTCGTCCAGGACCAGTAGATTGGCCCCGCGTGCCACCATCCGGGCCAGCATCAGGCGCGTTCGCTCACCATAGCTCAAAGCACCCACCGGACGCAGACCATCGTCGCCAGAAAACAGAAAGAAATGCAGAAACGACCGCGCTTCGGTGTGATTTATCCGGGCTTCGCGTTGGATGGTCTCGACCGCGCAGAGTGCCGGATCGAGGACATCCTGCTCCTGCGCCAGGTAACCGGTGCGGACGCTGCCACCGATTTGCACCGTACCGCTCAGAGGTGGCAGTTCACCGATGATGGTGCGCAGCAGCGTCGTCTTGCCGTGACCGTTCGGCCCCATAATGGCGATCCGTTCGCGGCTGCGCACAGTCAGATTCAACCCGGCCAACAAGGGACTGTCGTACCCGACGCTGACATCCACCAGTTCGACCGCCGCCGAACGAATCGGGGCAATTTCACCGAAGTCCATTTTGACATCCCACGTTGGCTTCGGCTTCTCCACCCGTTCATCAGATTCGAGATACCGGCGCAGCCGGGTCTCCTTCGCTTTCGCCTTATGGGCGACTTTCTTGGCTAACTGGCGCTGATGGTCGTTCTGGGTGGCGTTTTCCTTACGCACCGCCCGTGCCATCATGCGGCTGGCATCCCATTTGAGGCGAGCGATCTCGACTTCCTGGTCCTTCCACTCCGACCACTGTCTGTCACGTTCAGCCCGGATAGTGGCAACATAATCGCTGTAGCCCCCGGCGAACACACGGCAGGTGGCCGTCTCTGGGTCGAGTGCGACCACACAGTTCACCACCCGATCCAGAAAAGCGCGATCATGGGAGACGATCAACACGCCGCCGCGAAAGTCCAGCAGCCAGTCTTCCAGCCACGCCAGCGCCTCGACATCGAGATGGTTGGTCGGTTCATCGAGCAGCAAAAGGTCCGGCTGGTTAACCAGAATGGCGGCCAGCATCAAACGTGTCTTCTGGCCGCCGGAAAGCGCCCTCACCGGCATGTCCAGCGTAACGCCGCTCAACCCCAGATGGTGTAAGGCTTTCTGCTGTATACCGCTGTCCACAACCATACTGAGGTCTACCAACCGTGCCAGAGCGGCATCATAGGCGCTCTCGGCACTGGCAGCACCGGCGGCGACGGCCTCTGCCAGCCGGGCGACGTCGGTTTCGGCTGCGCGAAGGGCCTGTGCCTGGGGCAGCAGCACCGCTTCGACGGTCTGTGTCTCATCGACCACAACACCCTGCGCCAGATAGCCAACACGGACACTCGACGGACTGTGTTGTACACTGCCACCGTCCGGCATGATCTCACCAGCGATGATTTGCAGCAGTGTTGACTTACCGCTGCCGTTGGGACCGATCAGCCCCACGCGCTCACCGGCGTTGACGATGAACGAGATGTTCTGCAAGATATGCGATTCCGCACCAGGGAATCGTTTACTCAGATCGGATACCACTAACATGGATTCTCACTCCTGGAATCAAAAAGCTGCCGGGAATCACCCCCAGGCAGCCCATCAGGTAAATTGAGAATCAGAAAAGCACATATCCGCCCGAAGATGATGTTACAGATTTACAGGCGAACAAACATGTGCCAACTTTCCACTCAGTTAACGATAATCCAGGGGGCATTTTGCCGCCAGGACGCCATCAGTATAGGCACAAATTCTGTCACCTGTCAAGCTTACGGATCAAGGCTGCTACCACACCAATGACCGCCATCCCAACCAACAATGGTCGGAACATCTGCCGCCGCTGCGGTCGACTGCCAGCCCGCTCAGTGATGCGATCCGCCATGCCATCGAAGACCAGCTTGTGCGCCACAAACAGCGCATACCAGTAGAGAAATCCAAAAAGCCCTTTTGGAGCGAAATACGCGGTCTGGACCAACCGGCTGCCACCACCGGGACGCGGCTCGGCCCGAAATTCCAGCCAGCCACGTCCCGGCAGCTTCATCTCGGCCCGCAGCAGTAGATAGCGCTCTTGCTCCACCGCTTCCACGCGCCAGAAATCGAGAATATCCCCTACACGCAGATCGTCCGGATCGCGCCGCCCACGCTGGTAGCCGGGACCGCCAATCACCCGGTCAATCAACCCGCGCAGATGCCACAACCAGTTGAGATACAACCAGCCCGTTTGACCACCCAGGCTGTTAAACGCACGAAAGAGCGCTTCCGGCGGCGCATCAACCTCGCGTTTGCGCCGCTCGATCATCATGCCGCGTTCTTCGGTGAAGACATACGGTTCATCTTCCTCCCAACTGGCCGCCATCGAGTCCAGCCAGGTTGATTCCACCTGATTGGCATCCAGTTCATCAAGTGACTGACGGACCGCCGACAGAAAGCTGCGTGGTTCAATGTCGGGAAATAACTGGCGGGCGCGATCATTCCGCAGGATCATTTCGTTGCGCAGACCATCGATCAGCGGGCGGATGATGCCAAAAGAAATGGGCGTCATTATATGCACCCAGTACGACGACAGGTGAGGAGTCAGCACCGGTACCCGGATAATCAGCCGGTCCATCTGACGCACATGGGCATATCCCAGGATCATATCATGGTAGCTGAGAATGTCGCGGCCACCGATCTCGATTACCTCACCAGCGCTCTCTGAGATGTCAATTGCCGCCACCAAATAACGGAGTACATCATCAATGGCGATAGGCTGCGTGCGCGTGAACAACCAGCGCGGCGCAACCATCACTGGCAGACGTTCGGTCAGATAACGGACCATTTCAAACGACGCACTACCAGAGCCGATGACCATCGCTGCCCGAAATTCGGTCACTGGCACCTGGCCCAACCGCAGGGTATCCCCGACGGCCTGCCGCGACCGTAGATGAACGGACAGGTCATCGGACTCGTCGCCCAACCCACCCAGATACACAATCCGATCCAGTTGGCATACCTCGGCGACATGGCTGAAATTACGGGCCGCCTGTAAGTCACGCTGGTGAAAATCAGCCCGTCCATCCATGCTATGGATGAGGTAGTAGGCCACATTGACATCGGCCAGCGCACCCTGCAACTGTGACTCATCCATCACATCGGCTTCACAGATCTCAACGCGCCCGGCCCACGACCGACCTTCAAGATGCCGCTGGTTGCGGGTCATAACCCGCACCTGATAACCGGCATCTAACAGGCACGGCACCAGTCGTCCGCCGATATAGCCAGTCGCACCTGTAACCAAAATCCGCTTTGTCATACGCTCTCCTCGCTGGCTACAATGTATCGCCAGTATAGCCGCAGTGGGTGAAGCGAACATTAATGCTCGTCGTGTGGGATCGGTTTCCGCGTACCAATGTCATCGTGCGGCAGCGGATTGGTCAGCTCGTCGTGTGGTGGCGATGAAACTTGCTGTGCCGCCGCCGGGAAGGCGGGTTGCCCATCCGAGCGCACCGGCATCACCTGTTGGACCGACTTCCGCCGCTTGAAGACGCAGAAGTAAACATTGCTCCAGGTCCGCATGGCTCCCGGAAACATGACATCACCTTTGCCGCGCAGCCGTGCGACCGGCTCCATATGAACCAACTCCCAGCCTTCCTCGCCCAGTTCATTCATGATGGGTGCCATCGACTCAACCATGTACTTCGGCGGCGATTTAACGTCGAACCGCTGTTTCAGGTACGCCCGCATGTCTTTACTCTTGACCTGCGCTTCCAGATACATCGGCAGGTATTCCCATTTCTCGTCCATTGATCCCCTCATGTTGTTCATAGCTACATCTCATAGCATACCAGAGTCGCAGCATTGAATCACAAACGCAACTGCTTAAACTCCACTTAACACAAACGTAAAACAATGTTAAACTAAAGGTTGGTCCAGAAAAGGGAGACCACATGATAAAAACATCGGGATTACGTGAAGCGCTCCAACCTGTTTTGCCTCAAGACTCAATGGCGGAAGCCGGGCGTAAAATCCTGCTTGAGGATTACATCCGCATGCAAGAACGTGAGGCTGGCAGCCGTACCGGCGCAGATATTGAAGACGTTCACCAGATGCGGGTTGCCACCCGGCGGATGCGTTCGGCGTTTAACATGCTGCAAGATTATTTCAAAGACAAACCAACGCGCCCGCTACGCGAAGGGCTGCGCACTATCGCCCGGAGCCTGGGCGTAGTCCGCGATCTGGATGTCATGATCGCTGATCTGGAAGCATACAAGATAACGCTCGATGAAACCCAGCGGGCTGAGTTAAACAGTGTTGTCGCCAGTCTGGATAAGCGCCGCCGCAAAGCTCGCAAGAAGCTGGTCGCACTCTTCGACAGTGCCTATTACGCCAGCTTTCAGGAACAATATGCCGCGTTTCTGCTCGAACCGGGGACCGGTGTTCGCAGCATGTCGGACAACGGTGTCCACCCTTATCAGGTACGTCATGTGCTGCCGAGTATGATTTACGATCATCTGGCAGCAGTCCGCGCCTATGATACCGTCCTGGAACATGCCGAAATCGAGACACTTCACGCACTGCGCATTGAGTTCAAGCAGTTGCGGTATATCCTGTCTTATTTTCACGATGTCCTCGGTGGTTCCATCGACCAGTTTATCAACGACCTGAAAGTGATACAGGATTATCTCGGACGGCTGAACGATCTGAGTGTCGCCCAGGGGCAGCTACAGGCATTGATCGACAACACAAAACTGAAGAAACCACAGCGGGAAATTCTGGAAATCTACATCCAGCAGATGCAAGCGGAACAACAGACAAAGGCAGAGGGTTTCATGGCGGTCTGGGAACACTTCAACACGCGCTCAATCCAGCGCAAGCTCTCAGACTCCCTGCTGGTCCTGCGCTGAGACCGCCGGCAGGCCCAGCCCGTGTGTCGCATCACCGGCCAGACGGTAACAGATGTTCACGTTGAAGAAAGCCCTACCCCAGCCAGCAACCCCAATGGCGGGTAAACCATGAGATAGTAGCGCTGCCACTCCAACGGCGTCAGCCACCAGCTAAACAGAAGCAGCGTTACCGTCCACACGACAATTAGACGGCGGCGATGATCGCCGCCGCGCCACAATCGCCAACCTCCCCACAGTGCCAACCCGGCCAGCAAGATACCGCCGATCACGGAACCACCAATGCTCACACCCCGCAGCGGCGACGTCTCATAACGGTCGATCTGGTCGCGAATGTAGTCAGCCCATGCGGGAACTTCATAGTATTGTGGCAGGACCAGCAGCGCTTGCCGCAGGAATCCGGCAGTTTGATCGAGCGGACCATCGTAACCGCCAAAGGCCGCTACCTGGCCGTCCAGAATATCCTGCCGCGCTTCAAGGACCTGCCCGACCCGCTGGACCGGATCACCCCACCAGATGGGGTTAAGCAAATAGAACACAGCCAGGGATAACAGACCTGCCATCACCAGCTTCAGCCGCAGCGCTGGTGCGACGATAAAGAGATAGACAAACACCGGTACCGCCGTAAAGACCGCCGGATGCTTGGCGGAAACGGCCAGTCCGGTCGCAATGCCGAGCGCCACAGCGCTCCACCAATGGCGTTTGTCAAGCACCCATATCGCCGCCAGCACCCCCAGCAGACTGAACAGCACCAATCCACCTTCAAACATGGCTCGCCGCCCGTTGAGCAGCAGCGCCGGATTGAGCGCGTAGTAAAGGCTGGCAACATAAGCCACCGTGCGCCCGTCGATGGCTCTGCCAATCAGAAAGATCACCACCGCCCCCGCCGCCAACATCAAGGCTGAGGGCCAGCGCCCCATCATCAAGAGCGAGTCATCGGGTGCGTGGCCGGTAGACCAGTTATAGTTCCAATCCGCCCCCCAATCCCATTGTTCGTTGATGTCTGAGGGAGCCAGACCGTTGATATGCCAGGAAAACCCCATCGCCAGCTTCGTCAATGAGCCAGTGATAAGGCGCATATGCTGTTCGGTGGGGTTTGGCGCAGACTGCCGGTACTGCACTCGGTTCCAGTCTCCGAACATGACGCTGTAACCGTAATCCCGGCTCATCCACAACGTCGTCGACTCATCACCGTGAAAGGGTACCAGATGCGTACCGGCCAGAATGTAGAGTGCCAGCAGCGCCAGCCAGAGGCCATCACGGAAGATCAGTTGAGGAGAATCTGGCTCTGTACGATGAAAAAGGCCAGTATCAGCACCAGAAGAAAAGCGATCATGATGTAGTTCATGCGGTCGTTCTGCATATTCCCCGTTCCTGCTATACACGGTCATTATGGTTATCTCACAGCAAACTCAAACGCACATTAATGGATTATGAAGGTTTTTCCTGACCCAGAGTTGCGACCAGCACCCCGACCATAATAACCACACCGCCAAAAACTTGAAACAACCCCGGCACTTCAGTGAAGATGAAGTAAGCTACAATCGCGCTCAGAATTGGCTCGGACTGTGTGGCAACACTGATGTAGGTCGCCGGTAGGTAGCCGAGAGCGTAGTTCAACGAAGTGTGGCCGATTAACTGCGGCAGCAGGGCCAGAGCCAGCACCCAACCGTAACCCGCCAGTTCGTAGCCCGTTACCGGTGTGCCTGTCACCAGCAGCACCAGCAGCATCGTCGTCGCAGCGATTCCGTACACCATCCAGATATACGGCGCGAGCGCCAGTGTCGGGCGCAGTTTACGCCCGATAATCATGTAGACGGCGACTGCTATCGCACCCGTAACGGATAGGGCTGCGCCCAGGATCGGGTTGGATGAGACCTCGCTGCCGCCATCGGACAACCCGATGAACACCCCGCCCAACAGCGCGATCACCAGCCCCATCAGTACCATGCGCGATAATTTCGCCCGCAGAAAGAACAATTCAAGAAACGCCACCCAGATGGGCGTAGTCGTCACGAGGACCGCACTGATAAGAACGGTTGTATATTCGAGCGAGGACACCCAGAAGGAAAAATGCGCTGCCAGAAAGATACCGGAGACAAAAACCAGTCGCATATCCGATGGTTTCAACTGGCGCATCTGCTGGCGATAGTGGGACCGGCGCAGCACCATCGGGGTCAGGATGATCGAGGCAATCACCAGTCGTCCCGCCGCGATCACCAGCGACGGCACATCCTGATCCTGTGCCAGACGAATGATGATGGCGGCTTGTGAGACGGCGAATACACCAATGGCGAGGATGATATAGGGTCGGGTCATGGGTTTCTGGCTTTCGTTTAAACCCCGCCATCATAATGCAGGATGACACACCATAACCAGTCCCATGAAAAAAGGCGATCATCGCGTAGGTTATGATGTAGTACAAGAAAAAAAATATTAACCGGACTCTCATCTCTAACTTTAGACGATTCTTATACCGTTCCTCTACCATTAAATGGTCTGTAATTCCAACCCCAAAGGAGATCACGCCAAATGGCTTTTGAACTTCCTGCACTGCCTTATGCAACGGATGCGCTTGAACCCCACATTGACGCCCGGACTATGGAAATTCATCACGGCAAGCATCATGGTGGTTACACCAGCAAGCTGAATGCCGCCATCGAAGGCACCGAGTTTGCCAACAAGAGCATCGAGGAAATCCTCAGCAACCTGAATGCCCTGCCGGAAAACATTCGCACTGCCGTGCGTAACAACGGTGGCGGCTTTGCCAACCACAGCCTGTTCTGGCAGATTATGGGGCCGAATGCCGGTGGCGCACCCTCCGGTGAACTGGCCGCAGCCATCAACAGCAAATTCGGCAGCTTCGACGCTTTCAAGGAGCAGTTCGCCAGCGCTGCTGCAACCCGCTTCGGTTCAGGCTGGGCCTGGCTGATTGTCAACAACGGTGAACTTGAGATCATCTCTACCCCGAACCAGGACACCCCGCTGATGGAGGGCAAGACCCCGATTCTCGGCCTGGACGTGTGGGAACACGCTTATTATCTCAAATACCAGAACCTCCGCCCGTCCTACATCGAGGCCTGGTGGAATGTTGTGAACTGGGACAAGGTCGCTGAATTCTACGCCGCTGCCAGATAAAGTCTCAATTTCCCCCTGAGTAAAGAGGCGCTACAATGTTCGTAGTGCCTTTTTTATTTGTTCCAGGGGGACACATGCAAGACCTGACCGACGCCTTTGTCGAGTTAATCCGACGGGCCGCCACTGAATTACCCGCCGACATGGAGCAAGCATTACGCGATGCTCAAGCTAACGAAGAACCCGGTTCCACCGCCGCTGGTGCGCTGGAGACGATCCTGAACAACGTCAAACTGGCTCGCCAGAACGCCACACCCATCTGCCAGGATACCGGAACACCGATCTTCGAGATTCACTACCCGGTCGGTGTCTCCACCCGCAAACTGACGGAGAAGATCAAGGCCGCCTGTGCCATCGCCACTGAGCGCAACTATCTGCGTCCCAACGCAGTCGATAGCGTTACGGGAGAGAACAGCGGCGACAACAGCGGCATCGAATTCCCGACACTGCACTTCCATGAATGGGAAGAAGACGGCATCAAAGCCCAGGTATTGCTCAAAGGCGGTGGCTGCGAGAACGTCAGCGCCCAATACAAGCTGCCCAACGCCAGTCTGGGAGCCGGACGCGACCTGGAAGGGGTACGCCGGGTGGTGCTGGACGCCGTAAACCAGGCGCAGGGCCTGGGCTGCGCACCGGGCGTGCTGGGTGTCGCCATCGGCGGCGACCGGGGATCGTCCTATGTCAAGAGCAAGGAGCAGCTTCTGCGCCCGCTGGACGACACCAACGACGATCCGGAACTGGCCGACCTGGAAGGCCGCATTCTGGAAGAAGGGAATCAACTCGGAATCGGGCCGATGGGCTTCGGTGGCAATACCACCCTGCTCGGTGTGAAGATGGCAAAGATGCATCGTCTGCCCGCGTCGTATTTTGTGTCTATCGGTTACATGTGTTGGGCCAACCGCCGTGCCACCATGATCGTCCAGGGGGAGGACATCACCTATGCGTAAGCTTACCGTTCCTATCAACGAAGCCACCATCCGCGAGTTGGAAGTCGGGGAACCGGTTCAACTGAGCGGTATCATCTCGACCGGGCGCGACGCTGCCCACAAATACATGATCGAGAACTTCATCAAAACCAACGGCAGTCCGCCGGAAGCGGAAGCCAGTGTGTATGCGGAGTTACAAAAAGTTCTCAAAGACGGCGTGATTTATCACTGCGGCCCGGTCGTGCGCGACGACAACGGCACCCGGTCGTTTGTCGCTGCCGGACCGACCACCAGCATCCGTGAAGAACCGTATCAGTCCGCCGTTATCGAGCATTTCGGCTTGAGAGCCGTCATCGGCAAGGGGGGCATGGGACCGCAAACGCTCCAGGCATGCCAGGATTTCGGCGCGGTTTATCTCCATGCCATTGGCGGTGCAGCCTCGCTCATCGCCCAGAGTGTCAAAGAAGTGTTGACCGTCTACAAGCTGGAATTCGGCGTACCGGAAGCCTTCTGGATCATCCGCGTGGAAGATTTCCCGGTGGTTGTCACGATGGATAGTCATGGCAAAAGTCTGCACCAGCAGATGAAAACCGAATCGTCAGCGAAACTGGAAACGCTGCTCAGTCTTTAAAATCCACCCATCTCGGAGTATGATGCAAAAAGGGGCGACACTAATATGAGGTCGCCTATTTTTGTTCATGATACGGAGTTAAAACATGACTGACGAGTATCGTATAGAGAAAGACTCTCTGGGTGAGGTCCATGTTCCAGCCAACGCTTACTATGCCGCCCAGACCCAGCGTGCCGTCCAGAACTTCCCCATCAGCGGCATGAAACCCTGGCCGGCATTCATCTGGTCGATGGCGATCATCAAGCGTGCCGCTGCCGAAGTCCATAAAGACCTGGGCCTGCTGGACAGCAAAATTGCCGATGCCATTATTCAGGCTGGTGACGAGATCATCAGTGGCAAGCACCACGAGCATTTCGTCGTTGATCCATTCCAGGCCGGTGCTGGGACCAGCCATAACATGAACACTAACGAGGTCATGGCGAACCGTGCCAACGAAATCCTCGGTTACAAGCTGGATGACCCGGATAAACCCGTTCATCCCAACGACCATGTGAACATGGCACAAAGCACCAACGACACTATTCCCACCGCGATCCGCCTGGGTGTGCTGTGGCGGCTGGATGAACTGATCGAAACGCTGCAACATTTCGTCGACGAAAACCAGAAAAACGCTGACGCCTGGGACGAATACGTCAAATCGGGCCGCACCCACCTTCAGGACGCTGTGCCGGTGCGCCTGGGGCAGGAAGTCGGGGCCTGGAGTGCCGCCATCGCCCGCAACGTTGAGAAGCTGAAATTCGCCGCGGACGGCTTGCGCCATCTCGGTATAGGTGGCACCGCCGCCGGGACTGGCCTCAACGCCCATCCGGAATATCACAGCCGCATGGTCAGGAAACTCAGCGAACTGAGCGGCATCACCCTCTATGAATCCAACAACCTGTTTGAGTCGATGCAGTCGATGCAGGACGCGGTCTTCTTCTCGGCGGCCCTGCGCAATCTCGCCAACGATTTCACCCGCATCGCCAACGATGTCCGCCTGCTCTCCGCTGGACCGACCACCGGTATCTCCGAATTGACCTGCCCCACTGTCCAGCCCGGTTCGTCCATCATGCCCGGTAAGGTTAACCCGGTGCTGGCGGAAATGCTCAATCAGGCAATGTATCATGTGATGGGCAACGACCACACCGTCAATATGGCCGGCGCAGCCGGACAGTTCGAACTGAACGTGATGATGCCCATCATCTCGCACAATCTCAACGAGATGGTCCAGGTGATGATCGGCTCGGTGCGAGCGTTCACCGACAAACTGATCGTGGGCCTTCAGGCCAACCCGGAGAACATGAGCAACTGGTTATCGCGCAATCCAATCCTGGTGACGGCCCTCAATCCCATCATCGGCTATAACAGCGGCGCACAGGTCGCCAAGAAATCACTGGCGGAAGGCAAATCTGTGCGTGAGGTCGTGCTGGAAATGGAACTGATGAACGAAGACGAGATTGATGCGGCATTGGACGCCCGCAAAATGACCGAAGGCGGTATTCAGAAGTAGCCTTAATGCAGACAGAGGATAAACCTGCGGTATACTAGCCGGGAAGAGTGGTATGTTCCCGGCTACATGTTTACTATCGCATATGAAAAGACTGGGCAAATACGAAATCGTCGAACGCCTGGGGCGCGGCGGTATGGCGGAAGTCTACCGTGCCTACCATGCAAATCTGGATCGCTATGTGGCGATCAAGGTGCTGCACCCCTTCCTGGCGGAGGATGCTGAATTTAAAAACCGCTTCGAGAAAGAAGCCCGCAACATCGCACGGTTGAAGCACAACCATATCGTCCAGGTGTACGATTTCGAGTTTGACACCGACAGCAGCAGCTACTATATGGTCATGGAATTGATCGACGGGGTGACGCTCAAAGAACGCATGTTTGAGCTTCACCAAAACGGCGGCCAGTTTCCGCTTCAAGAAGCGCTGCGCATCACCCGCGAAGCGGCCAATGCTCTGTCCTATGCCCATCGTGCCGGGATGATCCATCGTGATGTCAAACCAGCCAATCTCATGCTGGACCGGCAGGAGAACGACCGCGTTGTGCTGACCGACTTCGGCATCGCCAAAATGGTCACGGGCGCACAGTTCACTTTGACCGGCGGACTGGTCGGTACGCCGGCGTATATGTCGCCCGAACAGGGAGTCGGTGAATCCGGCGACGAACGGTCGGATTTATACTCGCTCGGTGTTATCCTGTTCCAGATGTTGACCGGATTTCCGCCTTACGAAGCCGAGACCCCGCTGGCGTTGATCCTCAAGCATCTAAACGAGCCAATTCCATCGGCATACAACATCCATCCCGGTTTGCCGGAAGAGGTCGATGCCCTCATCATCCGCATGATGGCGAAGGAACCCGAAGAACGTTATCAGAACGCCAACACCGTCATTGAGGATGTGAAAGACCTGGAAGCCAGCATCTCTAACTCCCCGACGACCGCCCGGACTCGTCCGGTCGAACTGCCGCCGCGACGTGAGCCTGAACTCGAAGGACCGACCCAATCGCTGTCGGAAGCCGTAGCACGTCCAGCGAGAAACAAGAAGCCACCGAGCCGGCGCAATCCCTGGATTATCGCGTCGGCAGTTTTTGGTGCCATCATCATCGCCGTTGTCGGATTCACCATCGGCTCCAATCGTGATGCACTGCCGGTGATCGGTGCCGCCGACGCCACCGATACCCCCACACTGACGCTTACCGCCATACAAATCTCTACCCATACGCCGACACTCACAGCGACGGTATCGTCAAGTCCGACATTGACGGACACGCCATCACCAACCAGCACCGATAATCCGAGCGATACACCGACTTTCACACTCACTCTATCCCCGACGCCGACCCTGACAAACACAGCTACCGCGACAGCCACTGCAACCGCCACAAAGGCCGACACCGCCACGCCGACACCAACCCTGACCGCCACCAGCATACCGGCGGCAGTACTCACATCAACCGAGGCATTTGTCCGCACAGCGACGACGGAAGCCTGCACCTTCGATTACGGACTTATCGACCAGCAACCGGATGACGGCGAAGATGGCGGCTTTTTCCCCATCAATACCGAATATACGCGCCAGATCATATTGATAAACACCGGTACCTGTGACTGGGAACGCAACACATCGCTGACCTTTATGCCTGGCAGCGGCGAGAGTTTCAGCGCCGGGCCGCGCATCTTCATCCGCGAACAGGTACCGGTCGGTGAGGAAGTCACGGTGATGTTCGAGGGAACCCTGCCCGGTCGCGGCAGCCTGGAACCTGTGGGCGGAGAATGGCAGTTGCGCACACCCGGTCAGATCGCCATCGGTGAGCCATTTACAATCAGCGTATTAGTCTATGATCCCGGAGGTTGAGTTTTGCAGCGAGAAGAAGCCTGGACTATCGTCACCGAATTTACCGAAAGCGAGACCCTGCGCCGCCATATGCTGGCGGTAGAGAGCACCATGCGAGCCTATGCGCCACGTTTTGGCGGCGATCCCGATCTATGGGGTGTGGTGGGTCTGCTGCATGATTTTGACTATGAGAAATACCCTGATGTCGCTGTTGAAGGCCACCCGGTCGTTGGATCGAAAATCCTGCGCGAGCGCGGCGTATCGGAAGACATCATCCGTGCCATTCTCGCGCACGCCGAGGAGATCACCGGCGTGAAGCCCGAATCCGACATGGAGAAGACTCTGGTCGCGGTCGATGAGTTGACCGGCTTTATCATCGCCGTCGCCCTGGTTCGGCCCTCCAAGAGCGTCCTGGATGTCAAACTGAAGTCTATCCGCAAAAAGTGGAAGGACAAGGCATTCGCTGCGCCGGTCAACCGCGAAGAAATCGAACACGCTGCCGCCCGGTTGGGCGTGGCGCTCGATGACCATATTCAAATTGTGCTGGACGCCATGCAGGCCGACGCCGAAAAGATGGGACTGGCCTAAGCCTGTACCCGAACCGGCGTGCCGATGGGTGCCCAGTCAAAGAACCACTGTGCTTCATGGTTGGGTAGATTGACACAACCATGACTCATCGGCTGACCGTAATTGCTATGCCAGTAAGTGCCATGAATGGCGTACCCGGCGTAAAAATATAGCACCCATTCAACATTCGGCAGGTAATAACCCGGCCCGCTCATCGTCTGGGCGCGGATACGTCGCTGGACCGTGAAATCTCCCTGGACGGTGGGCGTCGCCGGCAGGCCGGTCGATGCCAGCACGGAATGCACCACCTGCCCGTTCTCATAGGCATAAATCCGCGAATCGCTCAGGTCTACGATGATCTGCTTGCCCTGTGCGATTGTCGCTGCGGGCGCGACAATCTCTGGCGGCTGGATAATACCCCTATCGGCAACGACTGCCGCCTGGGGCTGGGGCTGTGGCTGCGGTGAAGCAACCGTGCTATCCGTACCAGGAATCGAGAGGACCTGACCCGGTTGGATGTGATTTGGATCGACAATCCCGTTGGCCTGTGCCAGTGCAGTCCAGGTGATGCCGAACCGACGGGCGATCTGCGACAGATGTTCACCATATTGCACCGTATAGGTGGTGGCGGACTCCGGCTGCGGTCCCGCCGTCAGGGCGTCTGGTAGCGAATCGGGCGCGACCGCGTTCTGCTGCACTGTCTCCGCTGTCCAAACGTTCAACTCCTGACCACGATGTATGAAATTCGGACTGGCGATGTTGTTGGCCCGGATCAACTGCTCGACTGTCATGCCGTATAGATTGGCGATCATCGTCAGCGACTCGCCCGGCTGCACCACATGCTTCGCCGGTGTTCCGGCGACCAGCGGATTGACCACCTCATTACTGTCATCCGGCACACTCAAACCGGGGATGGCAAGAACCTGTCCGCGAAAGATGCGCGACACATCCGTGATCTGGTTCACCTGTGCCAGTTCATTGATGTCCACGCCGTAACGGAGTGCGATCCGGTACAGATTTTCGCCGGGTTGGACAGTATGGGTAAGCTGCTCACTGGACTGTGCCAGTGCAGGAAGCAAAGCAAAGCAAAACAGGATTGAAGCTAACAAACGCCGCATTGTGTATTAAACTCCCAGGATAAACTGTTTGTAATTACAAATATGACGCAAGATTGCAAAGAAGGCAAACACTCTTTGCCGCGAACCCCTTTTGCCAGTACAATGCACGTCAGGTATCAGGAAATTCGTATGCTATTACGTGCCTATCGTGTGACAGACCGTCTCGGTGTCGTCGCCATCAAAACCAGCGCTGGTCTGGTAGGATTGGCAGTCAGCGGGGTTGAACGACTGCTCGGATCAACGGGCAACGTTTTCAAGCTAATCGCGGGCGTTGTCCTGGCAATTGTGGGCGGTTTGCTCTGGCTGTTCAACCACATCCGGCGGGTGGTTGTCACCATTCTTGGTTTCATCGGCGGGGTGGCACTGGTCCTGCTCAATTTTGTGCTGCGCCTGACCAATCGCACGGCTATTAATGCCCGGCAGGCCGCCGAAAACACAATGGTTCGCCGCAGCGCCCGCGCCGAAATCGACACCAGCATCATCGAGGACCCGCTGCGGGCGCAAAACCGCGTCCTTAGCGGCATGGTCGTAGTGGTACTGGCGGCACTGATGGGTGTCGTCATCTGGGCGACATCCAACACCGGCAGCGACAACCCGATTATCCCCATGTCGCCCGGTTTGAACACCGGCCCGGTGGACGATCCCCAGGACACAGAACCACAGCAGCCGGTCGGTTTAAATCTGCCCACCGCTGTGCCAACCGCCACAGCGCTTCCCGCCGTCTTGCAGGAGGCCGGTACACTGGCTTTTGTCCAGCGCGAAGCCGGACAATCCGACATCTGGACCGTGACGGTCGGCAGTCTGACGCCGATTCGCATTGTCAACTCACCGGAGGACGACCGCGATCCCGCATGGTCCAATGACGGCATGCGTCTGGCTTATGCGTCACGGCAGGAAGATAGCAACTGGGACCTGTACATCTACGATCTCATCACCGGCGAGACCACCCGCATGACCTACAATCTGGCGTTTGAGGGGCGTCCGAAGTGGAGTCCCGATGACGCATTCCTGGTTTATGAGGTTTACCAGAGCGGCACCCATCTCGATATTTTCGTCATGCGGTCGGATGGCTCGGAGACGCCGGTTCCGCTGGCCGTTTCCGATAGTGCTGATTTCTCGCCAACCTGGTCGCCCGATGGCCGCCGGATCGCGTTTGTCTCCTGGCGTGATGGCAACCAGGATATTTATGTCGTCTCGCTGGACGACGGCAGTGTCTTCAACCTGACCAATACACCCAATCGCCATGAAGACTACCCGGCATGGTCGCCCGACGGCACAGTGCTGGCCTACAGCGCGGTCGAAGCCGGATCCGAGACCGTGTTCATCAAGCCTGTCGATGATCCCAATGCCGAAGCCGCCGCCTTCCGCCGGGGCCGGACCCCGGCGTGGTCGCCCGACGGCAGCAGCATCGTGTTCGCAGTCGATTCCAGTGAAGGTGCCCTGATTACCGCCGCGCCTTACATTGAAGCGGGCGTAACAACAGAAGTGATCCAGGCACGAAAAGGCGCAACCCTCCCTGTGTGGACGAGTGCGCCGTTGCCATCAACCCTGGTAAATGCCGGGGGACTGCCGCTGGCTGTCGAGACACCACTATATGAGGAGCAGGTGGTCAGCACCAACGACGATCCACCCTACGGCCTGGGACCGATATTCAACGTTGATGGCGTCGAACCGGCAGTCCTCAGCGACCGGGTGAACGACTCGTTCAACGCGCTGCGCCAGCAGGTCAATGACGCGAGCGGTGTCGATTTCCTCGGTACCCTCAGCGATGCCTTGTGGAGCCTGGACCGGCGGCCAGAACCGGGGGTGCCGAATCGTAACTGGCACCGGACCGGACGCGCCTTCTCATTCAACCGTATCCAGGCGGGTTTCCCGCCGCCCTTCGAGGTGGTGCGCGAGGACAGCGATCTGGCAACTTACTGGCGCGTGTTTGTGCGTGTCGCTGACGAAGCCCAGACCGGCCAGCTTGGTGAGCCGCTGCGCCATATGCCCTGGGATTTCAGCGCTGCGCTCGCGGGCGATGTTGAGGCGTATGACCAGGGTGGTAAACTGCGCGATACCCTGCCCGACGGTTATTATGTCGATCTGACACAGATCGCTGCCGACTACAAATGGGAACGGGTCGCTGCCGGGCAGGACTGGCGAGCCAACCGCAACGTCATCAATTACTGGACCTTCCGCCAAACCGATGGTCTGGACTGGATCAATGCCATGCGCGAACTGTATACCGCAGCCCAGCTTGGGGCCTGGATGCCAACCCCGACACCCGCCCCGATCCCGACAGCGACACAGGAGGGATGATGCGCAGCAGCAACCTGATAACCGTCATGGTACTCATGGTTATACTCGGTGGATTTGGCTTTTTGCTTTACCAGAACGCCCAGCCAGCCCAATCTTTGCGCGTGGTCGTGCCGACTGAAATACCGTCGACCAGCGCTGCCAATCCCCTGCGTGACATCTTTAGCGCCAACTTTGGCAGCGACACCACAGCCATGCCCACCATCGCCATTCCCACACAGCCGTTCGCCGCCCCGACCCTGGCTCCCGCCAGCGGCCCGACATCGACCCTGATCCCGGCGGCAGCGCTGGGCGAAGATGTTTTGTTTACGGTAGCCCCGGTCAGTGTGGGAATTACACCGACACCGCTCCTGCCGACCATCACACCGGCGGGCGACGACGATTCACCGCCGGTGCAGGTCGTCGCCAGCGGGCCGACACAGGTCTGGCAGCCACCAGCCTATTCACCGCCGCTGAACCTCGACCCCCAGGGGCGTGACCATTATTACTTCACCCGCCCTATCGACTCAAACGCCACCAATTTCGGCATCTTCTACTATCCCTTCGGGTCCGACGGACTGGAACTGGATAACCCGTCGCGCATTCATCACGGCATCGACATGCCCAATGACATCGGCACAACCGTCCGCGCCGCCGGTTCAGGCACGGTCATTTTCGCCTCAACCGACGACGATCCCTACTTTCAAGGATCGCCCAGCTATGGTAATGTCGTCGTCATTGAACACGATTTCGGCTGGAATGGGCAGCAACTCTGGACGCTCTACGCCCATCTACAAAGCGTACTGGTGCAGCAAGGGCAAATTGTCCAGGACGGCGATCCGATTGCGCTGAACGGCGATAGTGGACGGGTCTCCGGCCCTCATCTCCATTTCGAGGTCCGCATGGGACCGCCAGGACGTGATCTGCGCTACGGTGACTCGTACAATCCAGCACTATGGATGGTACCCTATGTCGGGCGTGGCACGATTGCCGGTCGCCTCGTTGATGCACGCGACAACCTGATTGTCAATCAGACCATTACCCTGCGCAGCTATAACACCGGTCTGGCGGTCAGCAGCACCGAGACTTACACCTACCTTGATAATGTCAATGATGTAAACGAAGACCCCATCTGGCAGGAGAACTTCGTCTTCGGTGATGTACAGGCCGGACTGTATGAGGTCGTCACCCAGTACGACGGCCAGCGCGTTTCGGAAATCGTTGAGGTCTTCGCTGGACGAACCACCACCGTCGAACTCAAGCCCAAAATCGCCGCTACCGCCCGACCCGGCTAACGTCGGGCAACCGTTGCTTTCCGACTGGCCCACGATGGGCTACACTTGCTCTGCATTCTAATCGGACTGAGGAGAAAACGAATGCGCCGTGCAATCTTACTCATTACTCTGCTCATACTGCTGACTGTGCCGGCAGCCGCCCAGCAGGGCGACCGCGTCCTTACACCAGACCTGGCGGTCGAGGGAGAAGTCTCTGTGACTGAACCCGCACAGGTTTATCTATTCGACTCGGCAGCGGGTGATGTAATCTCGCTGACCCTGGAGCCACAGGCCGGTCTGGCGCTGACATTGGCATTCACCGATGCTGATGGCAGCTTTATCAGCCAGCTTCAGATTGTCGATGCTGACTCACCACGCACCCTGGATAACGTCCGGTTGGAGCGTACCGGCACCTATTACGTCACGATTTTCCCGACGCCCGGTGTTGAAACTATTCTGGAAGGATCGTTCGTCATCACCCTGAGCTATATCACACGGACGGTCGTGGAAACACCTGAGCCAACTCAGGTCCCCCAGGAAGAAGTCACATTCCAGCAGGGACAGGTCAACATGCTGAATGGCATGCAGGTGACACTGACCTGGAACACCCAGGACGACCTGAACCTTCAGGTGCGTGAGCCGACCGGAGAGTCGCTGTTCTGGGACTCGCGGACTACCGCCAGCGGCGGCAGTTTCGGGCTGGATGCCAACGGCCTGTGCGAGGTCCTGACGGAGCCACCCGCTGTCGAAACAGCCTCATGGTCACCCGGCTCGCACGCTATCGGTAGTTATGAGATTCTGGTTTATTATCGGCAGAGCTGCGCCAATGCCCAGCCGGTTGACTTCACCGTGCAGGTGACAGTTGACGGCCAGCCGCTTGACCCCATCCAGGGCAGCGTACCGGCACCCGTCAACAACATCGCCAATGTGTTCATTTCCAGCTACACCGTCAACAGTGATGGCAGTGCGTCTGTTGGCACTGCCGGTCCCTACACCGATACGCAGGTTTTGCCGATATCCGCCCAGGACATTCTGGCCCTCCCCGATCAGGAGATCGTACCTGATCTGCCTGTGTCGGGCCTTATCACCAACGACCAACCCTGGCAGACCTATACCTTCAACGGCAACAGTGGCGAGACCGTCTCGCTCAATATGACCGCCACAGAAGGCAGCCTGGATACCCTGGTGCTGGTGCTGGACTCGGCTGGCGTGATCGTCGGTGCCAATGATGACATCGAGTCAGCGGTCAACACCAACTCAGCCATCAACAACCTGCGCCTGCCGACCACCGATACTTATACCGTTTTCGCCTCGCGCTACGGTAAGGATGTGGGCGGTACCGAAGGCCGCTATCAGCTTGCACTCAATCGCGCCAGTGCCAATGCCGAACTGGCCCAGTTCGACCTGCCCAACGGCGACATCCAGGTTCTTATCACCTGGGAGACCAACGCCGAACTACGTTTGCTGGTCCGCGATCCCTTCGGCGATTCGGTCTTCAACGACGAGACGGCGGTCCAGAGCGGTGGGCGGCTGGAGGTTTCCGGCAACATCAACTGTACGGTCAGCGAAGGCACACCCATCTCCTACATCTACTGGCCGGAAGGGTTTCTGCGCATCGGCTCCTACGAAGTCGATGTGTGGTATCGCAGCCAGTGCGATGACTTCCGTCCGGTCGTGTTCAACATCTTCATCGTCGTAGATGGACAGTTGATCTTCACCGACACCGTGCCGATTGAGTTCACCGAGCGCTATTTGACCAGCTTTACGATTGATCAGAATCGGGTTGCTACTGGCGACGTCGGTGGCATTATCGGTGGCAGCGAAACCCTCAATATCCAATCGGAGCAGGCAGCGGCGGTCGCACTGACAGGCGGTGAGTCGATCCCCGGCAGCATCACCCCACAGAATAAGTTTGATCTGTACACATTCGAGGGTCTGGCGGGCGATGTAGTCACGGTCAGCATGAACCGGACATCTGGGACACTGGATACACTCCTGTTCCTTCTGGACCCGTTCGGCATTGAGATCGCCACCAACGACGACGCCAACGACACGACCAACTCGCTCATCAACAATGTGCGCCTCAGCCAGGATGGCACATATACTATCGTCGCCACCCATTTCGGCACCATCTACGGTGGTACCATCGGCGGTTATGATCTTGCATTGCGAAACGAAAATTAAACCCCCCCAAAGGAGGCATAAAAAGCTCCCCTTTTCTCCAAACCAGTCTTGAAAAAAAAAAAAAAATGGGT
>CAYQJO010000041.1:0-24115 GCA_964417785.1 uncultured Anaerolineaceae bacterium | reverse complement strand
CCAGTTGCGCCCGGCCAGCGGCACGGCGAAACTGCTGGGACAGGACATCACCCGCAACACCAACCAGATACAGCAGTATATTGGTGTCTCATTCGAGACGACCAATCTCTACGAGCAGTTGAATGCGCTGGAAAATCTGAAGCTGTACGCCCGATTGTTCCGGGTGCAGAATTTCGACGCGATGCATTTACTGGAAAAAGTGGGCCTGAACGGACGCGAGAAAGAGCGGGTTGCCAACTACTCCAAAGGTATGAAGCAGCGCTTGATGCTGGCGCGGGCACTGGTCAACACCCCGCGTGTGCTGTTCCTGGACGAGCCAACCGACGGCCTCGATCCGGTCTCGGCCCAGACCATCCAGGGCATCATCCGCGAGGCAGCGGATAACGGAGCGGCAGTGTTTCTGACGACGCACGATATGGTCGAGGCCGATAAGCTTTCGGATCGAGTCGCGTTTATCAACAGGGGTCAGATTGTCGCCCTGGATAAGCCCGCCGCGCTCAAGCGCCAGTATGGCCGACGTGCCATCAAGATCGAGATTGAGGACGGAAATGGCGGAATTGAGGTGCGCGAGATCGACCTGGACGAGACCGCGCCGCAGGTGGTTTTCGATCTGCTCAAAGACGAACGTATCGCCACGCTGCACAGCGAAGAAGCAACGCTCGAGGACATTTTCGTGGAAATCACCGGGCGAGGATTGGTCGGATGATAGCTGCACTGCTGGAAAAAGACATCAAGCTGTTCTTCCGTAACCAGTTCAACCTGGTTATCACGATACTCAGCCTGGGCATGTTCATCGCCGTCTTTCTGCTGCTGCCAGATAACGTGGATCAAACACTGGACCTGGCGCTGTATGTCGGGGACGGCGTGCCACAAACCCTTGCGGATCGCTTTGGCGAGCCGATTGAGGCGGCAATCTTCGATAACGAAGATGACCTGATCGCTGCGATTGATAATGGGGATTACCCGGTCGGGTTGGCGCTGACCGCAGCAGCAGCCACCGGCCAGGATGCCTATTCCGTCTACTATGCACCGGGGACAAACGAGAATGTACGCCGTACTTATAACGATGTGCTGTCGAGTATCCTCAGTATCGGTGCCGGTACGCCGGTGCTGGTCAACGAGACGGTTGAAGTGTTGGGACCCGTTCATCTGGACGAGCCGACCCCGCTGCGTAACCGGTTGATACCGATGCTGCTATTGGTAATATACGCCGTCGAGATGATGGGGCTGGCCGGGCTGATCGTGGAGGAAATCGAAGCGAAAACAGCACAGGGGCTTCTGACTACACCGTTAGGCATGGGCCAGTTTTTCACGGCAAAAGCGATGATCGGCGTTGGGCTGGCGTTTTCGCAGTCATTCTTACTGCTGCTGGTTGTCGGTGAGCTATTCAGCGCACCGCTGATTCTGATCGTTACCCTGCTGCTGAGTGGATTGTTCATCAGCGGATTGGCCTTCCTTGTCGCGGCCCTATCTGAGGATTATGTGACGGTCATGGGATGGAGCATTCTGGTCATCCTGCTGCTGATGATCCCCGCGATTACCCTGGTTGCACCGGGAATCGCAAATGACTTCATTAACCTGATCCCGTCGTTCTTCTTCATCGACACCGTACATCAGACCGTCAATCTGGAAGGAACCTGGGGCGATGTCACCACTAATCTGATCGCACTGTTTGTTGTCAGCATTGTACTGCTGGGCGCGAGCAGCCTGCTGCTGAGGAGGCGTCTATCATGAGCCTGTATCGTATTAGCGTATTGGTTGCAAAGGAACTACGGCACGGCGCGGGGAATCTCTTCTTTATCCTGGCGATAGTCTACCCGGTGGTGCTGTCTCTGTTGGTGTCGCTGGTGTTTGGCGACATCTTCGATCAAAAGCCGCGCCTCGGTGTTCTGGATGAGGGCGACTCGGCAGTGACGCGCTTACTCACGGATGCCTCGCAGTTGGATACGCGCCTGTATACCGGTGGTGATGACCTGCGGGCCGACACCGAGAACGGTGTCGTTGCGATGGGAATTGTCATCCCGGCGAACTTCGACTCCGCGCTGGCGTCCGGCACTGCCGATCTGACGCGCTATATCTGGGCCGAAGCGCCAGCCAACGACCAGCTTACGATCAACAGTGCCTTGCAGCAGGCGTATCTGGACGTGACCGGCACAGAGCCACCCGTCACACTGGACATCAACCAGTTAGGGGAGGAAAACACACTCACCTGGACACAGCGTCTTCTGCCACTGCTGGTCATCGCCACGATTATCCTGGGCGGTCTGCTGCTGCCAGCTTCGGCTCTGGTCGATGAAAAAGCCAACCGCACCCTGCTGGGCCTGACGGTGACACCGACGACACTGCTTGAAGTGTACGTGTCTAAAGCGATCATCGGTGTGGTTATCAGCACGGTGATGGCGATGGTGGTGCTGGTCATCAACAACGCTTTCGGCAACGATCCGGCTCTGCTGGTCGGCACACTGGCGCTGGGGTCGATTACGGCATCGGTCGCCGGGGTGATCCTGGGGACGTTCATCAATAGCGTGACCGGCTTGATGGCGGTGACGAAAGCGTTGGGGTTTGTGCTGTTCATGCCGGGCTTTCTGGCGATCTTTCCCGATATCCCGGAGTGGATACAGCAGGTTTTTCCGACCTACTACATGATGAACCCGGTCATTGAGATCAGCCAGAACAACGCCAACCTCGGCGACATCGCCATCGACCTCGGCATCCTGCTGGCACTATCCGGGGCGATGATCCTCTATCTGGTATCCGTGTTTGAACGCCAGCAGCAAAAACTGGCGCTAAACATCTGACTCATTCAAAGGGGAGGTCGTGGTATTCCTCCCCTTTCCCCTCTACCTCGAACCAATCTCTACAATTCTGCTCATCCTGTGTTTAGCAGGTCTGACTACCGTGTTAAACGGACTCAATTCCACATACAGATTATGGAGGATTAACGTATGATTTCTCGGCGTGGATTTTTGCAAGGTGCAGGAGCGGGCATGGCGGTCGCACTGGCAGGCCGCCAGGCAGCGCCATCATTGGCCCAGGTGAGCGGTCCATCAGGCGACATTTTCGGCATCTATCGCTTTACGGTCGGTGATCTGCAAATCACCGCCATCAAAGATGGGGTGTCGCCACTGGATACAGCGATTTTAGGCACGGAAGAGCAGGCGGAATCGGTGCAGGCAGAACTGCAATCCAGCAACCTGCCAACGGACCAGTTGTTGAACACCTTTAATGTCATGATGATTCAATCGGGTGAGAGTGTCTATCTCGTGGACACCGGTCGCGGCGGCGCACTCGTCCCCAGTATGGAAATCCTGGGTATGTCGCCGGCGGATGTAACCGGCATCCTCGGCACACACTGGCATCCCGACCATGTTGGCGGCCTTTCGACCGAAGGCGCGGTCAACTTCCCCAACGCCATGTACTATCTATCACAAACGGAATACGACTTTGTGCAGGCGAATGCGGAAGCCTTCACCGGCGGTGCTGCGACAGCTATCGCGCCCTATGCTGATAACGATCAGCTTTCGATTTATAACGCCGAGGATGAGATTGTTCCCGGTGTCCAGGCCGTCGCCGCTCCCGGTCACACCCCCGGCCATCACGCCCTCATCATGTTATCCAACGGTAGCCAGATCATGCATATTGTTGACAGCGCCATCAGCGCCTTTGTCCATGTGGCGAATCCGTCGTTGGCGATCCAGTTCGACGCCGACCCGCAGCAGGCGACCGAGACCCGCATCGCGCTGCTCTCCCGTGCCGCAGACGAGCAGATGCCGGTCATCGGTTATCACTTCCCCTTCCCTGGCGTCGGCTACATCACCCGCACCGAAGGCGAAAACCGCTTCCGCTTCGTGCCGTACAATTAGTTGATCCCTTGCCGGTGGGGTGGCCTGAACCACCCCATCTTGCCACCGATACATCCTCTTTTGCGCCAGACTCCCTGACTCACATCCCCCGGTGCGCCTGGTATTTACTCACTTTCGTCACTGTTGAACTATATCATCCATAACTACTTCATATATCCCCAAAGGCTCTAAACTAGTGGCGTGCATGATTGTTATAAATGGTGAGAGATGTTTATGGGTTTCTTTAGATGGTTACGTGGAGGTCAGGAATCCCAGAGTACAACAGAATCCTTTTATCGTTCGTTGTATCCGGAAAGTGTACGCTACGCGCTGGCTCATAACGGCGCACTCATGGGACCTTCGGAGATTGCATCACTGGTGGATCGCTTCACATACGAAGCGCTCTATCTCATCATCAAAGCTATAGAAGACAGGGAGCAGAAACGCCAGTGTATCGAAGCGTTGACTCTCCTTTTCGTCGATCCCGACTACAACATCAACGCACTCAAAGACCTGCTTTGCAGTTGGGCCAAAGCCATGCCGGTGGATGTGCGCGTCAAGGGGACCAAACTCGCGCAGCTTAGCCGATCTGGCAGCAGCAGTTGGCAGGAGTCGTTTCGGGGTCTTGCCCAGAGCTGCTACAACGAGGATAAATCTGCACTTCCCTGTCTGATCGCTCACACTGCGATTCTGGGTTACCAGCACTTCGTGCAGATTTATAAAGACAAGCCAAATACCACCCTCATGGTGCTTTTTCCAGAATGGATGCTGGACCCCGATGAGGAATACATGGGTTTTTCTGTCCGTCTGACACCGGAAGTGAAAGTCGTCAGCCAGAAGAAAGACAAATGTCTGGTCGGCGCATGGGCGTGTGGCAAACACGAATGTAAGTTCCATCATCTATACTGTGGTAATTCCTTCTTTGTTGATGACACCATTCATAGCGGCGAGACAGCCGGAAAGATCACATCATTCTGGCATTCGGAATATGGTCTGAACATTCCAGATGAACGGGTCAAGGTCATCACAGATTTGAGGGAGAAATCTCAATAAATCAATATTGATTAGAATTGATTAAGCGTGGTACAAGTTACTTCAAGAGACTTGAGAAGAGACTTGTACGGTGGATGGAAGAAAGCGAATCCATCAAACAGAGACATGAGCGTTGTTAAAACGCCGTGATCTGGATGGATTTGGACGTTGCAAGCTTCCATTGCCATCGAATATCTCAGATAACACCCGATCACATAAGATAGGAGAGATGAAATCATGGTTGTTGCAGCAAAAGAACCTACCAAAGAAGGTGCGGGCAGCACCAAGTGGGTCTACCTCTTTGACGAAGTGTCACAGGCAGAAGAGTACGTCGGTGGCGATTGGGAGAAAGTTCGTGGTTTGCTCGGTGGTAAAGGCGCTAACCTTGCCGATATGACTCGCATCGGTGTGCCGGTACCGCCAGGATTCACTGCCACCACCGAAGCCTGCAATATTTACTCCGCTACCGGCGAGTTCCCCGACGGTTTGTGGGATCAGACACTGCATGCCATCAAGGTCATCGAAGAACAAACTGGTAAGGTCTTTGGCAGTAACGAAAACCCGCTTCTGGTTTCGGTACGTTCCGGTGCGAAGTTCTCCATGCCCGGTATGATGGACACCGTACTGAACCTCGGCATGAATGACGAGACAGTGCAGGCACTCGTAGCCCTGACCGGTGACGAACGCTTCGCTTACGACAGCTACCGCCGCTTTGTGCAGATGTTTGGTTCCGTCGTCATGAACATCGATGACGAGGCATTTGAGGACCACTTGACTGAAATCAAGAAGGCTAAAGGGGTCGCCCTGGATACCGACCTCAGCGCCGATGACTGGAAAAACATCACGGCGGAGTTCCAGAGGATTTATAAGGCTGAAGTCGGCGACAACTTCCCGCAGGCCCCCTACGATCAACTTAGACTGGCGATAGAAGCGGTCTTCAAGTCGTGGGGTGCCAAGCGTGCCACCGACTATCGTAACGCTGCCGGTATCGCCCATGACCTCGGCACCGCCGTTAACGTCGTGACGATGGTCTTCGGCAACATGGGGAATGACTCCGGTACAGGTGTCGCCTTCACGCGCAATCCCTCCACTGGCGAAAGCATCCTGTTCGGTGACTATCTGCTTAACGCACAGGGTGAGGACGTGGTCGCGGGTATCCGCACCCCCAAACCGATTGCGACCCTGCAAGACGAGAATCCCCAGGTCTTTGAGGAATTCATCACCATTGCTAACAAGCTCGAAAACCACTACCGCGAAATGCAGGACGTGGAATTCACGATTGAGCGTGGCAAACTATGGATGCTGCAAACCCGTAACGGCAAGCGCACTGCTCGCGCCGCCGTCCGTATCGCTGTGGAAATGGCAGAAGATGGTCTGATCAGTCGTGAAGAAGCCGTGCTGCGTGTTGCTCCGGCACAGGTGTCACAGTTGCTTCACCCGCAGTTCGATCTGAACGACAAAGAACAGGCGACCGAAAACGGTAGAATGATCGGTACCGGTGTGAATGCATCACCGGGTGCTGCTGTCGGTATCGTCGCTTTCGACGCTGACCTCGCTGAAAAGTGGGGCAAAGCTGGCAGAGACGTAATCATGGTGCGTCCGGAAACCAAACCGGATGACGTTCACGGTATGCTGAGTTCCAAAGGCATCCTGACCAGTCGTGGTGGCGCGACCAGCCACGCCGCGGTGGTCGCC
Organism: uncultured Anaerolineaceae bacterium; assembly: GCA_964417785.1. GTDB lineage: Bacteria > Chloroflexota > Anaerolineae > Aggregatilineales > Phototrophicaceae > DAOTUL01. Next base: position 17,546 of record CAYQJO010000041.1, on the reverse strand, counting down.
CGCCAGTTCGGTACCCCCTGTGTTGCCGGTGCCGAAGACCTCGACATCGACGTCCGCAACCGCGTTATGAAGGTCGATGATCATGTCATCCGTGAAGGTGAGGTGATTTCACTTGACGGTGCCACCGGAGAGGTCTTCGTTGGTGAGATCAACATGGTCGAGCCAGATTTCGAGCGCGAAGACTACCTGCAGAAGCTCCTGAGTTGGTCAGACATGTTCCGCCGTCTGAATGTGTATGGCAACGCGGACTACCCGGCTGATGCCCGCCGCGCCCGTGACTTCGGCGCACGTGGTATCGGTCTGTGCCGCACGGAACACATGTTCTTCGCTGAAGAACGTCTCCCGATTGTCCAGGCCATGATCCTCTCCGAACCCAACAGTGAAGAAGAAGCCGAACATCTCGAACAACTGCTGCCCTTCCAGCAGGACGACTTCTACGGCATCTTCAAGGCGATGGAGGGTCTGCCTGTCATCATCCGCCTGATCGATCCGCCGCTGCACGAGTTCATGCCCGACCACGAAAACCTCGCGCTGCGGGCTGCTGGTCTGCGTCTGATGGACGACCGTCCGAATGAACTGGCACGCATTGAAGAGTTGATGGTGGCCGTTGAGAGCTTGCGTGAGTTCAATCCGATGCTTGGCTTCCGCGGTGTTCGCCTCGGCATGCTGCGCCCGAACATCAACGCGATGCAGGTCCGTGCGATCTTCACCGCTGCCTGTCAGCTTGTGCTGGAAAAGCGCGACGTCAAACCGGAAATTATGATCCCTGTAACCTCCGTCTCGACCGAAGTCGCCTACATCAAGGAACTTGTTGATCGAGTCGCCCGCGAAGTCATGGACGAAATCGGTGTAGAAGTCGAGTACAAGGTTGGCACGATGATTGAACTGCCGCGTGCGGCCATCACCGCTGATCAGATGGCAGAACACGCCGAGTTCTTCTCCTTCGGTACCAACGACCTGACACAAACCACCTTCGGTATCAGCCGTGACGACGCTGAGGGCAAGTTCCTGCTCGATTATGTCGAGCGCGGTATCATCGCGGAAAATCCCTTCCAGGTACTTGACCGGGAAGGCGTCGGCTATCTGGTGAAACTGGGTGTGGAAAAGGGACGTGCTGCCCGCCCCGAACTCGAAGTGGGTATCTGTGGTGAACACGGCGGCGAGCCAAAAAGCATCGCCTTTTGCCACGAAGTCGGTCTCGATTATGTGAGTTGCTCACCGTTCCGTGTGCCGATTGCCCGTCTGGCAGCCGCACACGCCGCATTGCAGGAACAGGGCTTTACTGAATGATAGATAGTACAAAGGGGCGCTGGATAATCCGAGCGCCCCTGGGCTTTCCAATTCTGAGCCGCCCGTGACAGATCGTCATGGGCGTTTCGCTATTCAGCACAGCAATCAAGCAGCGTCAGGATTCTTCCGCCATTGACAGGCCGGACTGCAAATCACGATGTGTTTCGATCTGTGACCATGCCAATAATGGCACGATTTTTGCTACAATAGAAACGATAGTTGATGTTGGGTAAAAATCATGCCAGATCGTTTTGTAGAGTCGCACATCCGTAAGTTACCGCTTTTCGCCAATTTACCACCACAGTATATCCAGTGGGCGATGGATGCATTTCGCGTACTGCGCGTTGAAGCGGGCGAGTTCATCTTCCAGCAAGGTGAACGTACCCGGGGCATGTATATGTTCGTTTCAGGCAGTGCCGAGTTGGTCCAGGTCAACGCCCAGGGTCAGGCATTCCAGCTTGGCATCATCGGCCCCAACCAGTATTTGAACGAGGCTGCACTGTTCCAGGAGGCGGTAGAATCGGCGTCGCTGCGAGCCGTGCAACAGTCTACCGTGATTTTCGTCTCGCGCCAGCTTCTCTGGCGGGTGATTTCCTACCACCCAGAGATGAAAACCTATATCCCGATCCCGGTAGAAGCACAGCGCATCCAACGCCAGGAACGTGTCTTCAACCGCCAGCGGGATAGCGAGGAGGTGCTGCTGGATACCCGGCGGCACTGGTGGGCATGGGTGCGCAAATCGATCCTGCTGTGGATAGGAGCCTCTCTCCTGTTGATCCTGCTCACAGCGCTGCCCAATGCCGGTGTGGCACTGGCACTGGCCGGGATCATCATCGTGCTGGTGGGGGCCATCAGCATCTACAATCTGCTGGAATGGCGCAACGATCATATCATTGTGACCGACCAGCGGTTGGTCCATATCGAGCGAGTGATCCACCAGTTTAAGACGGTGATTAACGAGGTGCCGCTTTCGAGCATCCATCAGGTCAACGCCGATCTGGTGACGACTGACCCGTTTTCGCGTCTATTCAATTATGGCCGGGTGGACATCCGGACGGCGGGTGATGCAGGCAACATGCTGCTGAATGTTATCCCCAACCCGGATGGTGTGCAGGATTTAATTTTCGAGAACCGCAACCGGTACCAGGAGCGGCGCGAAGTTGAGAACCGCAACGCCATCCGCGCCGAGCTAGACCGGGTGCTGCAAGGTGAACAACCGGCGAACACATCGGGCGGCACGAATGCGCAAGGTGAGCAAGAAAACACCTTCGGATCGCCCTTGCGTACCAGCTTTACCCGCAGTGACGGCGCAAAGGTCTATCGCAAACATATCACCTTCTGGATAGGCCATGTGATGTGGCCGGCCTTATGGCTGGTCGGATGGGGAATTGCTACGCTGTTTGTCCTGCCGACCGCGTTGGGCGGAATCGGCCTGATGATTGGCGCTGTCATGATCGTCGTCGGATTGATCTGGTTCTATCTGGCGGACTGGGACTGGCGCAACGACATTTACATTGTTGGTGATGAGTTCATCACAATCATTCACCAGCGCCCGCTCTGGTTACAGAATGAGGACGATCAGGTTCTTCTGGAAAGCGTCGACAATGTGCGCTCGGAGCGTACCGGGTTCATCCGCGCTGTGTTCGATTATGGCGATGTGATTATCTCGTTGATCGGTGGTGACCGGGGCGATGAGAAGATTTTCCGGGCCGTCCCCAGTCCACAGGAGGTACAGGCCGAGATCACACGCCGCCGCAGTCGGGCGCAAAGCCGTGAGTCGCTGGAATCTGAGCGTCGCCGGCGGGAAGAAATCGCCGAATATCTCTCGGTCTACCACGAGACAGTGAACGCCGGTATGGACCCGAACGATATTGATCCATCGGTCAGCCCGTTGATCCCACAGCAGCCGGCGAGTCCACCACCAAAACAGACGCCACGCGGAATGCGTCCACCGAATGTTCCGCGCCGTCGCTAAACTGGCATACGCCGCGCTGCCAGTTTGCGCTAAAATAAAGGTATACGAGATATGAGCATTGAATCATGGCTGTTCTAGAAATCCATAAAACCGATAGTCCGGTGCTGCGCAAAAAAGCACGCAAAGTCATCAGTTTTGATCCGAAGTTCCAGACCCTGGTGGACGACATGGTTGAGACCATGCTGGATGCACCCGGCGTGGGGTTGGCCGGTCCCCAGGTGGGGGTCAGCCAGCAGGTGATCGTCGTCCATTTGCCTGACGATGAAGAGGAATACGGCAGCGATGCCGGTGTTCTATACGCGGTTGCCAATCCGAAAATCATCAAGGCCAGTCGTAAGATCGTCTCCGGCGTGGAGGGCTGCCTGTCGATCCCCGGCTACCTGGGCGAGGTGGACCGGCACGAGTCGGTTGTGATTACCGGGCAGGACCGGCACGGCAAGGATATTCGCATCAAAGTGAAAGACTGGCTGGCACGGGTGTTCCAGCATGAAATCGACCACCTGGATGGGCAGTTGTTTATCGACATCGCCAATTCCGTCTGGGAGGTCAAAGAGGCCCCGGACGGCGAACACGAAGAAGAAGAACCGGTCAAGCCATAAGCCTGTCGTACAAAAGCTCCTGGCTGAGGTTGGGCAGTACCGTATAGGTACTTTCGATGGTCAAGGACGCGGCGGTGATTCCCAATCGCATCGCCTCGTCTATCGGCACATCGTTCAGCAGTCCGAAGATCACCGCCCCGGAAAATGCATCACCAGCCCCGGTTGCATCGACCACATTGCTCTGAATGGCCCGTAGATACCCACCGCCACCGCCATCGGCATAGGCCAGACCTTCCGGTCCCAGGGTGACGACCGCAATATCGACGCCCATGCTTACCAGATCACGGGCGACCGCCAGCGCTGAGTCGCGGTCGTTGGCGATGACAGTCCGGCCACACAGTGTGGCGGTCTCGTTGGAATTGGGGACGATCATAAACAACCGGTCCATATACGGACACAGCCGTTCGGCCAGCACCGGCGTGGTCGGGTCAGCTACAACGCGAACACCATAGCGTTCTGCGAGTTCAAAGGCCGTCGCCATGCATTCGGCATTAAGGGTCGCATCTATGACGACTATAGACGCTTCCTCGAACAGATACTCATGTTGTATCAAATAATCTGAATTGAGCAGGTTGATGATCTCGAAGTCGCTGATGGCGACGTTGAGTTGTCCGTTGGGATGCAGCAGCGCCATATAGGTGCCGGTTCGACCCGTCGGGATATAGCGGACAAAGCTGCAATCGATCCCGGCCCGCTCGCACGCCCGCAACACGCGCCGTCCGGCGCTGTCCTTGCCGACGGCGGTCAGCAAGACAGTCGGCACCTCTAACCGGGCGAGATTCTCCGCAATATTGCGGGCCACGCCGCCCACGCTGTTGCGGACACGTCCCAGATTGGGCATTCCCCAATCCAGCGGTTCGTGGTTGGGCCGCCCTTTGATGTCTATTCCAGACGACCCGATGACGAGTACATGACCGTCGTCCATGTGTTATTTTTCCTCCACCAGGGGTTAGAGTGTAATTTTAGCGCGTATGCGGCGGTTGTGACACAATCTTAAGGCGCTGCTCAAATTCACTGAGGATGATAGCCGTCGCGCCCCAGATTTTGTTTCCGTTCACCAGATAGTGCGGTACATCGACCCCGTTCTGCGATTCGTGCCGTCTGGTGCGGTCATCCAGCAAATCGCGAACCGGGAATGTGAAGATTTCAGCGACTTCGGCTGCATTGGGTTTCCAGGCAGGCTGTTTGTCCAGAACGCCCACCGTTGGATACACATCAAAGTTGCTGGGCGGAATGTAAACCGGTGCCAGATGGCCCAGAACACGAATACCCCGGCAGATTCCCAGTTCTTCACAGGTTTCGCGCAGAGCCGTGTCGGCCAGCGACGTGTCGCCCCGGTCGCGTGCGCCACCAGGAAAGCTGATCTGGCCGCTGTGGCCGCGCAATGTTGCCGCTCGCCGTGTCAGGACAATTTCGGGACCCGGAATCAGCAGCAGCAGCACACCGGCCTGCCGGGCCGACCGTCCCCGCGACATCGCAGCCCGAAACCCCGGTACCATACGGGCCTGGGCACTACGTGCATCGAAGTCGGTTAGTTGAAGGGCTGCCTCAATCTGATCGAGTCGCATGATCTATCCACACATGGAGATAGTGATCCCTACGTGGGTAGATTTTCCCCGTCGTGATCGCTGGCTTGTCGGCCCCCTTCGGAATCAGGTGCAAACGGAGTGCGTCAATGGGTGGCTGGTTGGCAGCCTGCCATGCCTTGATCTGATTTTCCAGACTCAAGAGGGCGTCTACGCCGGCAAAACAATGGACCATGCCATTTGCATCATAAGGTACAAAGCACGCACTGCCAGACGTCAACAGTGCAAAGCCCTCACCTTCGACGCCATACGCCTGACGCTGCTGCGGGACCGTATATACCGCGAAAATCGCATCGTCTGGCTCGTTGAGCATGAGGAAAGGTACAAAGCTGTACCAGTAATCGCTGGTATTGAGGGTGATGCTGAGACGGTCGTAGGAATGATCCTCAGATAGCAGCAGACTCAGCGCCGCCGGGTCAATCTTACCGACATCATCGGTGATAATCAGCATGGCGGTGCTGCCAATCCGCTGGCGCACACTGGGACCGGCAGCCATCCCCTGGATGTAGATAGAGGCACTCGGCATCACCCTGTCACCCAGCAGCGATCCATCAGGCTGCTGTCTGAAGGTCGCGCTGACCTGCAACCCATCCAGGTAGATCGGGGCGACAATCAGCCCATCGGGTTTAATCTGGCGCTTCCAGGCCGCGGGCATATCCCATATGCCGACACTGGACAGAATCCGGTCATAAGCCGCACGCGGCGCATAACCCGCCGCGCCGTCCTCGTTGACCACTGCCACACTACTGCTGCCGGAGCGCTGGAGGTTCTCTCGTGCCAGTTCGGCAACATCGCGGTCGATCTCCAGTGTTGTGACCATGCCTGTCTCGCCAACCATCTGGTTGATTAGGGCGGCGGTGAAGCCGGTACCGGTCCCGATTTCAAGGACATTATGGCCGGTCTTAAGGCGCAGTTGATGAAGCATGCGGGCGGTCATGCTGGGTTTGATACACAGACTGGTTGCATGCCCGTCGGGGTCAAAACGGATCGGCACAATCGAATCTGAGTAGATGTCGGCCAGTGGCAGGTCGGGTAGAAACAAATGCCTGGGAACCGCTTTGAACGCTTCCAGTAGACGGGCATCGTCGAGATGGTGACGTAACAGGGCGTCAATCAGGCCCTGCTTTGTCGACTCGTCATCCATACCATGCCCTTCGCTTGCGCAGCGAAACACCCGCTTCGGCATCGCTCCGGCGGCTGGTGCGCACGCGCCCCCGTGCGTCAATATGCACCTGACCGGCTTTTTGCAGGCGGGCAAATTCTTTCGGGGTGATGACCGGGGCCGGTTCGCCACCGAGGCGCTCTAAACGCCCTTCCATACGGGCATCATCTGGATTTTCAGTGGTGTTATCGGTCGGTTGTTTGTTATCGTCCGTCATCGCCGAATGTCCACTCCTTTCAAATCGCTCTTCTCATCATAGCACATATCAAGCTTCCTGATCGCTCTCGACCTGTATACCCGTTTCGCTGGCAAGGTCTTCGAGCGAAAAGTCCTGTTGTTCATCTTCAGCGCGGATGCGTTTTCCACATACCAGACAGTCACCATCGCGCTCGATCTGCACCCAGATACTCGAATGCGGTGGGGTGATCTCGCCAGCGATGATCTCGATGGCGGCGTTAGCGAGGACAACAGTATTGGCCGGATAGGGCCGGTATACATCGGTACCTTTGAGGAGTTCGGACAGGACAAATTCAGCCTGCACTGCCGCTACCCGGACCACATGCAACCACAGACCGGGTTCGGCTTCCAATGTGCCTTCAGGACCGATCATACCATAATCCAGTTCGCCCTCATTCTCGATCAATTCCGCGCCCTCGCGCAGTTCAGCCGACCAGCAAGCATAGCAGGGACCCGAAAATGGCCGGATAATCACCACGTCGCCGCCTTCACCCCGTTCGTACACTCCGGCGTAAACGGCGGTCAGATTGCGGTCCAGGCAGGCTTCATTGATGATGTACTTGGTCTGCTCACCATCGACGCACACAGCCACCACATCCAGATCGTCCAGCGCATCCATGTGCTGTTCAACACGTCCTTCACGCACATCGACCTGAATGGCCGGGTTACGCTGGCGGACCAGATCAGCGGTTACGCTGACTTTGGATTGACCAACATAGCGGCGGTCGGCAACATGCCGGACGATATTGGCTTCATCGACAACATCGTCGTCAATCAGCACCAGATGACCGACACCGCTCATGGCGAGACTCTGCGCTACAAAGCCACCGCCAGAACCGAGTCCGATGATGCCGACCGTCTTACCAGCCAGCAGCTTGAGGCTATCGCTGCCAAGCAGGCGCTCGACTCTATCCCAGGTCATGCTCAGACTCCTCACTGATTGTCTCATCCTCCTGCGAACGCAGCCCTAAAGACGTTTCAATGGTATGTACATAGTCCAGGAGGGTGCGTTCTTTAGTCCAATCCCAATCGGTGGGATCGGCTACCGGCTCGGATTTGACCCAGAGATCCTCAAACACATCGTAGATGTCGTCGTTTGCGTCCATCGACACCATCGGTGCGACCCGTGCCGTCGGCGGACTATCCGGAAAATTCCAGTGAGTGGTGATAATCAGCACCTTCGGGCTGCCCTGGCGGGCCATCAACAGGCAGATTTCCAGCGGCAGTTTGTCGTCCGTATCCCACAGAATGACCGAGAGAAACAGGTTGTCCGCCTGGAGCCGGGCAAACTCGGTCGAAGCCCATGCTTCGTTGACCAGATGCCAGGGATACTGGGTCAGGCCGGGAAGCTGCTCATCGGGGTAGACCACCGGGTTGATGGCCTGGAATGCCCGTACATCCCGGTGAATATACCACCAGTCTACGCGCAGGTTGGTACCGTCATCGGTCGGTACCATGATATAGTTGACCGTTGCCGTCGATTCACCCAGGGTAGCGGGGTGATCCAGGGTGACGATGGGGACCAGCAGGGCGTCCATGCCGTTGTCGTCGTCCAGCCAGTCCAGGGCCGTCATCAGATCGCCGTGACTGGGGGCGATCATGAATCCTGGCTGCTTGTGCCAGTCGCCCAGGTAGCGCAGCGGCACATCCCACTTGGCGTTGTTGGCGCTGCCGTAACTGCCGCGTCGCTTTTCCCGCTGGACATGCCAGTTTTCCTGCAACCACCAGATGAGTTCATCCTGGCGCTCATCACCCTGCTGGAAAGTGTGTAACTGGCGCACCGCGCTCTCATCCGGTGAGATGGTGTCCAGCACATAAATGGTGGCGACACCGTTGGTGTGTTCACCCGGCGTGATGACGCCGATCATCGCTTCACCCGTTTCGTCTTCGATATAGCGCTGCGCAGCGGATGTCATTTTGTCAATGACGCGCTGGGCCAGCACCAAATTAGGTACAGTGGCTCGCGTTGCCATCAATCTTCTCCACATCATGTCCTCCGGCGGGGTGGCAAGGGCGTATCCGGGTGAACCCGTTCTTCCAGGCCCGGCCAGTCACCGGTTGCCCGCCAGGTATAGAAGGCGTATAACCATTGGATCGCCCAGGCCGTGACGGTAACGGAAGTCGAGCGGGCCGGATTCCAGCCGTATTGTTCACCGTCTTTCGGATTGAACAGGCAGAGCTGTCCGTCTTCATACTGGTGTTTCTCGCTATAAATACGCGGACTCAGCACATAAGCCTCCGGTGGGCGATTCGGGTAGTCTCTGGGATAGACGATCTTCAGCCGGTGTTCGGGCCGTTTCAGCCGTGCCAGATTGACCATGACCGCGCCTTCCCAATAGACCAACCCGTACTCCGGGACGACCAGCTTAAACGTGTCGCCGAAGGTCGCTCGCATAGCTTCAACCTCCAGCCGTAAGCGCGGTGAAACTCTTCGTCGCGTACCCCACCACTCTGCCATCTTGACCACGTCCTTTGAATTGGGTTCTGACTCCTGCTTTAATGTATTAAAAATAGAGCGCCATGTCCATATATATACGATCATATCCGGGCTAAGGTTGTATCAGAGACACATGTGAGATTACAATCGGTCCATGCTGCGTGATTTAATCGCCAAATTAGACCTCACCCATCGGGCTGCTGGACTGAACACCCGTGCTGCCCGCCATGATACCGCCGGAATGGTCAGCGCAATTGTGCTGATGGAGATGCTGCTGCAAGCTGGTGGTGTGTGTGCATGGTGCGGGCGACAGTTGGCCGACCCCGAAGAAGTGGAATTCGACCACGTTCTCCCCTTTCGGCTGCGCGGCACCAACGACCGCCACAATCTGGTGGTGGCCTGTGCTGACTGCAACCGGCGCAAAGCCGAAAAGCACCCGGCCCGCTTCGCCCAGGAGCAGATGCTTCGGGGGGTCTCTACGCCGCTGATTGAGCGCATGCTGGCCGAGCATGACATCCACCCGACATCACAACCCGGCCTTTTTGATGAAGACGATTAGCTCTCGATACCGAGACGGCTGAGTTCGGCGTCGATAATCTGGGCAAAATTCTCGTAAGGCTGTGCGCCGCTTACGAAAATGCCATTGATGAAGAACCCCGGCGTGCCTTGCAGACCCAACTGCTGCCCGTCGGCGCGGTCGCGCAGGACTTCAGACCGGTACTTATCACTTTCCAGGCACTCACGGAAGATGTCGCCGTCCAGATCGAGGGTCTCGGCATGGCTGACCAGAGTATTGTTCAGACCGCTGATGCTGTCCGCTCCCAGAGTATCCTGGTTGCCGAAGAGGTATCCGTGATAGTCCCAGAAGGAGTCCTGCTCGGCGGCGCAGTTGGCCGCCATGGCCGCCTGCACAGCCAACTCACCACCCACGCCGGGGAAGTCACGGTAGACATAGCGCAGATTGTCGCCGTAATTGTCGATGAGCGGCTGTAAAGTCTGCTCAAAGTGCCGACCACAGAAACCGCAGTAAAAGTCACTGAACTCGACCATGACCACCGGCGCGTCCTCCGGTCCCTGGAAAGGGTCGTCATCCACGTAGTAGTCGTCGGTCTGTCCCCCTGCCTCAGCGACGGCGGAAGCGATGAGTTCCTGTAAGGTCTCTTCGTCCACACCCAGGCTGGCACTGGCGATCACACGTTCCAGGCCCGCCATCTGGTCCGCGACGGCTTCCTGGACGACGGTGCGCATTTCATCCGAATCGCTATTGTTGAGATTGAGTCCTAACAACACACCCAGAATCAGAAAGACAGCCGCGACAATGATGTAATTAAACACACTGCTTGAGATTCGGAAGACCTCTGGTGAGGATTCCGATTCTACCGGGCTGGTGCTTATCGTTGCCTGTTCTTCTCTCGACACGTTCCAAACCTTTCGATATAAGCAACCACTGCTTAATTTTAGCAAACTATTGGCAAATATTGCATAGATGTTGCACTTTAACGCGATTTTTTGTTTAATAGTGTAGCCATAGTTAGACGAAAGGATTGCCTTGGAAGCATCATTAGATGGTCTTGTCGTGAAGGAGCAGAGTGGCTTCTTCTGGGTAGAGGTCGCAGATGGGACGGTTTATATGTGTCGTTTGCGCGGACGCTTGATGGAGCAGGCACAATCGACGGATATTGCCGCAATCGGGGACCGGGTACATATCTCCATTCTGGAAAATGACGAAACTGGCGATAAGGGTGTGATCGAAGCGGTTGACGAGCGCGAAAGTGTGCTGTCGCGTTCCGCTCGCACGGTGGGCAATCGCGGCGGCGGCGAAGCCGAACGGGAACATGTGATTGTCACCAACGCGCACATGATATTCTTCGTGTTCGCCGCCAACGAACCGTCACCCGACCTCAATCTGCTGGATCGTTTCCTCGTTGCCGGTGAGAAATCGGAAGTTGAAAATCTGGTCATCGTGGTCAACAAAATTGACCTTGAGGACCCCACAAACATTAAACAGCTTTTTGAACCTTACGAAAAAATGGGCTATGAGGTGCTGTACACCAGCGCCAAAGACCGCAGCGGCACTGATGCACTCAGCACGATGCTTCAGGGTCATATTTCAGCGTTTACCGGGCCGTCTGGCGTCGGTAAGACCAGCCTGCTCAACTGTATTCAACCGGGTTTGGGACGACAGGTGAAGCAGGTCAGCAAAGCCAGCAGCGAAGGCATACACACCACACGCGACAGCGCCCTCATCAAGCTGAACGCCGATACATACCTGGCAGATACGCCAGGGATGCGCTATCTGAATGTGTGGGATGTCGAGCCGGAAGAACTGGACGCTTATTATCTGGACATCGCCGATTATGTACATGGATGCCGCTTTGGCGATTGTTCGCATAACAATGAACCGGGCTGTGGTGTACGCTCAGCAGTGGAACGGGGTGAGATCAGCCAGCGCCGCTATTCAAGCTATAAGAAACTGCGCGAGGAACTGGAATCACAGTACGCAGTCCACTGACAACGATGGGCGGGGGGATCATGCGCTATTTGACTTTGATATTGGTGATTCTGCTGGCGGCGTGCAGCAGTGACGATACGCCGCCAGCGCCGACCGGCATTCTCGGTCCCGGCGATACCGTCATGACCGCCCTGCCCGAAGCCCCGGTTTGGTCCGAACCACAGGACCCCATCACACTTGAGACGGTTAACAGCATTCGGTACCTGGGCCGCCTGGATGCCACCGGCACACCCAGTACCATTTTTGAGCATGCGTTTTCGCCGGATGGCACGCAGATGGCGGTCCTCAACAACCAGAAGTTTTTGTTGTGGGATATGGTGGGCGGTGAACTGATCGCCGAGAACACCCGTCAGGATGTGGCACGCCTCTTCTATTCGCCGGATAAGCTGGCAGTCTACGGCCTGACTCTGGACGGTCGGGCGCTGATCTTCAGCACCAACACGGGCCGTGTGCGCGATACGCTGCGGATTCATCCGGGCTTCTCCGGTACCGCTGTTTACGATGACCTCGCTGGTTTACTGGCGGTCGGCGGCATGAATGGCGAGATCAAAATCTGGGATATGCTTGAGCGCCGGTCACTGGTCACCCTGAACGCCCACGAGCGTGAGGTGACAGCGCTGGCGTTCTCCGCTGATGTCGAAACCCTGGCGTCCAGCAGCCTGGACGGCACCGTCAAAATCTGGAACTGGCGCAACCGGACGCTGATCCACGAACTGGATACCGAAAGCCGCCGGGCGATCCAACTGGCTTTTGCCCCGGACGGCAGTCGGATTGCGGTCGGGTTTGAGAGCTACATCGGCATTTACAGTCTGGAAAATGGCGCGTTTCTATATGCGCTTCAGACCGGTCAGGGCGGTGTCAGCGATGTGATGATGTACTCGCCTGACGGTCGCTATCTGCTCAACGGTGGGTTGATACCGGATATGATCGTATGGGATGCCGAAAGCGGCGATCTGGTGGCGCTGCTGCCGCGTGTCGGCGGCGACCGGGTCTCGGCGGCGTTCTCACCCGATGGCACGATGCTGTTGGCGTCCGTGCTGGACGGGCCGGTGACGTTGTGGGACATGACCAGCATGACCGCCGAAACGGTGGTCCGGGCCGACTTGAGTGTCGGCACCGACCGGGTTCTGCGGCTGGACTGGTCACCGGATAGTTATGTGATGACCTTCTTCGATGCCACCGGGTCGATTCACGTCTGGGGCGTGTAGCGGTCCATCACCCAGCGCATCAGGACATAATGTGCCGCAATCCCGGCGTACTCCCCATACTCTGCAAATGTTTCGATGACCTGTGCTTCGGGTATGCGTCCCTGGCCGCCGTAGAAATAATGATTGACGGCGGCCTGAAGAGCGACATCGTTCTGCCCGACGAAACGATGGGGGCCAAAGGTGCGCTGCAATGTCCAGGTAGCGGTCCAATGCCCGATCCCCTTCAACTGGATCAAGCGCTGGTAGGCTTCATCAATGCTCAACCGGCGCAGCGATTCCAGATCGGTGGCTGCCACATCAATCATGGTGCGCATCCGCTTGAATGTGATCTTGAGCGGCCTGAGATCGTCTATGGTGGCGGTTGCGATCTGTTCCTGCGTCGGGAACGCGAAATAGGATCGGCCAGCATGCGTGATCGTGTGGCCGCCCCATTCGACCAACCAGCGCTGCGCCTGCTGCGCCGCTGTCCAGGCGATTTGCTGCTCGATGATGGTGAGCATGAGCGCTTCAAACAGGCTGGCCGAGCGCAGCCAGTGCAGACCGACCAATGGCTGGACAACCGACCACAATCCCGGCTGCGTGCGGGCAAAATCGTAGAACGGTGCCAGCGATGTGTCGGTACCGAGGATATGGCGTATCTGAGCCATCAGGCGGTCACCGTCAACCGGGCCGGTGGCGCTGACCAGGGCGACCTCAAGATCACGGACACGCACCAGCGCCAGGTGATGACCCTCGCGCAAAACACGCCAGTACGCACCGTCGTGGGCTGCATCGACAATCGGATGCGTGTAACGGGCCAGCAGATCGAGCATCAACTGGAAATCATACGGTGGCTGTGGTTGGAGGTTGCCGAGTGCTTGCATGCTAACCAGTATACCCGTCGTTGACAGCGTATGCTCGTGGCTCTAAGATTTGCGCATGCGACGATTGTTAATCCCTCTAGCGATTCTCCTGCTGGCTTTTGGCCTGCGCCTTTATCTACTCGATGATGCCAATGTCAACTGGGATGAGGGATATAGCAACTGGATCGTCACGCTGCCGGTCGCTGACCTGATCGAAACAACCGCCCGCGACATCCACCCACCGCTGTATTATCTCACATTAGACGGGGCAAAGGACCTGTGGGGCGAGGGTGAACTGGTCATCCGAATGCCGTCGGTCTTGGCCGGGACAGTGGCGGTGGCACTGGTGTTTGCACTGGGCAAAGCGGCAGGTGGTTTTGCGGTCGGGGCGCTGGCGATGCTGCTGATGGCACTGGCTCGATCACAAATCGACGTATCGCAGCTTGCCCGTATGAATATCCTGGCTACCCTGTTTGCGACGGCGGCATTATGGTCCACGATAAGCCTGCTGCGCAATCCACGCCGGAAAACAATGTGGATCGTCTACGTTGGATCGGTTGTCGGTGCGTTGGGGAGCTTCTACCTGTCGGTGATGGTGCCGGTAGCGACCAACCTGGCCTTTATCTATGTCTGGCTGCGCCGGAAGCGCCCCCTGTCGCTGCTGCGCCTGTGGGTGGGACTTCAGATGGCGGCGGCGCTGCTCTATCTGCCCTGGGCGGTGTATGCGGCGCAGCGCGTCCTGTCCGTCAACGCGATGGGCGAAACGCCGGTCGATTTCTTCCTCAAGTTTTATTGGGTGATTCTCATCACCGGCGTCGATGCCGACTGGGGACCGTATTTCCCCTGGACGGTACTCGTGCTGGCTGTGTCAGCGGTCGGGGTGTGGCTGGCCGCTCGACATAAGGCTAATCGGGAGGCGCTGGCGCTGCTGTTGATGGCAGCACTGGTGCCGCTGGTCGTCGGATTTATCCTGGTGCTGCCGTTCCACAATATGGGACGCCCGCTGGCGGCGCGTTATCTGGTGTTGATGGCAGCGGGGGTCTACGTCCTGGTCGCCTGGGGGATGGTGTTTCTATGGCGGCGGCGACCGGTCGGCATGGCGGCGGTTGCGCTGGTGTTCAGTGTGTTTTTAGTCAGTTTACCAGCGTATTTTGACAGTCGAGTCTACCGGGACGATTACCGCTCGATTGCTGGCACACTCGACGCACTGCGCCAGCCCGGTGACCGGGTGGTTTTGCATGACGATACCGACTGGCCGGCATGGCGGATGGTTTACGCTGGTGAATGGGATGGCGTCTTCGCGCTGGCGCAGGTCGATGCCGGATTTGCCGACAGCTTCTTGCGCCAGAAATGGGAGGACGCCGAAGCGATCTGGCTGGTGCAGAATCCGAACGCACTGGAGACCGATCCCGACAGCCGCATCGCATTCTGGTTGGAGGCCAATGCGGTCGCTTCGCGTCAGTGGCAGTTCAACAGCAATACGCTTATGGTCTATGCCCGGACGCCCGAACGCGCCACAGCAATGAATCAGATCAACGCGGCATATCCAGTCCCCCATAACAGCGATCATCCAGCGCTGATCGGAGTCGAGCAGCCGGTGGATCGTCTGCCGGTGGGCGATCATCTGAATCTGGCGCTGTATTGGGAAACGCCGCCGGATACACCGGTCGCACTTGTTGTGACCGGAGCGGATATTGAGCGGACTACCGTCTTTGACCCACCGGAACCGCCCGCCAGTGGACCGACACGGCAGGTGGTCAACATCCCGCTGACGCCCGATATGCCCGCTGGCGCATATACGATCTGGTTGGACGGCGTGCGCCTGGGCCACTTCACGTTGTTGAACCCTCAATCGCAGGCCGTGACGACGATTGACGACATCCAGCATCGGCTGGATTGGCGTCTGGGCGACCACATCACGCTCCTGGGGTACACGGCCCGACTGCGCAATTCCGTCGATGTGACACTCTACTGGCGAGCGAACGATGCGATTGCGGAGCGATATAAAGTGCTGGTTTATGTTCTGGGACCGTTCAACCCGGCGACCGGCAATCCGTTGTGGGGTCAGCAGGACAGCGAGCCGCAGAACTGGCGCTATCCCACCACGCAGTGGGTGCCAGGGCGGTTGGTGGTAGATCGCTATCGGTTCCCCTTGCAAGAGAACACAACCCCAGGTGAATATAGCCTGGGGATGGCGATGTACGCGCTCAACAGCGGTGAGCGTCTGCAAATTACCGGCGCGGAGGGTGAATCGCTGGGCGATACGGCCATCCTCGCGCCGGTCATAGTGGAGTAGTTAGCGTGGGGCCAGCCAATAGTTACCGTTATCGCCTTCGGCGGTCCAACCGACGATGCCGTTGTAGCTGACCAGCCACCATGTGCGTCCCAGATTGTCACAGCTAAAGTTGCTCAGGATACGCACCACACCGCCCGCCGGGATACGCCCGATGATGAAACCGCCGTATTCGCTGGGATTGGTGCGGATGCGGTTGGGCAGACCGGGCGTCACCTGGGCGTACTGGCCGGGTGACAGCCGCGAGATCAGACCGTTGCCGCAGGTGACGGGCTTCAGCCAGTAAGGGCCGTAGACATCGCCCTCAGCCGTCCAGCCGATGCGTCCATTGGCGTTGACCTCATACCAGTGATGGCCGTCCTGGCACACAGGGCCGTTGGTCACGGTGAAGACCGTCCCGGCAGGCAGATTGCCGATCACCTGGCTGCCACTGCGATTCAATCCAGGCCGGTTGCGCAGAGCGTTGGGGTCGCCCGGTGTCACAACGGCGCTGGTGCCGATGGACAGACGCGGAGCCAACGAGCATGCCACTGGCTGCGGCGTTACCGTTGGCGGCGGCGATGGTACAACACCGCCGGTCGGTTCCAGCCAGTAGGTCGGATACTGACCTTCGGCGGTCCATCCGCTGACACCGTTATAATAGACGGGCCACCAGATCAAACCGTAAACACCACAACGGGGTGTCCCTGTGACACTGAACGATGCGACGCCGGGGATTGATCCGATGGTGTAGCCATTGGGGCCGCTGCGGATAGTGTTGGGATCACCGGGCGTCACCTGGGCGTAAGTGCCGGGGCGCAGGCGGGATGGCAGACCGTTAGCGCAGACATAGGGCGATACCCAGATAGTGCCATCACGGTCGGCGTCGGCGGTCCAGCCAACCAGCCCATTCGATTCGACCAACCACCAGTTGTAGCCATCCGCGCAGCGTGGGCCGTCCAGCACGGTAAACCAGTTGCCGCCGGGAACCTGGCCGATAACACGACTGGGAGCCGATGTACCGGGCATATCGCGCACGGCGTTGGACGGCCCAGGCAAGACATAGCCGCTGGTACTAATAGATAAGCCTACGGGTGCTGGGCAGCCAAACTGCGCATCTACGGATTCGGCTGGCAGCATAACGATGTGTACACAACACAGTATAGTGGCCCAGGCCAGTCTTCGGAGTAGCATGATTGCGTCCTTTCTACCGATACGATTACATTATGTGACGCAATTTCCGCCTGTGAGGTTCCCGACGTAGGGTTAGAACATGGCAGCCGACGAACTGAGGAAACGCAGCAGCGTACCAAAGCCCCGGTCAAAGTCGTGGCTAAGGTCAACGGGCGTTACCCAGAAGGCCCCGGGCCGCACCTGACAGGTCTGGTGGATGACCGGTATAGTGAGTTTGCCCTGCTGGTCAAAG
>CAYQJO010000040.1:0-24248 GCA_964417785.1 uncultured Anaerolineaceae bacterium | reverse complement strand
ATCTGGTGCCACCACCGGCCCCAGGTTTACCTGCTGCCGGTGGTGGCACCCGGCGGAGAAGCTCGCGCCCTCACCAGCATGCAAAACGGTGCGACAGGGCATAGCTGGTCGCCTGATGGTACACAGATTGCGTTTCTGGCGTCGTCTACGGCGGAGGAACGCGCCAAATCTGACTCCGGTGAGGAAGAACCTCCGCCGCAGGATAAGCTTGAGGGCAAACATCGCAAAGAACGCCGCGAGGAAGATGAGAAGAACCGGATGGATCCCTATCCCATGTGGCGTGTTCCTTACCGGGTGGGGACGAGCTTTCTGGATGAGCGGTACGCGCAGGTGTATGTGGTGGCGGTCGATGATGAGGAATCCAAACCGCGCCGTCTGACCGATGTGGACGCCAATCACACACCGCCGGAGTGGTCGCCCGATGGTAATATGCTGTACACCACGCGCCAGATCGACCCGACCGCTGATGAGCCGTTTGTTGGCAGCGGTGTCTTTCGCATTTCGGTCAAGAGTGGGGAAACCGAGCAGTTGACCGCGCCAGAATATGCTGCGTTCTCGCCTCTGCCTTCGCCGGACGGTCAATGGCTGGCCTATGTCCGTTCGCCGCGTGAGGGCCAGGGTGCGCTGGAAGCTATCTCGCGGCTTGCGGTGATGCCAACAGCAGGTGGTGAGACCCGCGACCTGAACCTTGATCTGGATTGCTCGGTCGTGGATTTTGTCTGGTCAGGCGGCGACAGTCTGGTGTTCATTGCCACCGACCAGGGCAACGGACCGGTTTATCGTGTGCCGGCTGGTGGTGGTGCGGTCGAAACGATTTTTGAGGGGCGTTTTGAGGCGGAGGCACTGGACTCTGCTGCCAACGGTACGGCCTATACCGCCAGCACGCCGCTCTCGCCGGTTGAACTTTACTGGCGGGGTGAGCCGGTCACCCAGTTTAACCGTGAATGGCTGGACGAAGTGATCGTTCAGGAGACGCATGAGATGTGGTTCACCAGCCCTTCGGGTGAGCGGATTCAGGGCTGGTACATTCTGCCGGTTGGCTACGAAGAAGGGCAGAAGTACCCGCTGGCGCTGAACATACATGGCGGCCCGCGTGCCATGTGGGGACCGAGTACCGCGTCCATGTTCCATGAGTGGCAGCTGCACGCCGCCAGTGGCTACGCCGTTTTCTACTGCAATCCACGCGGAGCCGATGGTTATGGCGAAGGTTTCCGGCGGGCGCTGCACGCGGCCTGGGGTGATGTCGCGTTTGAAGACATTATGGCCGGTGTGGATGCTGTGCTGGAAAAGGGTTTTATCGATGAGTCACGCATGGCCGTGACGGGTGGTTCCTATGGCGGTTATATGACGGCCTGGATTGTGGGCCATACCGACCGGTTTGCGACGGCGGTGTCACAGCGGGGTGTCTACAATCTGGTGAGTTTCTATGGCACCAGCGATGTACCCATTTTGATCTCCAACGATTTCAGCGTGGAACCCTGGGAGGATCACGAACTGCTGTGGAAACATTCGCCGCTGGCCTACGCGCAGAACATCAAAACGCCGCTGCTGCTGATCCACTCGGAAAACGACTATCGGGTGCCGATTGAGCAGGCGGAGCAGTTGTTTGCCTATGTGCGGCGCAGCGGCGGCACGGTGAAAATGCTGCGTTATCCGCGTGACGGCCACGAACTGTCGCGGTCGGGTGAACCAGCGCACCGGGTCAGTCGTTTGACGAAGATGGTCGAATGGTTCGATCAATACTGCAAATCGTAATTGCTCATCTGGAGCTTCTCACGTAGCATAACGTAGTCTAACCACTATTTGGAGTACATGATGCGATTTTTGAGTTTACTGTTAGTCATTCTGGTTGCGTTCGGCGTCGCCGCGCAAGAAGAAGGCGACGATGAACTGCTTTCAATCTATGACGACATCCCGCAGTATCGTGCTGAAGACGGTGCTTTCGTCCTCGGCTACGAAGATGCCCCGGTGACGGTGATCGAATTTGCCGATTATCTGTGCGGCCACTGCCAGACCTATGAACAGGTTACAGATCGTTTCATTCAGGAGTATGTCACCACCGGTCAGGCGAAGTTTGAATATCGGGGCATCCCGATCATCGACCAGAATTACTCGCCGCTGCTGATGGCAATGACCGAGTGTGCCTGGGAAGACGGGTTGTACTGGCCGGCCCGCAGCCTATTGTTCAATATGGCATTTAATGGAGAGATCGGTCAGGACATCGGCGAGGTGTTCTCGGAGCGGATGGGTATTCCGCTTGATGAGTTGGCTGGCTGCCTTTCAAGCGTCGATCAGTTTTCGGTCGATATGCAGCTTGCAAACGAACTGGGTGTGACTGGCACACCGGCGGTCCGTGTCCAGGTCGGTGATGGTCCGCGTGGTGTGATCGAGATCAATGGCAGTGAATATGACCGGGGCGGTCCGCCTTTTGAGATTCTGGCGCAGTTTGTTGAGAGCGAGAATCCGGCGGAAATGGTTGCACTGTTGAACCGGCTGCGCGACGTGGATATGCTGTCTGATGACAGTTTACTGACGTCAGAGCCGTGCGGTGCGCCATGCTGGCGCGGCATCACACCCGGCGAGACCACCTGGGAAGAGGCGCTGGCTATCCTTGAGAACGAAACCGAGTTAGAGGTCGTCCAGACGCAGGAAGCCCAGGATGGTGCGGCCAAACTGGCGGTTGTCGCTGGTCCAAGCGGTGAAGCTTGCTGCCAGTTTTATACCGAGTCCGGCGAGACCATGACGGCGTTCCGGCTGCTGCTTGCGCCGGATCGTGTTTTGGGCGATCTGCTGGAAGCGCACGGTGATCCGGATTTCCTGAATGGTGCGGAGTTCACCAGCGATCAGGCATATTTCGACCTGTACTACATCGACGAGCAGATGGTGGTGTCGGTGTTTGTCGCCGGGACTGAAGAAGGTGCCTTGAGCGAGGATAGCGAGATTATCGGCGTCCAGTACATGACACCGGAGCAGATGGCGACGCTGACTGAGGGTGAATCGCTGCTGCTGTGGCAGGGATTCCTGAGTTACCAGGAATATGTGACCGAATAGGCTTCTACTGGTCAGTTAATGGCGGCCAGATCATTCTGTGGAATGTTGATGGTGAGTAAAGGATGCGCCCAACCGCTCTGGTTGGGCGTATGATTCTGCTTACTTCCGGTGCCGACGTTCTAGTTCTTGCTGTACGTCCTCTAGGGTGATGTCCATGTCCGTCATCAAAACCAGCGTGTGGTAGAACAGGTCGGCCAGTTCGCCGATCTGTTCATTGCGGCCCTGGCTGAGGGAGGCGACAATCACCTCGGTCGCCTCCTCACCGACTTTTTGTGCGATTTTGCCGCGTCCCTCGGTGAACAGGCGGGTGGTGTAGCTGCCATCCGGCATTTCTTTTTTGCGGGTCTGAATCAATTGTTCTAGTTCGTTCAGCATGGTTTTCACTCGCTTTGTTCGAATTCAGAGGCGGTACGGTAGAAGCAGCTTGTGTTGCCAGTGTGGCAGGCTGGTCCGGCTGGATCGACCAGAATGAGCAGGGTATCGGCATCACAATCGACATAGATTTCGCGTACCGCCTGGGTGTTGCCGGATGTCTCACCTTTGTGCCATAATTCGTTCCGGCTGCGGCTCCAGAAGACGGTCTCACCGGTTTTCAATGTCTTTTGCAATGATTCGGCGTTCATGTAGGCCATCATCAAGACCTGCCGTGTATCTGTATCCTGCACGATGGCCGGGATCAGGCCATCGGCATTCCACTTCAGCTTATCCAGCATCAAGTTCCTCCCATCCGGCCAACCGCACCGGCACGCCCTGTTTCGCTAGATACGCTTTCAGGTCAGCGATGCGAATTTCATTGTAGTGGAACAATGACGCGGCCAGTGCGGCGTCAGCACCGCCAGCTTCCAGCGCATCGTAGAAATGTGACATGGCTCCCGCTCCGCCAGAGGCAATTACAGGGATGTTGACCGACTTCGCTATGGCGGCGGTCAAATCCAGGTCGTAGCCGGATTTGGTGCCGTCGCGGTCCATGCTGGTGAGCAGAATCTCACCGGCTCCGCGTGATTCAACCTCTTTGGCCCAGGCGACGGCTTCATACTCGGTTGGGATGCGTCCGCCGTTGATGTGGACAATCCAGCGGCCATCGACTAACCGGGGATCGATGGCGACGACGATACACTGGCTGCCGAACGCCCAGGCACCGTCGTTGATAAGCTGCGGGTTGCGGATTGCGGCGCTGTTGATGCTGACCTTATCCGCACCGGCGATCAGGGTCGCCCGGATGTCTTCCAGGGTGCGGATACCACCGCCGACGCAGAAGGGGATAAACACGCTGTCGGCCACGCTGCGCACCATATCCAGCGTTGTTGCCCGATTCTCGTGGCTGGCAGTGATGTCCAGGAAGACCAGTTCGTCCGCGCCTTCACGGTCATAGATGGTGGCCTGCTCGACCGGGTCACCGGCGTCGCGCAAATTGACGAAGTTAACACCCTTGACCACGCGCCCGTCCAGCACATCCAGACAGGGGATAATCCGTTTAGCCAGCATCGTTTTCCCTCGCAGCTTCTATGGCATCAGGTAAGGTGATCTGGTCGCGATAAAGTGCCATGCCGACAATCACACCAGCGACGGCCTTGCTCTGGGCCAGATAGCGAATCTCATCAACGGTGCTGATGCCGCCGGAGGCGATGACCTTGAGGCTGGTTTGCTCGCCCAGGGCGATGGTCCCGGCCAGATCGGCACCGGTCAGCATGCCATCGCGTTTTACGTCGGTGAAGAGCGCATGGATCACGCCGCGTTCGGCCATCTTGCGCCCGAAGGCGACGGGTGTCAT
Source organism: uncultured Anaerolineaceae bacterium (assembly GCA_964417785.1). Lineage (GTDB taxonomy): Bacteria > Chloroflexota > Anaerolineae > Aggregatilineales > Phototrophicaceae > DAOTUL01. The sequence goes on along the minus strand of CAYQJO010000040.1, from coordinate 19,426 downwards.
ATCGGTGGTCGCCTGCCAGCCGTGTGTGGTAATGCGTCCATCGCGGGCGTCCAGACCGACACAAATCTTTTCGGCACCGAAACGGTCAACGGCTTCGGCAACCAGGTCCGGTTGTTTGATGGCGATGGTTCCCAGGACCACGCGGGTGGCTCCCAGGTCGAGCGCTTCCGCGATCTGGTCCATGTTGCGCAAGCCACCGCCGAATTGTATCCGGGCGTCCAGTCTGGCAGCATTTGCCAGGACCGTCAGATTGTCGTTGTCCTCGTCAAACGCGCCGTCAAGATTGACCATGTGCAGCCATCCGGCACCCTGGTCGATCCATCGCTGAGCGATGGCAACGGGATCGTCGCTGAAGACGGTCTGGCGGTTGGGGTCGCCTTCTGTTAAGCGAACAACTTTACCGCCGCGTAGATCAATAGCCGGGTAGACGATCATACGGCTTTCTCCGTGATGTGCAGGAAGTTCCGTAGGATTTTGAGACCGGCAGATTGGCTCTTCTCCGGGTGGAACTGCACGCCGTAGATGTTGTCACGCTGGACACCGGCGGCGAACTGGATACCGTAGTTGCAAGCCAGGATCAAATCGCTGCGGGTGCGCGGCACACAGTAGTAGCTGTGGACGAAGTAGACGTAGCTGTCATCGGCCATGTCGTGTGTCAAAATGGAGTTACGCATGGGGATCAGCTTGTTCCAGCCCATATGGGGAACCTTGAGACCCTCGTTGAAGCGTGTGACATAACCAGGCAAGACCCCCAGACCCTCATGGTGGCCCATTTCGTCGCTGTATTCAAACAGGAACTGCATCCCCAGGCAAATGCCGAGGTACGGTACACCACGCCGCAGGGCGTCGCGCAGCGGCTCGACCAGCTTTTGCTGCTTAAGCTGATTCATTCCGGCCCCAAAGGCCCCTACACCGGGCAAGATGATCTGGTCAGCGCCCTCCATGTGAGAGGGTTCCTGCACCAGACGGTAGTCCTCAATGCCGAGATGGTGGAGTGCGTGCAGGACGCTGCGTAGATTGCCGGCTCCATAATCGATGACTGCTAACATAATATCTCCTGAAACTAAAAACGCCCCGCAGCGGTGCGAGGCGCGTTTATCAGCATGTCTGAACAGGCAGGCTAGGCCACCACCGGGGGGATCGGATCGTTGAGATGGTGATGATGATTCACAGGCTGCCCCATTGCTTAAAAATACCGAGGCGGAGTATAACCGGGGGATCGGGTGTTTGTCAACGCATGTGCTAAAATGAGGGCGAAATCAGGGAGAATCGCTTATGCAAATCGCCATGATGACCGATTTTGGTCTTGATGATATTTATGCGGGTGTGATGAAAGGTGTCATACACGGAATCGCACCGGGTACGCCCTTGATCGACATCACTCATCAGATCGACCGGCAGAATGTACGGCAGGCGGCGTTCGCGCTGCGTAATGCCTGCCCCTACTTTCCCGCCGGGACGATTTTTCTGGTGGTGGTCGATCCTGGTGTGGGCAGCACGCGCAAACCTATTGTCGTGCAGACCAGTGGGTATACGTTTGTGGCACCGGATAACGGTGTGTTGAGCTACTCGCTGGATGAATTCAGTGATTATGTGGCGGTAGAGTTATCGAACCCGGCCTATCACCTGCCGAAGGTCAGCAACACGTTTCATGGACGCGATATTTTCGCACCGGCAGCCGCCCATCTGGCAGCGGGTGTCACACTGGACGAACTTGGACCCGCACTCGATAGAATCGTGCAACTGCCACCGCTGGAACTGACGGTGAGCGACCAACTGGTTCGTGGTGAGGTCGTCCATATCGACCATTTTGGCAATGTTACCACCAGTATCGGTCATTTGCGCTGGAACGCGCCGGAAAGACTGATTTTGTCTGTATCGGGTGCTGCCGATATGCCTGTGCTGGCGACAAGTGCCGAAATTACGTTGAACGAGCATAGGGTATCGGGTATCCGGCTTTCGTATAGTGAAGCCCTGCGCGGTGACGTGCTGGCGCTGGTCGGTAGTTCCAGCTATCTGGAAATCGCAGTCAATCAGGGAAGCGCGGCGGAACGGTTGGATGTGTCTATCGGTGATCGGGTCGAGTTGCAGGTAGGAGATGTAAATGCAGCAATTCGTGATTGACGGCGGCCATCCGCTCTTTGGTGTCGTGACTCCCGGTGGGAACAAAAACGCCATCATCAAGATGCTGCCGGCCTGTCTGTTGACGGATGAGCCGGTCACGCTGCACAACGTCCCGCGTATTGTCGATGTGGAAGTGACGATTCAGTTGATGCAAGCATTGGGTGCAACAGTTGAATGGGTCGATGGCAAAACGCTGCGGATCCATGCCCATCACATTGAGAAGACCCGGTTGGATGCGGAACTGGCGCGGAAAACACGCGCCAGCTTTGTCTTTGCCGGGGCGCTTTTGGGGCGCTGTGGACAGATCATTGTCCCGGCTCCCGGTGGCGACTTCATCGGAGAACGCCGTCTGGATGCGCATGTGCTGGCGTTGCAGCGTCTGGGGGTCCAGGTTGAATATGAGCCGGGCAGTTTTACCATGTCGGCGAAAAAGCTGGTAGGTGCGGATATTCTGCTGCAAGAGGCGAGTGTCATGGCGACGGAGAACGTCATTATGGCGGCGGTGTTGGCCGAGGGGACAACCGTGCTGCGTAATGCCGCCAGCGAGCCGCATGTGCAGGATTTGTGCCATATGCTGATCGGACTGGGCGCACACATTGACGGAATCGGCTCTAACCGGTTGGTGATCGAGGGCGTTGAGCGGCTGCACGGCGGTGAGGCCCGCTGTGGCGCGGATTACATGGAAGTTGGCAGTTACGTCGGGGCAGCGGTCGTCACCGGCGGTGAGGTACGCATCAAGGATGCCGATCCACAGCATATGGACATGGTGCGGCTGGTGTTCGAGCGTCTTGGCGTGACGTGGGAGGTACAGAACCAGGATATTCTGGTGTCGTCATCGCAACCGTTGACGATTCGCCCGGACATCGGTGGGCGTATTCCGGTGATTAAAGCACAGCCCTGGCCGGCATTCCCACCGGATTTAATGAGTATCGCACTGCTGGTCGCGACTCAGAGCGCCGGTGCTGTGATGTTCCATGACTGGATGTATGAGAGCCGGTTCTTCTTCACCGACAAGCTGGTGATGATGGGTGCGCGGGTGACGCTGTGCGATCCGCACCGGGTACTGGTTCAGGGGCCGACCGCGCTAAAGGGATCGCTGTCTATTTCCAGTCCTGATATTCGTGCGGGTATGGCGCTGCTGCTGGCGGCACTGGCGGCACGCGGCGAGACACGCATCTCAAACATCCGCCAGATTGACCGGGGATATGAACGGGTGGAGCAGAAACTGCAGGCGTTGGGGGCTAAAATGCGCCGGATTTCGTTAGATGCACTGGAGACTGCCGAAGTCACGCAGATCGAGCTTGAATCGCAGATCATCGATAATAACTGAAAATCCCCCTCCATTCGGAGGGGGATTCGATTTCAAGGCATCTGGCCTTTTAGCCCATGGCCGCTTCTTCGAGAATCTCGTTGGCGAGTTCCTCAGCTTCCTGGGCTGCTTCCATCACATCGGCACCGCCGGTGGTGATGGCAACAATCATCTCTTCGACGACTTCACCAACCTGGGTGTCGCCGATGTGAACCGGTGAACTCCACAGGTTGACTTCGCCACTCACCAGCAGTTGGCGCATGGAGTCGAACTGCGGGTTGTTGGTGATGAAGTCTTCACTCAGACCGTCGAGTCCGGACTGGGTGTAGGGGAAGTAGGTGGCAGCTTCGGTCCAGATAACCTGAGCTTCGGGGCTGGCAAGGAACTTCAGGAACAGCCAGGTCGCAAGCTGCTCTTCTGGTGTGGCAACGACCAGACCCATGCTGCGCAGGTAAGCCTGGACGGTGCGGTTGCCCTCTGCCCAGGGAACCGAGGTGTTGATCCAGTTTTCGATGCCACTGCCACTGTCTTCGATGTCGCCACGAATGAAGGGAATACCCACGCTGGAACCGACGGCGAACGGATTCAGGCCGAAGGCGAAGTCAGCGGTGTTGACGAAGGGACCGTCGGGGATGTAGGCGCAGCCATCAGCGTATAGGTCGGCGAAGAACTGCAATACTTCGATGGTGCCGTCATTGGTGAAGTTGTATTGACCGTCTTCCCAGATATAGCCGCCGTTGGTGATAATGAAGCTGTACAGGTCGCTGGCGCTGGTGCGCAGCGGGAAGCCCTGAACGTCGCCACCGTCTTCGGTGGTCAGTTCGTTGGCGGCGCAAGCCTGCTCACGCATGTCTTCGAGTGTGGTGGGGGGGCCGTCAAAGCCGAGTTCTTCCAGCATGTCCAGGTTGACCGACAGCACATTGGCAGAGTAACCAATGGGCCACGCCAGAAGCTGACCGTTGAAGGGTTCAGCCGCCGGACGGTTGATGTCGAGAAGCTGCTGGTTCAGGTTCTCAAGTTCTTCTTCGGAGAAGCCGTAAACCGGGTCGTTGTAGTAATCGTCGAGCGGAACGACCACGCCGTCCAGATAGTAGCTCATGGCGTCGCCGACGAAGGTGGCACCGACCAGATTGGGCAGTTCACCGCTGATGATGCCGGTGCTGAACTGCTCGCGGACGTTGCCGCTGCTGCCGAGAGGCTGCTGCTCGACGGTGATACCGAATTCGTTGGTCTCTTCGAACAGAGCGATCACGGCGTCGATGCCGACCTGCTGCTGACCATCCCATTCGTGCCAGTATTCGATGACAACACCGGTTGGATCGACATCGGCGAGCGTGCTGTCCTGAGCAGCCACCAGACTGACGCTCATGGCGACCAGCGCGATGACCAGTATTGCGAAGAATGTCTTACGCATTATGCACTCCTTTGTTTGTACGTATACAATCAATCCCGGCAAACCCTCGTGCCGGATTAAAACGAAACATCGCCAATTCGGCGATGGAGGGTCCTATCCTTTAAGTCCTGAACTGGCAATGCCTTCGGTGAACTCCCGCTGGGTGAAGAAGTACAACACCAGAATCGGCAGGATCATGATGACCGACGCCGCCATTTGCAGGTGAAATTCGTCGCCAGCATCGGTTTGCACAAACTTGGTCAAACCGAAGGCGACCGGTCGCCAGTCGTCCGTCTGTACCACCAGGAGCGGCCACAGCAGTGAATTCCATGATCCGATGAAAGCGAAGGTCACAACAGTGGCGATGGGCGCACGCGACAGCGGAACGACAACCGAAATCAGGAAGCGCAGATGACCGGCCCCATCGATGCGGGCGGCATCCCACAGATCGTCCGGTATCTGGGCGAAAAACTGGCGCAGAAGAAAGATGGTGAAGGCTGAAGCCATGAACGGGATCGTCAGCGCAGGCCAGCTATCCATCCAGGCGGCTGCCGGCCCGAATACATCGGTACTCAGGCGACTGATCCAGATAACCGTGAGAAAATTGGGAATAAGCGTCACGATGTCGGGGATCATCAGCGTTGCCAGCATGGCTGCAAACAACACATTGCGGCCCAGGAAGCGCATCCGAGCGAAGGCATAGGCTGCCGGGATGCAAAACATCAGCAGCCCGGTGATGGTGATAACGGTAATGCGGGCGCTGTTCCACATGTATTGTGAGAAGTTGGATTGGTTCCAGGCGACACTGTAATTTTCAAAGTTCAGTTCACGCGGGACAAAGCGCCCGATGGTGACTTCAACGTTGGTCATCAGGGACCAGTTAATCATCCAGATGAAGGGCAGCACAGCCAGAATGGTGCCGAAACCAAGCAGAACATAGGTGGTAATCTTGCCGAGGTTGATGGGTTTTGACGGTGCCTTTACGGTCTCTCGTACCAATGTTGTATCAGCCATAGAACACTTTCCGCCCCAATATACGATTCTGGAACAGGGTCAACGCCAGGATTACGGCGAACAGGACGAACGCCATCGCTGAGCCGTAGGCGTAGTCCGGATTGGTGTCGCGGATTTCCTGATAGATGTAAATATTGATGGTATCAACGGCGTCGTAAGCACCGGCACGGCGCATCAGGAAGATTTGAGTGAATGCCTGGAATGTGCCGATGGTGGCAATCAGCATCAAGAAGAAGGTCGTCGGTGAGAGCAGTGGCAGCGTGATATGGCGGAAAACCCGCCAGCCGGATGCGCCGTCAATCCGGGCCGCCTCGTATAGTTCTTTGGGAATGTTGCCCAGTCCGGCCAGGAAAATAACTGTGCTGTATCCGGCGAACACCCAGATGTTGTAAATGATGATGACGACCAGGGCCAATCCCGGTCCGGCAAGAATATCCGGGATGCCATCGCCAAAGAGTATCTTGTTGATGCCGGTCGGTTCGAGCAGCCATGTCTGAGTATCCAATCCCAGGCTGGTCAAAAGCTGGTTGGCCGGTGCGCCACTGCGATGAGAGAATAACAGCGCGAAGATCACGGATGAGGCGACGAAGGGTGTGATATAGGGCAGAAAGTAAACAACGCGGAAGAAGGCACGGCCTTTGATATTCTGGAACAGCAGGACGGCGAGACCCAACCCCAGTGCCAGTTGGATCGGCACCGACCCCAGCGAATACATCACCGTCACGCCGAATCCCTGCAAAACGTCGTCGTCGGCTTCGGCCAGGGCCTGTGGCAGGTGAACAACCAGCAGATAGGCCCCCAGAAGCAGCGCGACAACGGTCACACCGCGCACAAAGAAGCGTCGATCCTCGTCAACGGCGACCGCGCCGTTCCACAGCCGGTACGCCAGAAACAGGAAACCCACACCCAGGCTGATCAGAATGATCTGCGACCAGACAGGCAGCGATTCGCCGTCAGTGCGTGCTTCATCGATGGCAACATTGATTTCACCCAGGGTGAGGTCCAACAGAAAGTAACCCGCGATAAATCCGATAGCGATCAAGACGCCCAGAAACAAATACCGTCCGTTGGCCGGTGTTTGGATCAATCGCAGCAGAATGACACTGATAGCCAGGGCAGCGATCAACGTGAGCCACAGGGTATCGGCGGCGTTCAGCACTTCAGGGAAGCGGAAGCTGGCGAAGAATTCATCGACGAAGATGCCCTGGCTGATGGCCTGCCCGCGCAAACGACGCGGGACATCCAGAACGACCGGCAGCAGTAGGAAGAACCAGTGCATGAATGTCGTAATGGACGCGGCAATCGCGGCCCCTGGGAGCAGGAAAACGAGGCCGCGTCGGTCATCGGCGGTCTCGCGCAGCAGTCGCATCAATGTGGTCAGGGCGAAATAGACCAGTCCCAATGACAGCCAGAAGAATATCACATAGCCGAAGTTGCCAAGTGCGTCAACGTAGTTATCCAGGCCGCGAAATTCGTCCGGGAAGCGCCGCCAGCGGTGCAGACTCACGAAGAACGCAAAGCCCACCGGGAACAACCCGAACAGGAAGATGATGAACCCGGCAGGTGCCAGGAAGAGATAAGCGACTATGTTTTCGAGAACGACGCGACCGCGCCGACTGTTAAATAGGGTCATCGGAAGCACCACAGTGTTAACCGATAACATTGTACTGACGCCGGTACGCTTTACAACGCCGGACCACCATCCTTAGTCGGCTCTTATTCTTGGCTTAAACTTTTGCACCCGGAATCGCAAGACAGACTCAACGGTATGTTAACTTTGTTAGCCGGGTATGAGCAAACGATACTGGCGAATAAACGTGTCTGTTTCGGTCAGCGTGACCAGGTTGAAGCCCGGTTGGCTGTTGGGATCGCCGGTTGGTTCTTCCTGGTCGGGCCAGGTCTGCGTCTGGAACCAGCCACTCGGCACACTGTAGTAGCTGATCCCATCGCGGACGGTGACCATGCTCTCGTGGATGTGGCCGTAAAACACCCCACGCAGCCGATGGCGTACATCCAGCAGGCGTTGGTGCAGTTCGATACCATTTTCCAGCACGATATGATCTAACCAGGGAGCGCCTGATGGTAACGGGTGATGGTGGACGGCGACCACCAGATGTCGTTGATCGTCGCTGTCAAGCTGACGATCCAGCCATGCCAATTGTTCCGGTGCAAGGTGGCCTACAGCAGTCTCCGGTTGGGACGAATCCAGGCAGACGAACTGGACGCCTTTGTGTACAAAGCTGTAGTCCAGGTTTGCCTGCACGGTCTCACGTTCCATCAGCACCCGCTGGACCCATTCGGTGCGGTCATGATTGCCGGGGATGTAGTAGACCGGCGGCTTAAGCTGGTTCAGGATGCGACGTGCGGTAGCATAGGCCTGTGGGTCTTCGGGATCGGTCATGATGTCGCCGGTGTGCAGCACGAAATCGACTGCAAAGGGCAGGCTGTTAATTCGGTCAATCAGATGTTTGACCCGTGATCGTGAGGTGAAGGGAACAATGCTGCCGGTAAATGTTGGATCAGCGTGAATATGTGTGTCGCTCAGGTGGACAAAGGTCAGCATGGTATGAGGTCCTTTCTGGAATTAGACCCTTATCATAACCGTTTAATTGCCCATAATCATCATGCTTTACAATCGGTTTTTTCTGCGAAGAATTGGAGGGCAAGCGATGGCCTTACCGGATAGCGCCTATACTGTGCTGCGGGACGACATGAAGATTTGCCGTATCTTGAACGGACTTTGGCAGGTGTCTGGCGCACATGGCGAGATAGACCCCAATGCTGCGATTGACGATATGATCGCTTACCATGAGGCGGGTTTCACGACCTGGGACCTTGCCGACCATTATGGCCCGGCAGAGGAGTTTATTGCGCAGTTGCGTAAGCAATTGAAAGCGAAGCATGGCGATGACGCCCTGAACGATATGCTGGCATTTACCAAGTGGGTGCCGCGCCCGATCCGCATCACGCGGGAGGTGGTGGAAGAAGCCGTCGATCTGTCGATGCAGCGAATGCAGGTGGATGTGCTGGATATGATGCAGTTTCACTGGTGGGAATACCGTGACTCTGGCTACCTGAGCGCCGTGAACCACCTGTCTTACATGGTGATAGAGGGCAAAATCCGGCATCTGGGATTGACCAACTTCGACACCCGCCACGTCGAGAACATTATGACAAACGGCGTGCGTATTTCGTCGAACCAGGTTCAATATTCTGTGATCGATCAGCGTCCCGAAGTGAAGATGGTGCCGTTGTTTGAGGACAGCGGTCTGGTGATCTTCGCTTACGGTGCGCTGGCCGGTGGCCTGCTGACAGATCGCTTCCTGGGCCAGCCAGAACCGACGGATGCGCAACTGGATACGGCCAGCCTGCGCAAATACAAGCGCATCATCGATATGTGGGGCGATTGGGCGCTGTTCCAGGAATTATTGCAGACGATGCGCGGGATCGCGGATAAATACGGCGTTTCTATCGCCAATATCGCTGTCCGCTATGTGGTGGATAAGCCAGCGGTGGCTGGTGTCATCGTCGGCACCCGGCTGAGTGTATCGGAACATCGTGAGGAGACGGTGCGTGTGTTCGACTTTGAACTGGACACCAAAGACCTGGATGCCATCCACGATGTCACGGACACAGGCAACGACCTCTACAAGATCATAGGTGATTGCGGCGATGAGTACCGGCGTTAGTTAGACCGGCCAGGGGGTGCGTCCGCGCACCCGCTCATCGCCAACACGCCGGGTGACCCCCTGGCTGTCCAGGTGTTCCAGCAGTGCGATAGCGTACTTACGGCTGGTGTTAAAACGGTCGCGTAAGCCTCTGGCATCGACGTTGCCCTGGCTATCGATGATGTCCAGGGTGCCGGCCACCATGTCTTCGTAGGCCGTCCGCGACAGGATGACATCGCCTTTGACCTGTACATATTCACCCAGATCGATGAGTGCCCGCAGCACCCTGTCGCCAACGATGCTGGCGGCGTCCGCCATGCCCGGTGGGGTATAGGCCGGGTATCGGGTAAGCTCATCGATCCGTTTCTGCTGCTCCGGTGTGAAGCGTACAACGTGATCGGGCAGTCGCAGCAAATTATTCTCAATATGGATATTAACCGCATCCAGCAGCAGATTGAGCGTCCCGGCTTTAACGCCCAGACGGCTGCGCATTTCCTCACGGGGCATTCCCAGACGCAGTGGTTCCTGAGTGTGGAACTGGTGTAGGGTATGCACGATTTCGTCGAGTAGATTGTGGTAGCTGGCTGCCGAGAGATAACTGCCTGGCTGTACTTCGACCACAAGGTCTTGCGCGAGTGCTTCGGCCAACGCCTGCTCATCGGTATCGGTCGCCTCTTGCAGTCTGGCCCAACTGATAGGTTCACGGCCATCTGCGGCCTGTGCCAATCGTTCTGCTGGTGTCCCCTGCAAGAGCGTTTCGAGGTGCTGGATAATGTGCGGTTGAAAGCGTTTCCAGCGGCGCTGCGGACGTGCTTCGACCACCAGACCGCCGCCGATAGTCTGTGGCGGTGACGGGTAGCGCAGAATATAACGGTCGCCGCGAGCCACTGCGAGCGGATCGGATAAGCGTAGTTGCAGCCATCCGGTTGCGCCCGGTGCCAGTGTTTCATCGTTTAACAGACGCACACGGGCCAGCGATTCCGCCGCACCGACAAACACCTTGACTTCTGTATTGTGCTTGAGAGGGCGGTCGGCGTCGGGCAGGTGGCGAAACTGGACGTCAATCATGCGTGTCGGTGTGATTCTGCCGAGATAGGTCAGAACATGACCGCGTGCGACGTCGTGCTTATCTACACCGGAAATGTTAACTGCGACACGGCTGCCAGGTTGTGCGGTTTCCACCGTCTGTTTGTAGCTCTGCAGGCCGCGTACCCGTCCGCGATGGTCGCCCGGTTGGAGTTCGATCTCGTCACCGACATTCAGGCTGCCGCCGAGCAATGTACCGGTGATGACGGTGCCGAATCCGCTCATGCTGAAGACACGATCCACCGGGATGCGTGGCTGCCCACCCGCCGGACGCGATGGTAGGGCAGCCAACGTGGATTCCAGAGTGTTTAACAGGCTGTCGATTCCTGCGCCGGTGATGGCGGAAACCGGCACAATGGGAGCCTGTGCCAGCACGGTTTCGGCTACGATCTCGCGGACATCCTGCTTGACTAATTCCAGCCAGTCGGGATCATCGACCAGATCAACTTTTGAGAGGGCGATAATCCCGCTCTCAATGCTGAGTAGATCAAGGATGGCGAGGTGTTCACGGGTTTGTGGCATGACGCCTTCATCGGCAGCGATGACCAGGATTACGGCGTCGATTCCACCGACACCGGCCAGCATATTCTCTACAAAGTCTCGGTGGCCGGGGACATCCACAATGCCGACCATCTCGCCGTTGAGTTCAAACCACGCGAAACCGAGGTCAATGGTCAGTGCGCGGGCTTTTTCCTCTGCCAGTCGATCCGGGTCTATGTTGGTCAGCCGCCTGACCAGTGAAGACTTGCCGTGATCGACGTGGCCCGCTGTGCCGATGACATACATACTATTCGGTCGATCCGTTCTCGTTGGTTGATGCAACGGTGTCGTATTCCAGCAAAAGGGCCTGGTAGCGCTCGCGGTAAAGCTGGGCGCGTTCACGTTCCAGACGCCACATCCGGTCAATGCTCTCTTTGAGCGGGGCAATCCCGGCGTTTATCGTGTCCAGGCGCTCGACATAGCGCTCGAAATCTTTGTCGTGGCTGCGCCAGACTTCATCGTTAGACAGGGTGAACTGCTTCCAGCGCTTCTGGTCGTCGGAGCGCCAATCGTTCCATTCCTGCCGGAAGCGTTCCTCGCTCAGGCGCTGCATCTCAGCTACTTCGTTAATGCGCCGTTCTAGCCGGTCGCTGATGCGCTGGAAGTCCTCGATGACCTGCTTCATCTGGCGGTAGGTTTCGGTCCAGGTCTCGAAGCGCTGGATATAGCCCTCGATGGTGCTGTCGTGTTCACCGAAACGTCGCACCAGACTGTCGATCTGCTGGTCGCGCTGTTGCAGTTGCAGTGTTTGCTGGTCGATGAACTGCTGGACCTCCTCACGCCGCAGCCGGTCGCCCTCCTGGACTTCCTGGACACGCCGTTCATTGCGCAAGGACAGGTCTTCGAGCAGCGTGATTTTCGGGCGTACACTGTCGATTTGTTTCTGCAATTCGGGGAGTTCGCTCTCAAGCTCGGAGATGCGGCGGACATCCTGGCGGCGCTGTTCTTCCAGGAAAGCCAACCGGCGATCCGGCTCTTCCTGGCGCTTCAACAGGTCTTCGACCCGCTGCTGAAGGGTAGTGAGCGTGGCCGCTTGCCGCTCCCGTTCCATACTGAGAGCAGGGACTTCGGTCGTCTGCCGCTCTATCTGAGTAAGTTTCTCCTGGAGTTCATGGACAGGCCGACTCATATGCTGGCGTTCCAGGTCGGCGCGACGTTCTGCTTCGCGTTCGGCAGTCAGCCATTTAGCCTCGACCGCTTCAATGAGTTGACGCATTTCCTGGCGAGCCTGGTCCACCAGTTCGTGTTCTTTGTTTTGGGGCAAGAATTGATTGGACATCACCGTCTGGTCGGATTCGACACTGTTCAGACGGCGCTGTAAGGTGTCCATCGCATCCTGCTGCTGCTGGAGACGTTCTTCCAATGTGGTGATTGTTGCTTTGTCTCGACGGCGTTCTTCATCAAGCCACTCAATCATGCGTGCAGCCTGGTTGATGTCCATGCCATCCTCCTACACACTTAACCGGACGGCCATTATAGCATAACCGGCAAGTATCACTACAATATATAACCATAGATGACGGAATCGGGAGTGATTCATATGTATGTCACCCGGCATCAACTGGAAGAACAGGAAGCATCACGATTGGCACCCTATGCGCTTCTTAGTCAGAGCAGCCGGGGTCGTCCCCATCATGAACATGAACCCAAATACCGGACGGCTTTCCAGCGTGATCGCGACCGGGTGGTTCATTCGGCGGCCTTTCGGCGGCTGGAATACAAGACTCAGGTGTTTGTCAACGACCTGGGCGATTACTACCGTACCCGGCTGACGCATACGCTTGAAGTCGCCCAGATTGGCCGCACGCTGGCACGCGGGCTGGCGGTCAATGAAGACCTGGTGGAAGTCATCTGTCTGGCGCATGATCTGGGTCATCCGCCTTTCGGCCATGCCGGTGAACATATCCTGAATAACTTGATGAGCCATCACGGTGGGTTTAATCACAACCATCAGAGCTATCGTGTTGTGAATGAACTTGAGCAGCGCTATCCGCGTTGGGCCGGGTTGAACCTGACCTTTGAGACGCTGGAAGGCATCGCCAAGCATGAGACCGAATACGATCTGAGCGAGGTGACGGGCTTTGATGTGGCGACACGCGGGAGTGTGGAAGCTCAGATAGCCAATGTGGCCGATGAATTGGCCTATAACGCACATGATCTGGATGACGGTCTGCAATCCGGGTTGATTGTGCCGGAACAACTGGACGATCTCGACATCTGGCGCTTGTTATGTGATCGCTTGGGTTGGTCCGGCGGTACGATGGATGAGATCACGCGCCACCGGTTCATCCGGGAACATATCGGCCTTCAGGTGGACGATGTGTTGCAGCAGGCGATGCAGAATCTCCATGCGATGGGGGCGAAGTCGCCGGGGGATGTCCAGAATTACGGGGAACAGACCGTGAGCCACAGCGACGTTTTCATGGTGCATAACCGTGCAATGAAGGATTTTCTCTACCAGAATATGTACTATCATTACCGGGTAGTGCGGATGTCTAAACGGGCGGAATACTTTATCGAGCAGATTTTTAATAGTTATCTGTCGGAGCCACGCCAGCTTCCCGATTACTACCAGGGCTTGATCGATTCCCAGGGCCTTCATCGCGTTGTGGCGGACTATATCGCCAGCCTGACAGACCGGAGTGCGCTGCTGGAATACCAACGTTTGTTTGATCCTTTAACACGGCCCTGAACAAGTGTACAATGACGAATGAACAGCTAACTGGAGATAGTTTATGTCCGCCGAAACACTCCTCAACGGACGCTACCGGCTGATCGCGCAGCAAGGTTCCGGCGGTATGGCCGTCATATACAAGGCGATTGACGAGATGCTCAAGCGGACGGTCGCCGTCAAAATTCTGCGCCCCAGCCTGACGGCTGATCCGACGTTCATCGCCCGGTTTCAGAACGAAGCCCGCAGCATTGCTAACCTGTCCCATCCGAATATTGTCACTGTTCACGATGTCGGCAGCCAGGGGCAGACGCATTATATCGTCATGGAGTTTGTGGATGGGCGTGATCTCAAAAAGGTCATCCGCGAGCACGGTGCCTTGCCCCTTGAGCGTGTGCTGAACTACGCCATTGGGATTGCGGCGGGTCTGGGATTCGCCCACCGGGCCGGCCTGGTGCATGCGGATGTCAAGCCGCAGAATATCTTGATTAACCGTGACGATCAGATCAAGATCACGGACTTCGGTATCGCCCAGGCACTCAGCGATACCCAACCGGCACAGCGTGAGGCGGTTGTGTGGGGCAGTCCGCATTATTTTGCCCCGGAACAGGCACGCGGTGAGAAACCAACGGCTGCTGCTGATGTTTACTCTATCGGCATAGTCATGTTTGAATTGCTGACCGGACGCCTGCCGTATACAGGTACAGATCAACAGGAGTTGGCACGGGCGCATGTGCAATCGCCGATTCCCAGGGTGACGGACATCAAACCCTCGATACCGGAGGCGCTGTCCCAGATTGTGTACAAATTGATGAGCAAAGAGCCGACCGACCGCTACCAGATGGCCGATCAGTTGGGGCAGATACTCATCAGCTACCGGGATCGTGAGCGTCAGGCTCGCCCAATCAGCACTGAACCGCCGCCGCGCCAGTCAATACCGCCACCCGCACAGCCAGCGCAGCGCACGCCACCGCCCCCAACCGCCATTCCCGGACAGTCCCAGGTGGCTCCACCGACGCAGCGCTATAACGCCGCGCCCAACGCGCCGCGCTTCCCGCAGTCGGATTCGCGGCCATTTGCGTCGATACCGGCGTCGAATCTCGACAGCCGACCGCTGACGAATCGATTCCCGTACAACCAGAATTTGACATCGCCGCGTGAGCGTACACCGCCGCCGCTGTTAGATGGGGTGACGATAGCGCTGGCTGTGTTGGCGTTCATGTCAGTTGCGTGTCTGATCCCTTTGTATATCGCGGTTTTTCTGGCCCGGACTTAGGGGTTTTCCATGCCGCCGGTCATGGACTCGGTGAACGAATCGGTATTGCTGGTGATGCGGTAGCGGTCGAATTCGACTATCGCCTGACCGTCGTCTGGCGATGCGACGTACACCCCCAGCATACCCTCAGCGAAGGTGTCATCGACGATTGATGCGACCAGCACATCGTTGACATAGGCCAGAAAACGGTCGCCGGTGATATCTACCTGAAGCGTGTTGAACTCGCCGCGCAGGTTGATCCGTTCGTTACGGGTCCAGGTTTCGTCCTCGTCTCGCAGTTCTGTCCACTGGCCTTCATTGCGCACCCATACGCTGTAACGACCGATTCCGTCAACAGCGAATACGTTGTAATGATCCTGATCGACATAGCGGAAGACGATGCCGTAGCCACTGTTGGGCGAACTACCTGCGTGGAGTCGGGCGTCGGCCCGGATGCTGACATCCTGATAGCGCTGTCCGTATTCAATAACGGAGGCGAATGCCTGACCGTCCATGCGGTTCTCAATCCGGTAGGCTCCGTCACGGATTTCACGGACCAGATCATCTGCATCGTTCTGAGACCAGTACACATTATAGTCGTCGCCGTCGTCGAATGTACTCGTGAAATACTGAGGCGGCTCGCTCACCATCGACTCGATCCTGGGTGAGCCAGGCTGTGTGGGTTCGGCATCATCTGTGTCGAAGAGCAGCAGCGCGATAATCAATAGCAGGAGTGCTGCGATAGGCAGGACTGCAAGCGCGGTCCAGTTCGGTGTGGATTTTGGCTCGGCGGGTGCGGCAATGGATGTCAATGGTTCGGTGTTCTGTGGCATTCGTATAGCGACTGTTCGTTGTCCCGCGAAGGCAGCGCGAAGATCGGTGGCAAATTCGCTGGCGGTCTGATAGCGCTGTCCGGGTTGTTTAGCCAGTGCTTTGAAGATGACGGCATCCAGATGGGTATTTTCGATATATGGGTAGTCAGCCAATGAGGGAATCGGTGCGTGCAGGTGTTTGAGCAGCACCGAGAGGCTGCGATCATCACCATAGGGTGTTTCGCCGGTCAACATTTCGAACAGAATGATCCCGGCGGAGTACAGGTCGCTGCGCCCGTCAATGGGTTCGCCTGCGGCCTGTTCGGGTGACATATACGCCGGTGTACCGATGGTCGAGCCTTCTTCGGTAAGCTGGCTGTTTTGATTCAAACGGGCAATGCCGAAATCTGTCAGAACCACATGGTCTTCCGGGTTGATGAGGATGTTGGCCGGTTTGACGTCACGGTGGACCATGCCCCCCTGGTGGGCGTAATCCAGCGCTG
Source organism: uncultured Anaerolineaceae bacterium (assembly GCA_964417785.1). Classification (GTDB taxonomy): domain Bacteria; phylum Chloroflexota; class Anaerolineae; order Aggregatilineales; family Phototrophicaceae; genus DAOTUL01. Next base: position 3,051 of record CAYQJO010000040.1, on the reverse strand, counting down.
CCAGCAAATCCAACATGATGCTCTCAATACGTTCTTCATCCATCGGTGTCTTGTCTTCAGCGTGTTCGCTCAACACATTGAAGAGGTTGGTACCGGGGATGTACGACATGACCATGTAGAAGATGTGCTGGCCGTCGTATTCGATGTCATTGAAGTCGTAGACCTGGACAATGTTGGCATGGTTGAAGTTAGCGACGATGCGGGCCTCGCGTTTGAAGCGTTCCATGAAGGTCGGGTCTTCGGTGAGGTGTTCATGCAGAACTTTAATAGCGACCTCGCGCTCTAAAACCCGGTCATAGCCTTTGTATACACGGGCCATTCCCCCGGTTCCCAGGCTTTCGCGGACTTCATAGCGTTCGAGGGCGGCATTCAGGTGAGTTCGGGTTGTCTCGCTCATGCGTTTTGTGTCTCCACGCAGCAGCTATACTGCACGAAGTTTACAGAAACAAACTGAGTGGAAAATAAGACAGCACCGGATTGGCTCCGGTGCTGTGAGAACGCTCATGGATTGACTTCGGGCGTGGTTTCCGGTTCGCTGCCTGTCGCCGATTGCAGTGCATTATAGACCGGTCGGGGTGACGAATCCGGGCCAATCAGACTGTTGAAGCACTCGTTATTCTTACCTGGCGATTGCTGGCAGCCATTCAGGTTATAGATGAACATCGGTCCGATGTAGCCCAACTCCTGGCCGAGATCGAAGGCACGCGGAATATAGATGGCCTGTTCGGTCAGGCTGGTGTAATTTACAAAATTATAAAGCTGGTAGACGGTGCCATCCTGTTCGGTGACTTCTCCGGTATCTTCGCTGGTTCCCCAACCAAAGCGCGTGACCCATATGGGAGTTTCGGTATCGCCAGCGGCGGCCATGATCTGGCGGTAGGTTGCCAGATTCTCGCGGAAGTAGAAGCTGGGGTCTTCATAGTGTGTTTCCACGCCGGCAGGCTGGGTGCAGCAGGTGGCGTCGGGCGGATTGGCCCAACCGCCGGGATGCGAGCCGACTCCGTCTGAGACAGACGCCAGTCCTTCGGCATACATCCGCTCCAGGAAAAGTCGGTCGTCTATCGCGTTCCAACGGTTGTTCAACCGGGTAGGAGCCAGACCGGCGCTGATGACCTGTGCCGACGGATCGACCGATTTAATGGCGTTGTAGGCCAGCCGCAGCATATCCATATAGTTTGCGTCACAGAGAACCTGCGGCGGAGTCAGGTTGCTATCGCAGCGCCAGTTGGCCCGTGAATTGGGTTCGTGCCAGATTTGATAGGCTTGAACCCGTCCGGCATATCGACCTGCCAGCGCCGAGACGAAGCTGGCGTAGGTCTGGAAGTCGTCGGGTGGGCTGTTTTCGTCGCGGGTGGTGCGGGAGAACGCCCACGTTGGGGCGTTGGTGACGGTGAAAAGCAGGTTGATGTCCTGCGCCTGGGCTGCATCCACGATGGCGTCCAGCGGTGTGAAGTTGATCTCGCCCTGAATGGGTTCCAGTGTCCGCCAGTTGACGCGCACCTTCACCCAATCCATATCCAGGTCGCCGGCCATGCCGATCAGGTCGGCAAAGTCCTGGCTGCTTTCCAAAATCTCAATGCCATAGGCGAAAGCATCCAATGCAGTGGGGGCGGTTGGCTGTGCTGTTGGGACCGGGGGTTGGGTGGGCTGCACCTGCGGTTGAGCGGTTGGTAACTGCGGCTGTGTTGTTGGCATGCCGCTCCTGTCGGGGATGATGAGGGTCTGGCCGGTGAAAATGACGCTGGTATTGGTGATCCCGTTGGCGGCGGCCAGTTCAGCGACGGTCATGCCGTTACGAACCGCAATTCGATAGAGTGTGTCGCCGGGTTGTACCACATAAGTCGTTCCCTGAGAGGGAGCCAGTGTCGGTGGGATGATCGCCCCCGGTATGACCAACACCTGCCCGATGTAGATGAGGCTGGCGTCGGTTATGCCGTTGGCCTGGGCGATATTTTGCGCCGGAACGCTGAAACGTTCAGCGATCTTGAACAGCGTATCGCCAGTCTGGACCACGTAAGTCACGCCGGGTTCGGTCGTAGGCTGCGGGTCCTGGGCCAGAGCGGGTGACAGAATAAACAGGGAAAAGATCAAAAGTCCGATCAAATACTTATGCATACGGCTTCTTCTCCATCAGGAAGTATGCCTAGATACTACACCGTTCGCCCGACTCGTGCCACTGACGCTGTGCTATAATCTGAGATGTGATGTTGAGGGGAGGTTGTTTATGCGCAGACGGTGGTTGCTCATTTGCATCATCATACTTCTGGCTGTGCCACTGTTGGCCCAGGCTCGAACCGTTTACTGGCAGCAGTGGAACGTCGATATTTTCAACATCGATACCAGTGCGAATCGGTTTGATGTAACAGAATTCTATGAAATTCGCTTTACCGGGACATTCCGTTTTGGTTCTGCCGTGATTGAGGACACCAATCTTGAGGCGATCCAGAATGTCCAGGTATATCAGGCAGGCCAACCGCTGCAATCTGCCTGCACCGAAGCACCCGGTACCTACTGCGTGCGTAATGTCCAGGAAGGGACGTCGATCACCTACCATTTCTTAGCGCCGATCACGAATGGTACGGAGACCTTTGAACTGCGCTATACTGTCGTCGGTGCGTTGCGAGCTTATGAGGGCGGGGATCAACTGTGGTGGACGGCCATCCCGGAGGAGCATTATGGCTTCCCGATTGGCAGCAGTACCGTCACCGTCCAGCTACCCGGCGGTTTCGGTCCGCGTGAAGACATTGATCCGGTGGTCACTTATGGAGCGCCGACCGATATTCAGGTCGATGGTTCGACGGTGGTGGCGCAGGCAACACGCCAGATCGGCGGCAACGAACGGCTGGAAATCCGCGTGCAGTATCCACACGATCCCGATGCACGTATAGCGGATTGGCAGTCCGATTTTGACGACCGGCGCGACTTCGAGGAGAACATCAAGCCGCTGCTCGATATTGGTCTTATAATCCTGGGCATTCTGTTGGGCCTGGGTGGGTTACTCGGCGTCTTTGCCCTGTATCGGGTGCGTGGGCGTGACCCCAAAGTGGGACC
>CAYQJO010000039.1:0-24945 GCA_964417785.1 uncultured Anaerolineaceae bacterium | reverse complement strand
ATCAATATGTCTCAAACCGTCGATTCGGCACTGGCGGAAGCCGAATTTTACACTGATGAACAGGATTATGTTCTCATCAGACTGCCGGCCCGCGCCATCACCGCCGCCGCCGGGGTCATTGCTGAGATTGGCGAACCCTTCGGCGCACTGGTGGTTGACAAATACGAAGTGACCTTGCTGACTTATGCCGGCGCTGCTGAAGAATTCCAGCAGCGGTTGCACGATGTCACAATCAGCGAAACCACTTACCGGCTCATAACTATCGATGTCGTACTTGAACCTGTCCTGACTGGTTTCATGGCACGGATCAGCACCGCTCTCGCTGATGCCGGTATCAGCATCCTACCGTATGCTGCCTTCAGCCGCGACCATATCCTGGTGCCAGCCAACCAGATCGAACCGGCATTGACCACACTGGAAGGACTCCGATAATGCAATTCTTCAACCAGAATGAGTCCGGACTCCCGCCTGAAGAAGTCCAAATTCAGGAACTCACCGCCCAACCCTATCCAGATCGTCGCCGTGTATTCATCACCATCGGCGTGACTCCCTTCCGAGAACGTCCCAATTTGCTGCTGGTGGCCCGCGACGATGACGACAACATCGTTGGTGAACTGGACATTATCTCCACCATGCACAATGACATGGAGTTCACACTCCACCTACGCACACCAGGCGATCCCGCTGGTACCTACAGCCTGTCAGCGGAACTATTCTACGAGAGCCGCAATCCACCCCAGGACGAAAAAGTCATCGGTTTTGTAGTGCCGAAAGAGGACAATTCGTGAGGGTGTTGTGGCTCGCAGACGCCACGCCGGTTATCGATCATGCCCGCAGCACAGCGCCACATGAAGCCTGTGGTGTGCTGCTCGGTCACCCCGATGAGCCGGTCCGCCAGATTGTTACCATGACCAACCATGCCGATGACCCGACCCATCACTTTCACATAGACCCACATGAATTGGCCGACATACTGGCCGCCGCCCGCCGCGACAGATTGGAACTTATCGGATTCTATCATTCACATCCGAAAGGCCGCCCGATCCCCTCACCGTTAGACATTCGTCGGGCGGGTGAGTGGTCGGTTCATTTGATCGTCGGTCTGCGCGGTCCACAGGCGGAAATGGCTGCGTGGTATATCCGCAACGGACGTGTAAAACGGCTTCAGCTACATCTCAGTGACAAACCACCCAATCTACCGCCTATCCAGACACCAGCCCAGAATATCGCCATCATTGCCGCCAGCATCATCGCCATGATCGCCGTCCTGGTCATCGCCTATAACCTGCTGCCACCTGCACCCTGAAAGAGGTCTCTTATGCTGCTCGAAATCCTGCTCGCTGCGCTGCTCGGATTGCTGGTTGGGGGTGTGGTCAATGTTCTGGCCGACGATCTACCCCTGCGCCGGTCACTCCGGACACCGCGCTATGTCAGCGACGATAAAAAACGAGCGATTCATCTGCCGCCGGAAGAACGCACCGCTGATCCACAGGAAGACGACCCACAGCGTCCGGCCATCGCCTGGCTGGGCCTGACCGCCTTCCTGTTCGGCAGGCGCACATCACCCGACGGCACAGTAACGCTCTCCTGGCGCTATCCACTGGCTGAAATACTGACGATGCTCTTCATGATCCTGACGATATACGCCGTCAATACCAGCAAATACCTGGAGGATGTCTCCACCTTGCAGATCATATTCTGGCTGGTATATATGGGGATACTGTCGCTGATTGTCGTCATCGACATCGAACATAAGCTCATTTTGTTTGTCGTCATCATCCCCACCGCCATCCTATGCGTGATTGATGCCGTTATCACGGATTATCAGCCAGACCTGCGCGACGCATTGATCGGCGGCGCGGCGGGCTTCATCGTATTTTTCATCATGTACAACGGCGGCTTCATCTTCACCTATGTGATGGGCAAGCTGCGCGGAGAGAATATTGACGAAATTGCATTTGGCTACGGCGACGTCATGATGGCAACCGTCAGCGGGTTGATGTTGGGGTGGCAGGCGCTTATCTTCGCCATGTTTATCACCGTCTTCATGGGCGCTTTCGGGGCGCTGCTCTACCTGCTATCGCGCCGCCTCGTGGGTGCCAAATACAGCGCGTTTACTGCCTTACCCTACGGCCCTTACATCGTGGCCGGTACCATTGCCATCCTGCTTTACCGTGCGCCAATTACCGATTTTCTTCTCGCTGGATAATGCCACCACCGAGACAAACCTCACCATCGTAAAGCACCGCTCCCTGACCCGGTGCGATGTCACGCAGGGGTGTATCAAACCGCAGATGGATACGGTCACCACTTAACGGCTCAACCCATGCCAGGACCGGTCTGGCCTTATAGCGGATTTTCACATGGCAGCGAAACGGCTCAGTCGGAGGTGTATCACTGATCCAACTCATCCGGTAGGCAGTAAGCCAACTCTGACCCAGTTCATCTTTTGTGCCGACGATCAAGGCGTTGCGGTAAGGATTGGTCGCCACGACATACAACGGCTCAGCATAACTCACGCCCAGCCCCTTGCGCTGCCCAATCGTATAATTCGCCAAACCGTTGTGTTCACCCAGGACTTCGCCTGTTTTCAACACAATCGGCCCCGGCTTCATCACATCCGGCGCATATTCCGCCAGAAATCGCCGGTAATCGCCGTCACCGAGAAAGCACAAATCCTGACTGTCCTGCTTGCTGGCGGTCGGTAAACCGAACTTCGCCGCCAGTTCGCGTACCTGCGCTTTGGGATATTCACCGACCGGGAACAACGTATGCGCCAGATGTTTCTGCTTGAGAACACTCAGCACATAACTCTGGTCTTTTCCATCATCCAGCCCCTTCATCAGCCGGTATTCACCGTCATGACCGATGCGGGCATAATGCCCGGTCGCCAGATAATCGGCATCCAGCGCCATCGCATTCTCAAACAGGTAGGTGAAGCGAATGTGCCGGTTACATTCGATGCACGGATTCGGCGTCACTGCCTGCCGGTGCTGCTCGATAAAATACTCAACGACTGTCGCCCGGAACACATCTTTAGTGTCCAACACGTAGAACGGGATTCCTAGCTTATCCGCAATCCGCCGCGCATCGTTCATTTGCTCCGGCGTACAGCAGCGATTGTGTGCGCCACCGGCAGCGGTCTCCTCCGACCAGAGACGCATCATCATGCCAACGACGTCATATCCCTGCTCCACCAGTAGGGCAGCGGCGACCGAACTATCCACACCACCGCTCATGGCGACAACAACTCGACTCACAGTACCACCCGGTTCAAATTGCGCACTTTCTCTACCGCATCGACCAGCACATCAACCGCGTAAGCGATGGCTTCCAATGTCGTAAACCGCCCGACTGTCATGCGCAGACCACCGACAGCCCGTTCCGGCGGATACCCCATCGCCAGCAGCACATCCGATGGCTCCGGATTGCCCGTCTTGCAGGCAGAGCCACCACTCGCCGCCACGCCACGCATATCCAGATGCATCAACAGACGCGCACTATCGACACCATCTATGACAAAGCTGGCATGTGACGGCAGACGTTTTTCGGGATGACCGCTGAGAACGACATCTGGCACCCGCGTCAGCACCGACTCCACCAGTTCACCGCACATGGCCCGGTAGTGGTCTACACGCTCCTCTTGCTCGTCGTAAGCCAGTTGCAGCGCTTCGGCCAACCCCACAATCAGCGGCGTGTTGAGCGTCCCGGCCCGGCGGCCTGCTTCATGACTACCGCCGGTCAGGCTGGACACCAGTTCGATCCCATCGCGCACATACAACGCCCCGACACCTTTCGGCCCATAGAACTTGTGCGCCGAAATACTCATCATATCCACACCCAACGCCACGACATCCAGACTCAACTGCCCCGCTGCCTGCACCGCATCGGTATGCAGCAAAACATCCCGTTCATGGACTCGTGCAGCGATGTCTGCAAGTGGAGCCACCGTCCCCACTTCGTTGTTAGCATAGATCACACTGGCAAGAATCGAATCCTCACGGCAGGCATCGGCGACCGTATCGCCATCCACCATACCCATTTCATCAACCGGCAGAATCGTCTTCTCGAATCCCATAACCGTCGCCAGCGTATTCACCGTTTTACCAACGGCACTGTGTTCGACGGGCGTGGTCATCAGATGATTGCCACGTCCATCGCGCCGGGCAGCCCAGGCTGCACCACGGATCGCCAGATTATCGCTCTCGGAGCCGCACCCGGTAAACACAACCTCATTGGGTTTACAGTTGAAGATTCGGGCGACTTTTTCACGGGCATCCTCGACTGCGGTCTCAGCCCGACGGCCATATTGATGCGATGACGTGGTATTGCCGTAGATTTCACCAAAGTGGGGCTGCATCGCCGCCACCACCCGTTCATCCACCGGTGTTGACGCTGAATAATCCAGGTAGACCTGTTTCAAATGACTCACCATGTTGTTTTCGCTGACATCCATCAACATTTTATCGCGGCTCCGTTGCAGTGTAAATGCGCGTTAAGTTCGTGTTAACCGAAACCGCAGGCGTGGAATTTCTGGCTACAGGCTGTATTATAGTCAAAGTTTTGTACACTATGTTGAAAAGGAGCAGTATAATGCCCATCATTGACAGCATTCACGGACGTGAAATCCTGGACTCGCGTGGTAACCCCACCGTCGAGGTCGAAGTCAGCCTGACCGACGGTGCTTTTGGACGGGCGATTGTCCCCAGCGGCGCATCGACTGGCGAACACGAAGCCCTGGAACTGCGCGATGGCGACGATAAACGCTATGGTGGTAAGGGTACGCTCAAGGCCGTTGATGCGGTCAACGGACCCATCTCCGAAGCTCTGCTCGGCATGTACGCCCTGAGCCAGAAAGAAATCGACGAGACCATGATCGCACTCGACGGTACCCCCACCAAGAGCAAATTGGGTGCCAATGCCATTCTCGGCGTTTCGATGGCTGTCGCCCATGCCGCAGCCAACAGTGTTGACATGCCGCTTTATGCTTACCTCGGTGGCGTCCATGCGCATGTACTGCCCGTCCCGATGATGAACATCATGAACGGCGGCAAGCACGCCGAAGGCAGCACCGACTTCCAGGAGTTCATGGTGATGCCAGTGGGTGCGCCAACCTTCCGCGAAGCACTACGCTGGGGCGTGGAAATCTATCAGACACTCAAGAAAGTCCTCAGCAGCAAAGGCTACCCCACTTCCGTCGGCGACGAAGGTGGTTTCGCCCCCAGCCTGGGGTCCAACCAGGGTGCGCTGGATGTCATCATGGAAGCCATCGAGAAAGCCGGCTACATCCCCGGTGAACAGATTCGCATCGCCCTGGACCCGGCGACCTCCGAAATCTACGACCCCAAAACTGGCAAGTACAACCTCGCCATCGAAGGCAAGCAGTTGACCGGTGAGGAGATGGTTGATTTCTGGGCGGACTGGGTTTCCCGTTACCCGATCATCTCGATTGAGGACGGTCTGGATGAAAACGACTGGGAAAACTGGACAAAGCTGGTCGCCAAAATCGGTGATGAAGTTCAGATCGTCGGCGACGACCTGCTGGTGACCAACGTCCAGCGTGTCGAACGCGCCATCAAAGAGAAAGCCGCCAACTCTCTGCTGTTCAAGGTCAACCAGATCGGTTCGCTGACTGAGGCGTTCGCCGCTGCACAGTTGTCACAGCGTCACGGATGGACAGTCGTCACCAGCCACCGCAGCGGAGAGACTGAAGACGCCACCATTGCCGACCTGGCCGTCGCCATGAACTCCGGCCAGATCAAAACCGGCGCACCTGCCCGTACCGACCGTGTTGCCAAATATAACCAGCTACTGCGCATCGAAGAACAACTCGGCAGTGCCGCACTTTACGGTGGTCTGGCTGCCTTCACCAACCTGAAACAATAGCCATACGAAAGGGAACATCGTGGTCAGTAACCGGATCTACCATAAGCGGACAAAAATCGTTGCAACGATTGGTCCATCATCGTGGGATGAAAGCGTGCTGCGCCGCATGATCCGGGGGGGTATGGATGTCGCACGGATTAATTTCTCGCATGGTAACCATGAACAACATGGCAACACTATTGCAACCGTCCGGCGCATCGCAGAAGAAGAAGATCATGTGATCGCCATTCTCTGCGACATCCAGGGACCTAAAATCCGCATTGGCAACCTCAAAGAACCGCTGATGCTGGCCCCCGGTGATCGCGTCACGCTGACGCTGGACGAAGATGCCGAAGGAACGGATAACGTGATCGCCCTGCCGCATCCTGAGTTCATCCGCGACATCAAACCAAATATGCATCTGCTTCTGGATGATGGCAATCTGGAATTCACGGTTACTGACACGACAACCCGCACGTTGAAATGCAAAGTTACGCTGGGAGGTGTGCTGACCTCGCGTAAAGGGGTCATGGCCCCCAACGCGCATCTCACCCTCTCAGCAATCACAGACAAAGACCGTATCGATATTGAATTCGCCTTGCAACAGGAAACCGATTATCTGGCGCTGTCATTTGTTCGGTCTGCCGATGACATCCGCGAACTGCGCTGGCTCATGCGTCATATCGGCGGTGATGCTGCTGTCATCGCAAAGGTAGAGAAGCACGAAGCCCTTGAAAATATCGAAGCAATCATCGAAGTTTGCGAGGGTATCATGGTCGCACGCGGGGACCTCGGCCTGGAAACCCCGGCGGAGGAAGTCCCGTTCCACCAGAAACGCATCATCAGCCTGTGCAATCAGGCCAGCAAGCCGGTGATTACCGCAACCCAGATGCTCAGTTCAATGGTGGAGTCACCGCGTCCGACCCGCGCTGAAGCCAGCGATGTTTACAACGCCATCATTGACGGCACTGATGCCGTGATGCTGAGCAATGAGAGTGCCAGCGGGAAGTATCCGGCAGAGTCGGTTGAGACAATGGCGACTATCGCCTCAATCGCAGAGCAGAATATCTGGCATAATCGCAACCGTTCGTTCGATGACACGCAAATCCATACGGGCGAGGACGCGATTTCCAATGCCATCAGCGAGGCGACCTTCCACATCTCCGAGACGTTGAATCCGCGTGCCATTATCACCACGACGCTGACCGGCTATACCGCCCGACGGGTGGCTCGTGAGCGTCCTCGCTCGCCGATTTTGTGTATAACGCCCAATCCGATAACGTACCGGCGTATGGCGCTGGTGTGGGGTGTGTTGCCGATGCTGGTTGAAGAATTCAGCACCATTGACGAGATGATTGAAGTCATCACACGCACTACTACTCGTGAAGGGCTGGTCCACGTCGGAGATACGGTTGTGATTATCGCCGGGGTGCCTTTCGGCATGGGTGGGCAGACAAATCTACTAAAAATCCACCAGATCGAAGCAAGTTAGAATTCGTCGCCGTCGACGAATTCCAGTGTTTCGGCGGGTGATTCCTGCCGGGTAAGTGAGATACGCTGCTGTGGTGGTGGCTCGTATGCGGATTCAAGCTCCTGGTAACCAACCTGACTGGCAGCACAGTGTGGGCAGAGATTCCACGATAGCTCCAGTAATTTGTGGCAGCGCACACAAATCTTCTTGAGGCGGGTATGGCAGTAGGGGCAGACCTGCCAGTCGTCGTGTACACGCTGGCCGCATCCAGGACATGTCGGCTTCTCTTCGATCTCCTGCAAGAGCGCCTCTTCCTCCAGCGACCGCTCGTAGGCTTCCGACATGGTTTCACGCGGGCGCAAGAACAGGTAGATGAACAGTCCGGGAACATTCAGGATCGCCACAACCATCGTAACGAATAGCTGTGCCAACATATCTCGAGAACGCGCTCGCATATCACGGTAGGTCCACACAACCATCGCCAGCCACAACGTAAATACCACCAGACCAACGTAAGCGATAGCAATTGTAAGACCCGTTTCATCCAACTCAAAACCAAACATTGACATAAACTCCCCATTAAGGCCAGATTCAGTATAGCAACGACGAAAATCCGGCGCAATGTTGAGGAATTGTCATGCATGATCTACCTAGACAAGAACGCCCGCGTGAACGGCTGTTTGCGTTAGGTCCGGCGGCACTGTCCAGCACAGAATTGATCGCCATACTGCTCGGCAGTGGCACCCGCAGCGAAAACGTCATGCAGGTCGCACAACGGATCATCAACGAGTACGGCGGCCTCAACGAACTGGCCTTCATTGACCCATCTGAGTTCCTTCGCATACACGGTCTTGGCAAAGCGCGTGCTGCTACCTTGATCGCCGCACTGGAAATTGGACGGCGTGTGGCCGCCAGCGGACCCGATGAACGCCCCGTCATTCGTAGCGCTGCCGACGCTGCCCGCCTGATTCAAGAGATAGGGTACTTGCCACAGGAGCAAATTCGTGTCATCCTAGTAGATAGCAACCGCCGCCTGATTGCTACAAAAACGGTCTATATCGGCACCGTGAATGCTGCTGTGCTACGCCCGGCAGAAATTTACCGGGAAGCTGTACTACGCAATGCACCCGCGTTGATTCTGGCCCACAATCACCCCTCGCGTGATCCTAGTCCATCACCGGAAGATGTCGATCTCACCCACCAGATGATCGCCGCTGGTGAAACACTGGACATCATTCTGCTGGACCACATCATTATCGGCGGCAACGACTGGCGTTCGCTGCGTGAAATGGGTCTCGCCTTCACCTGAGCAACAGCGTGACCATCTGTCCGCTGTCGTCCACCAGATCGACCCCGTAAAAGTGGGTGCCATCATAGGTGTACATGCCAATCTTGGCTGTCTCAACACCAGCCACATCACCACAAAAACGGCGCACCACCACATCACCGGCGTGCCAATCCCGTCCAGCCAGCGACAATCCATCAACGACATCAATCCGCCTGTCTTCGGCATCATACAGATGGACCGCGAACATGTAGTCCTCAACAACCGGCATACCAGACTGCCATGCCAGCGAAAGACAACCCTGATCCCAGACATATCCGATCAACTCAGCGCCGTTAGCGAATCGTTCCGATAGGAGCGTGTATCCCGCAGCCGGGAACGCCAGCGGTTCCTCGATCGACAGGCACCCCTCCCCATCACGCAAGGACACCACCTGGTCACCGTCACATCCGCTGCGAACGACGGTTGCTTCACCAGCGGGATATATCTGCGTATCAACTGATACCATGCGCACCCGATCACGGTCATAAAACAGAGTCTCCCACACCACAGGCTGCGCGATACCGTCTGGATGACCGTCCAGGTTCACCAACACATCCGGTGCATCGACCTCGCTTTCGATCCGCGTCAGATAGTGTAGCGGTGTCCCGAATCCGCCCGGCGTAGCGGTCTTATCGACAAAATCCAGAAGCGACAGCCACACGAGTACCTGCATCAAAGCAATGAAAACGAACACGCCCGCCGTGATCGCAAATACACGCCGGTACTGTGTCAGATCGTTGAGTGCCAGTCCGAACACAATAAAGGCCGCTGGCAGCATCGGGATCAGATAGTGGATGAAAAACTCGGTCCAGGTCAGCGAAAACGCAACGATGGGCGTGGCAAACCAGATAGAAATCGCTACATACCGCCGTTGTATAATGAGCCAGATCACACTCAACGCAACACCCCACCCCACCAACCGGAACAACGGGTATGCGACATCCGGTATCGTATCCAGATAATTGCGGAATTGCTCTGGCCCCGCCAGCGAATGAATCGCTGTGCCGGAGACCAGCAGTTGCGCTGCCTCAAGCGCCTCTGGACTCAGCAAACCGTTGGTGTCCGTTTCGGCGGTGGTATCACTCAATACCGACCGAGCCGCTGAAGGATTATCGAGACCCGCTCCTGCCAGACCGAGCAAGTATGGCACAAATAGGATCAACGCCACCACCGTACTCACCAGCAGTGACCGCGAAAAACGCCGCTGCAAGATGAGATACACCGACACCGGGATCATCACGAATGCCCCATAATGAATCTGCCCGGTGATTGCCAGCAGGGGCAAATGCGCCAACCGCGCCCAGCGCCGGTCACGGAGAAATCCCTCGAATCCGGTGAGGACGATCAGCAGCGCGAACAATGGCAGCATGTTCTGCGCCCAGATTTTGCGTGAGAAATGAACCGACCAGGGGTTAGTCGCAAATAGCAGCGTGCCGATCAAGGCCGGCACTGGGCTGGTGAATCGGCGCAGCAGCACATACGTCAACCCCACCGCCAGCACATTGAGCAGGCCGATAAATTGTGTTGCGACAACCGGGCTGCTGGTGAAGAAATAAGGTACGGCCAGGATATACACATTAAATGGGGCATTGGGGAAACCCACCGAAGACTGCATACCCAGAAGTGGGAAATGCCGGCCCTTTGCCAGATCGAGCGCCAACTGTGACAGCCGCGCCTCGTCATACTTGTATTCGACCACACCCGGATGCCCCAGACGCAAATACGCGGCCAGAGCCAGCACCAGGAGTAATGCCGCGTACTCGAACTTAGTTGGTGACGTTGATCGCTGTGTTGCCAAGCAGTTTTACTTCGTCCAGGTAAACATCATAATCATGGCCGGAAGCATAGAACACGATGCCTGTCACCCGCGCAGGCCGAATTTCCGGAGGCAGAATGTTGAACAAGTTGCCGCTGTTATACGTGTACCATGTCTTTTCGCGAATAAACACATGGTCGCTGAAGCAGGTTTCACAGCGCAACGGATAGTCGGTAACAGGATCGAGCCGTGCATAAATCCCATGAATCCACTCACCGCCAGGACGGCCAGAATCGTCGATATAATCGATCTTCACCATCAGCGGACACTCACTACCCTTCGTGCCACACGCACTCAACGACTGGTAATCCACATACAGCGTCGCTCGCAGGTAAAGCTGGTCATATTGCGATACATCCACACCCACATCGCCGTCTTCATCGTACAACGTCTGGATGCAGCGGGAATACCCCATACTATCCGCGCCGCTGCCGCGCACCAACCGCAGACTGGGACGTCCATCCGGCGCAATAGCCGTGACATAGCGCCCCTTTGGTGGATTGTTGGGTGGTCCGTTGGTGCAGCTCCAGCCACCCGGCAGCGCCGTAACGCTGTCAGTCGTCGAAATCACGGTTTCCAACTCACCGTTACTCACCAATTGATCCATACTCGGCATCAGTTGAATTTCTGTCGAATCCAGCGGCAGCATACCGCGCTGCCCTTCCGGGATCGACAAACCCGTTTGACTCTCAGACGGAATCAGCACCGACCGCCCATACCAGTTAGTCAGTTGTACAACCGTCATTGTTGAATTCAATGTATAGCGACCGCTCGCATTCAGACGCGCCTCGATACCATCGGGCGTCCTCAGGATAATCTGAATATCACGCTGGAGGTCGTCCGCAATCAACACATCGACCTCACCAAAGACATTTGCCAATTCAATATAATACATCGGCTGTGACCAGTCGAAGCGTGGACCAGTCGCGTGCATCAATGCGACCGTCGTATCGCCCTTCAACGTGATTGACGCAATCAGGTCTTCTTCGTAATGTCCATCGTGGAATGTAATCAACGCCTGTGAGAGCAAATCAATCTGATCGGTGCGAACGGTGGTGCCGCCTCCCAGACGGCGAGTGCCACTCTCGGCCTCCTGTGGCGCACTTTCCGCACGCACGCTGGCAGTCCCGCGCCCGACTTGCAGAACGCTCTCCAATGACAATGAAGATTGGAAGAAGTAAAAATACACACCAAGCGTGCTGGCAACACAAATCATGCAAAAGACAGAGAAAGCCACCAACAATACACCCCATGCCAACCGGATCGGGTTGTAATTGGGTTGATATTCCTGCTCTTCTGGATGAACAACCGCTTCCATTATGCCTGTCTCGACTTGCGAATTAGCGTCAAGTATAATGAATCATAATTCAGTAAGGGAAAGAAGCATAGAGAGGATTTGCCGATGTCCGGTCATAGCAAATGGTCAACTATCAAACGCAAAAAGGGTGCTGAGGATGCCAAGCGCGGCAAAGTCTTCACGCGCCTGACCCGTGAGATCATGATGGCTGCCCGCGAAGGCGGCAGCGATGAGAATAGCAACGCAAAACTAAAGCTGGCGGTGGCAAAAGCCAAAGCCGCCAACATGCCCAAAGATAACATCGAACGCGCCATCAAAAAAGGTACGGGTGAGCTTGAAGGTGGTCAGATGGACGAGATCACCTACGAAGGTTACGGCACTGATGGTGTGGCCTTCATTGTCGAAGTCGTCACCGACAACAAAAATCGCTCGCTGGCCGAGGTCAAGCACGCTTTCAACAAAGCCGGCGGTAGCCTGGCGACAGCCGGTTCGGTCCAGTGGCAGTTTGAACTCCAGGGCTATATCGCCATCAAAGGCGAAGACGTTGATTTTGAGGAGGCATTCATGGTGGCCGCCGAGGCCGGTGCCGATGATGTATCCAGCGAAGACGACATCATCGCCGTCTATACCCCGCGTGATGCTTTTGGTGCGGTGGAGCAGGCATTGTCCGAAGCTGAATACGAGATTGTAGAATCCGAACTGCGTTGGGAACCTACTAACGAAACTGAACTCCCTGTCGATAAGGCCCTGAAAAACATGCGCTTGCTGGACCACCTGGAAGAACTGGATGACGTGCAGTCGGTCGCATCCAATCTGCGCATCACCGACGAAATTGTCGCAGCCTTTGAGACTGCGTGATGCTTTCATTGGGTATTGATCCCGGCACGGCCACTATCGGCTACGGGTTCGTCCGTGAGATGAACGATGGCGCTCTCCAGGCCGTCAAATACGGCGTGATCCGCACGCCATCCAGCCTGCCCATGTGGGAGCGTCTGAGCATGATCTACAGCGAACTGACAGCGTTGGTCAACACACACCAACCGGACCGCGCCGGGGTTGAGGAACTCTTTTTCGCTAAAAATGTCACCACCGCGATCACAGTCGCTCAAGGTCGTGGGGTCATTTTACTGGCGCTGGCGCAGACCGGGATCGACATCATGGAGTACAAACCCAACGAGGTTAAACAGGCCATCTCCGGCTATGGTGCTGCACAAAAGCCACAAATGCAGGAGATGACCCGGATACTGTTGGGGTTGGATGAGATTCCACACCCTGACGATGCCGCCGACGCGCTCGCCGTCGCCATTACCGATCTGCACAGCATGCGGTTCCAACACCTATGATCGCCACCATTCAGGGAAAAATCGCCACGCTCGAACCCGAATCCAATTCAGCCATCGTGGTTGTCGCCGGGATTGGCTACAAAATCTATGTTCCGCACAACACTATTCGGGGGTCGCAGGGAGATGATGTGTTTTTGCATACGCATCTGGTCGTGCGCGAGGAATCGTTGACCCTCTACGGATTCGCCACACCCGCCGAACGCGGCCTGTTCGAAACGCTGATGTCCATATCTGGCGTCGGACCCCGTATGGCACTGGCGATTATGAGCAGTCTCAGCATCGACAATCTACGCAACGCTGTCATCAGCGAACGAGCAGAAATTCTCACCCGTGTACCCGGCATTGGCAAAAAAACCGCACAAAAAATTCTGTTTGAACTCAAAGACAAGCTCAAAGTCGGCGGCCTTGATTACGCCCCAATCGCAACCTTTGAGGATACCAACACCGACGTTATTGATGCATTGGTCGCGCTGGGATACAGCATCGTCGAAGCTCAATCGGCGATACAGGCCCTACCCTCTGATGCGCCGGACAGCGTGGAAGAACGGGTACGCATGGCCCTTGAATACTTCATGTAGAGAAACGAGATCACATGTCGCTCATCGGTAAACGGGTAGATGTACTGGATAACGGCAAGGGTTGGGTCGAACTGGTCGATATGATGCCCCACCCCGCTACAGGGGTTTCCGCCGACCTGGCAATCGTGAACGCCGCACGGGTGAGCTTTCTCGGTGAGAGCAAAGGCGCGGACCGGGACAAAAAGCTGCTGTTTTATCTGCTGCGCAACCGTCACACCTCGCCATTTGAGATGGTTGAGTTCAAATTCCGCGTTCGCGCACCGCTGGTGACATGGTGGCAGTGGGCGCGTCATCGCACCTGGAATTTCAACGCGCAATCAGGCCGCTATACGCCGTTTGAGGAAAACGATTACTATGTCCCCGATGTCTGGCGGCTTCAGGCGAAAGACAACAAGCAGGCCAGTGAGGGTGAGCTATCCGCCGAAGACAGCGACACATTGACCGCTCGACTGACCGAACACTACGCCCACAGTTTCCAACTCTACCAGAACGCCCTGGATGCGGGAGTGTCGAAAGAGATGGCGCGTCTGTTTCTGCCCGGATTCAGTGTTTATTACATCTGGGTAGCAAAGATCGACGCACACAATCTGATGCACTTCCTCAAATTGCGTATGGCCCAGGACGCACAGCACGAGATTAGTGTCTATGCCCAGGCCATTTACCAGCACTTTTTTCAGCCTGCGCTGCCCTGGACGGCTGAAGCATTCGAGCAGTATTTGCTCTGAAACTCAGTCTTCCGCCCGCAGTACGCCCCCAACCGAATAGCACATCTGCACACCGGCTGGATCGAGCGGAATCGATTCCCAACCATAGTTGCCTTCGCCAGGGAAGATGCTGGTCGGGATGTCAGTTGTTGTTTCCTCGAACAGCCGGTGATAGATTTGCGTACCTGTCTGCGTGAACACCAGCACCCGGTAAAGGGCGGCACCCTCAACCGCTGTCCAGGCGACCGTCGGCGACTCGCCGAGATTGAAACGCTCGACACTGTTCTCGATATCCACTGCAAATAGATTGCACGCCTCCGGCAGTTCGTTGGGAATAATCTCCACTGTCGGCACAAAAGTGGGCGTGTTGGTCGGTGGTAGATCGGTAGGCGTCGACGATGGGGTCCAGGTCGGCGGCAGCGTCATACGCACGATCGGAGTCGGCGTCAACGGTACCTCGGTTATGGTGGCTGTGGCGACGGGTGCTTGCTGCGTGGGCTGCTCCGGTACACGGGTCGGCAGCGTCTCATCATCTGACTGTTGGTCACAGGCCGCTAGAAGCAAAATCAACACTATGGCAATGGTCTTATACATGATTCCCCCTCAAGAAAGTGATGCACTGCCGATCAAGATGAGCCGGACAACCCACAAAACGACAACCACAATCGCCAGAAAACCCACACCGAAGTAGATCATGGTAGCCCGATCAGTCTGGTTGATCTCCCCAACTGTCCCGACAATCAAACGCCAGCCAGCTACGTACATAACCAGTCCGCACGATACCGAGATCAAAGCGGGTACCCACACAGTAGTGTCATCGAGAAAGAAACTCAGATAAATCTCATCGACAATCGGACTGAGCGCCAGTGTCGTCGCCAGCGCGAAGACCCCCGATATCAAAATACGAGTGATGCGCGGCATCCGCAAAACTTGCTCGACCATACCCGTCATGGCATATCACCCCCTGGTCTGAACATGTTGACCATATGCGGCGCTGCTCGCTCGAAGTAGCGGCGCATTTCGCTGCGGGCTGGCTCCGCGATTCCAACCTCATCAATGGCGGCCAGCATGTGGTGCAACCATGCCTCACCTGCCTCCATATTGATTGGAAACGGCGCATGGCGCATCCGCAAACGAGGATGGCCGCGCTCATCGCTGTATTCCGACGGTCCCCCGAAAAGCTGGACCAGAAACAAATACTGGTAGCGTTTGCCCGGTTCCAGGTCATCGGGAAATATCGATCGGAGTGTTTCGTCCGCTTCGACCCGTGCGTAGAAAATGTCTACCAGCCGAGCGAAGGTGGCCGCACCACCCACTCTATCATATACACTTTGTTCTTCCATCGGCAATCCAAACTGGACAATCAAGCGAACAACAGTACAATTCATCCGGTTACATTATACTTGTAAGGGAGCATATCATGAAGCTATTCCGGCGCAGCATTGGAGTTTTCCTGTTGGTTGCGCTTTCGTTAACGACGCTGGCTCAGGAGGACGCCATTGATGTGACCGGTTCACGCATTGTCATCGACCTCCTGACATCTCTGGTGGACGCGGGCGATGTCGATGTGACACTGAACACTCAGGTCACCGGTACCGCCAGCGGATTCGCCGAGTTTTGCGCCGGAGAGTCGGACATAACCACAGCCAGCCGGCCCATCTCGATTGACGAAGAAGCGCTCTGTATCCAGAACAATATCGATTACGCCGAATACCTCGTCGGCTACAATATTCTGGCAATTGTCGCCCACCCCGACACCATTATTGACATTTGTTTGACTGAAAGCGATCTGGACAGCATTTTCTCGCCCAGCGCTGACCCCACCTACAACATTTTCCTGCCCGCCGATAACACCGCAACCTATGCCCTGCTTGACGATCAAGTTGATGGTTTTGGTCTCACCAGCACCGCTACCATCACGGCCAACGACGCTGAGACCATCGAGGCTGTCAGCAGCACAGCCGGTGCCGTCGGTGTGGTGAACTTCATCAACGTGGACGAAAGCACCGGTTTGCAGGTAATCGGCCTGGAAAACCCCGAACTGGCATCGTGCCATGGACCGGGGGTGGATACGGTCGAGAGCCGGCAGTATATCCCGGTGGATCGTCTATTTGTGTATGCAGTGCGTGACCAGAACGCCCTGCTCGAACTGCTGACTCAGGAAGACACAGCTGCACTGGTCGAGACCACCGGTTACAGCGCCCCATCAGCCGAAACTTACGGGCTAAATCGCAGTATCTTCGCTGGTGAAGCCGACGGTGGACGCCAGTTCAGCCAGGAAATCGCCGCCTTCCAGATTCCGGCCAGCGTGTTCGGCACGGTCAGCATCGGTGGTAACGCCGCTATAAACACCTATCTGCAAACCCTGAGCCAGACCTTCACCAGTCGTTACGCTGGCGTGACGTTTGACCAGAACTTGCTGGGCCAACCGGCTGGGCTGCGCAGCTTCTGCAACGGCGAAATCGACATGGTGGCCTTGACTGGCGCAATCCCGCAAGAAGAACTTGCCAATTGTGAAGCCAACAACGTCACACCTGTGACCTTTGACATCGCCAATCAACCGGTTGTCCTGGTGGGCAACACCACCAACAACACCCCCGAATGTCTGACAACCGGGCAAATCCGCACAGTCTGGTCTGCAACCGCAGGGACCGCAACCTGGGCCGATGTCGATACAAGCTTCAGCAATACAGCATTGAGTCTGGTCGCGCCAGCGCCCGACATTTATGCCGATATTCTGCTCACACCCGATGAAGGCCAGGTTATCCCTGTGCGTACCGACGTCGTCGAAACCAACGCTGACCCGCAGTATCGGGCGACCGCAGTCGGCAATATCGCTGGTGGGCTGACCTACATGAGTTGGCTCGATTACCAGGACATCGAACTGCCAGAAAACACCCGCGTTATCTCAGTCGATGACGGCAACGGCTGTGTTGAGCCGACCGAAAGCACCATCACTTCTGGTGAGTATCCGCTGCAACTGCATTTCACACTGGCAATCAGCGAATCCAGTCTGGCGAACTCACAGGTACAGTCTGTGTTGTGGTACATGTTCGAGGACAGCAACTACGGCCTCTTCGCATCCGCCGATCTGGTTCCGGTACCTTTCGCTGACCTGCCCGACGTGCGCCAGAATCTTCAGGATATGTACGCGGAAGCCCTTGCGGCCAGCGTCGAACCGGAGATCACACCGGAGGCCGCTCCCGAAGCCACACCGGAATCTACACCTGACTCTGAGTAGGATCACCAGCAGTATCACCCAAAAAGCACCCGGCCAGGGTGCTTTTTTGTGCTATACTTCTTCACGAATTTCACCAGATTGGAGAACCTGATGCGGGGAGAACTCGTCGCAATTGACCTGGAAACAACCGGCCTTGACCCACAGAAAGACGCCATCATTGAGGTCGGAGCGGTCCGTATGAAAGATGGTGAGATCGTCGCTGAATATGGCACGATGGTCAACCCGGACAGTCCTATTCCCGCACATACAACACACATCACCGGCATTCAACAGCAGGATGTCGCCAATGCACCGTTTATCGGCGCGGTTTTGCCGGAAATTGCCGCTTTCAGCCAGGGTGCACCGATCATCGCCCACAATGCTACGCTCGACATCGGCTTTCTGCGCGACCGGCATCATATTTTGCAGAGTAACGCCGTTATCGATACTTACGATCTCGCTTCGGTGTTGATCCCCCGCGCACCACGCTACAACCTCAACAGCCTGACTCATCAGGTCGGTATCGACCTGGAAAACGCCCACCGCGCCCTGGACGACGCCAGAGCAACCGCGCTGCTCTACTGGGAACTGTGGGAAAAAGTTCTGTCGCTACCGCACGGTTTGCTGCGTGAAATCAGCACGGCAGCCAGAGGCATGAACTGGGGAAGCAGTGTGGTCTTCGACGCGGCGCTCCAAATCGTAGCGCATGACGACTCGCAGTCCTACACCACAACTTTCGCGCCGTTGGAAGGTCCAACTACCCAACAATCTCGAACACCCGAACCCATGTCACCGGAAAGCATTGACAGTATTCTGGGCGAGTCGGGTATTTTCGCCAGTACCATGCCCGACTTTGAGTTTCGCACGCAGCAGCTTGATATGGCACATGCCATCGCCGAATCGTTTACCCATTCGCGCCATCTCATGGTTGAAGCCGGGACCGGCACCGGGAAGTCGCTGGCGTATCTGATCCCTGCCGTGCTGTGGGCTGTCTCACAGCAGCAGCGGGTGGTCATATCAACCAACACGCTCAACCTTCAGGACCAACTCATCACAAAAGACATCCCGGCACTACAAAACATGCTCGATGTCGATTTCAGCGCCGCCGTGATGAAAGGACGCGGCAATTACCTATGCCCACGCCGCCTCGCCGCCGCCAGACGCCGCCGCCCTACCAGCATCACCGAATTGATGGTATTGGCGAAAATCCTGGTCTGGTTGCAGGAAAATCATTCAGGCGATAAAGGCGAGATCAACCTGCGCGGGCCAGCGGAACACGCCGTCTGGAGCCGGTTAAGCGCCCAGGACGAAGACTGCACTCTGCATCAATGTCAGGCCAGTATGGCTGGCATATGTCCCTTTTTCAAAGCACGCAAAACCGCCGAAACGGCAGATGTTCTGGTTGTCAACCATGCGCTTCTCATCTCAGACGCCGACGCCGACAACCACGTCATCCCGGATTACAGCTATCTGGTCGTTGACGAAGCCCATCATCTGGAAGACGCTGTAACCAACGGTCTGAGCCTGCGCATTGATCGAGCCGGGCTGCAGCGGCGTCTGGCCGACATCGGTGGCGCGAACCGGGGACTTCTGGGCGAAATCCTCAAAAACGTGCGCGGAACCGCACCCGACAAAGATGTGATGAAGCTGGAACAATTCGTCGCAATTGTTAGCGAGGCGACGACGCTGATGGAAGCGCACCTGAAGAAGTTTTTTGAGCAGGTCTATAAATTCTTAGATGATATCCATCCGCAGCGAACCACCGAGTATGTGAGCCTTGTACGCATCGAAGAGCAGCACCGCACACGCAGCAGCTTCATCCACATGCAGAATAGCTGGAAACCATTGATTGAATTCTTCGAGGTGATTGGCGCTGCCGTCCACCGGCTCACCCGTGTCCTGAATAAGATGGCAAAATACAACATCACCGATCTGGAAGACCTGGTTACAGGAACTGAATCCGCGGCCCACTATCTGGCCGAAACCAGCCAACATCTGACCCACTTCGTCCAGGAACCCGACTCCAATATCATCTATTGGATCAGCATGGGTCAGGGGACCGATACCCCGGTAATCAACATGGCACCACTCCACGTTGGGCCTCTCGTCGAAAAATACCTGTGGCAGCAAAAAGAATCGGTGATCCTGACCAGCGCCACACTGAAAACCCACAACAACTTCCACTATCTGCGGGAACGGCTGTATGCGGAAGAAGTTAATACTCTGGAGGTCGGGTCACCCTTTGACTACGCAGCCTCTACGCTGGTCTATATCCCCAACAACATCCCGGAGCCGGTTGATCGAAATGGGTATCAGCGGGCGGTCGAACGCGGCATCATCGAGCTTGCCGACGCCCTTCAAGGTGGCTTGCTGGTCCTTTTCACCAGTTACAGCCAGCTTCGCCAGACATCTCAGGCCATCACGCCTCGTCTGGCACTGGGCAATATCACAGTTTACGATCAGAGTGACGGTACCAGCCGTCAAATGCTCCTAGAAGGCTTCAAAAACACCGAGAAAGCCGTGCTTCTCGGCACCCGCAGCTTCTGGGAAGGGGTCGATATACCCGGCAGTGATCTGAGCGCCCTGGTCATCGTCCGGCTGCCCTTTGCTGTACCCTCGGACCCGGTTTTCGCAGCCCGATCCGACACCTATAAAAACGCATTTGGGGACTATGCCCTACCCGACGCCATTCTGCGTTTCCGGCAGGGATTTGGCCGTTTGATCCGCACACGAGCGGATCGTGGTGTCGTCACTATCTTCGACAGCCGGGTATTGACAAAAGGCTATGGATCGAGTTTCCTGGAAGCACTGCCCGACTGCACCATGCAGAAAGGCCCTCTGGATGATTTGCCCGGCGCAGCCGTCCACTGGCTGGATCGTGAAGGATAATTTATGCGCACACCAGCAGGCAAAGAGTGTAAATTCTACTATGCGGATTATTATCGTGGGCGCGATATCGAGGAATGTCGTCTGGTCAAGGGCAACCCCGACTCGCTCTATTGGCGACCATCCGATTGTCAGAAGTGTCCGGTACCGGATATGCTCAATGCCAATTCGTCACCTGATCTTGAGTTGGAACTTACCATCAAGCCGCGTGTTCTGGGTTTCGGTCGCCAACTCGAGGTGACAGGTTACTGCCGGCGGCACCAGATTCCCATTGAGAATATTTACACCGGCTGCCCCGAATGCAACAAAGAGCGCCCCGGATTGGACATCTTCCGCCAGGCACTGGACGAAAACGATGATTAAGGCCGTCCTGCTTGATCTCGACAATACGCTGATTCTCAATCCGGATCGCCCCTTCGCCGACGCTTTCCGGCAGTTGCTGGCCGACCGCTATGCCGAATCCGATGCCTTGATCCATGTGCTGCGCAGCTTAAGCCAGCCCCGCGATCCGACACAGACGAACAGCGCCTATATCGTCCAACAGATTGCGGAGAAGACTGGCTGTTCTACTGCCGAGGTTCGTGCCGCTTACGATCAATTCTATACAGAACAATTCGGGCAGCTACGCCATATGGTCAAACCCATACCCCATGCCGCTATCTGGCCCACGGCCTTGAAGGCCAATGGGTATGCTGTTGTCCTGGCGACTAATCCCATTTATCCCGAATCCGCCATCCGGCAGCGGCTCGAATGGGGCGGGTTGGATACCGGCTACACCCTCATCACCCACGCGGACAACATGCACTTCAGCAAGCCCAATCCGGCGTATTACGCGGAAATCCTGGCCCGAATCGGTACGGAACCGGATGAGACGATTATGGTCGGAGACAGCCAGCGCAATGACCTTGACCCCGCCGCAACATTGGGACTGCACACTATCCACAAGGACGTATTCTCACCGTCCGCACTGCCACCCTATACGCTGCCACAGCCCCAGCCAGAAGCCATCATCCCACAGCTTATCGGCAGCATGGGGGCGTTGTTCGGCTTGATTGATCTGATGCCTGACCGTTACTGGAACCAGCGTCCTGATCCAAACGAGTGGTCACCGGCACAGATCGTATGCCATCTGTATTTGAGCGAAAAGCAGGTCCAGCGCCCACGACTTGAACAGGTGCGCGACTCAAATAACCCTTTCTTGAGCGCACCCCGGCTACCCTCACCAGACCTGGACTGCCCCTATGACGGTCGCACCTGCGCCCACGAATGGATCGCCGAGCGCAAAATCACGCTGGCGCTGCTGAACGATCTGACCGAGAACGACTGGACCCATCCGGCTCGACACAGTGTCTTTGGCCCCACAACGCTGTTAGAACTGGCCTCCTTCACCGCGCAACACGACCGGCTGCATCTCAACCAGCTTTGCCAGACCATTCGCCACTGCCAGTAAACGATTTTCTTACAGCATCGTTCGAGTTTCCTTACCTGTACCGCAATTTGCTACTCCACACCCGC
Organism: uncultured Anaerolineaceae bacterium; assembly: GCA_964417785.1. Lineage (GTDB taxonomy): Bacteria > Chloroflexota > Anaerolineae > Aggregatilineales > Phototrophicaceae > DAOTUL01. Next base: position 2,923 of record CAYQJO010000039.1, on the reverse strand, counting down.
GCTCTATGCTAAGATTTAGATAGGGTATCGAGTGGGATATGTGCATGCTTAACGGAAAATCAACACATTCAATTGCGCTCTATGCGAAAGAAAAACCAGACTGGTCAGCGCACGTTCTGGATCACCTTACTGGCAAGGGTTTTTCGATTGTTGATTTGCCGCCGCTATCAGGCGTAGCGCAAAATCTGCCCGATATTGTGATTGCGACCAGTTGCAGCGATAGCCAGCGCATCGCCTCTATTCTCGACTCGCAGCCATCCCCCCGACCGCTGGTTCTCCTGATTACCGATGAAACACTGGTAGAGACAGGCTACGCCGATCTGGTGCTGCCACCATCTGCCAGTCTGATCGAACACACGCTCAGGCTGCATTATCAGAATCAGCACCTCCAGAAGGAGGTCGCCAAACTCAAGCAGCGTGTCCAGGAACAGAAACGACTCTCCGATGAGATTACACTGTTAAAGAACGCGATTGTGCGCAATGTCTCGCATGAACTCAAGACACCGCTCCTGCATGTCAAATCGGCTGTGGCCCTGATCGCAGAGGACGTCGACAACGAAGACCTGGTGTACTATGCCAAGAACGCCACCGGGCGATTAGAGGCCGTCATCAAGAATATCACCCAGCTTGGCAGCAGCCTTGACATCAATCCCGGCCCGGTCATCGTTCGTGATGCTGTGGACGCCACACGCCGTGATCTGGCACGTAGCTGGCGTCATCCCGATGCTCAGGAGCGCGTTGAATTTGACATTCAGTCTGATCTCCCCCCTATCCTGGCGGACAAACAGGGATTGGCAACTGTTCTGCACCTCCTCATCGACAACGCCTTAAAATTCAGCAAAGGCAAAATCCACGTCAGTGTCTGCCGTGTCAGGCACTTTGTCGAGTTCTGTGTGGTCGATCAAGGCATCGGTATTGCCTCCGACCAGATGGACTCGATATTCGAGACCTTCTACCAGATTGACAGTTCCTCCACCCGGCAGTATGGTGGGACCGGTGTGGGTCTCGCACTGGTGCGTCTTATCCTGGACCACCACCAAACACGGCCCCGTGTTGAGAGTGAAGTCGGAAAAGGCAGCAAGTTCTCTTTCGTATTACCCGTTGTAGAGCTATAATCCAATCGCTGAAAGATCAATGAAGATTCGTTGACCTACATCTGCTTTTTGTGTATTATATAAATAAGATTTAGATAGTTATGAATATCACAAACTATCAAGATGTTTTAAATCACCGCATTTTCAGATAAGGCAATCACTGATGACCTTTCAGGCGACAAGAATAGCGTCGAAAAGCATACTCGAAGACTCGCTCCAGGCAGTTGAGCAACAACTGCTCGACATTACCGATAGTGATGTCGACGTCCTCAAAGATGCCAGCAAGCATATTCTCGCTGCCGGCGGCAAGCGCATTCGCCCGCGCATTGTCCTCCTGAGCTATCTGGCAACGGGTGGAGACGACATCGACCAGGTGATCGCACCAGCCGCAGCCGTCGAACTGGTGCATACTGCCAGCATTGTCCATGACGACATCAACGATCATGGCGTGCTGCGACGAGGCCGCCCCTCCATTAACGCTATCTGGGGCCGCACCTTCGCCCTATTGACCGGTGACTTTCTCTTCACCAAAGTCTATGAGTTGATGGCTCCCTACGGCTACCTGAATGTTATTCTGGCAGAGGGTACCGTTGCACTGGTAGAAGGTGAAACTTTACAGGCCAGCGCCGTCAAAGAGAATAATCTAAACCGCGAGGTCTATTACCAGATCATCGCCCGCAAAACCGCTGCCCTGTTCAAATCTGGTGCCACCATCGGGGCGTCGCTTGCAGATGCAGACGACGAGCAGATCAACGCCCTTGCTGAATACGGTTTCAACCTGGGCCTTGCTTTCCAGATCATTGACGACATTCTTGATCTGGTTGGTAACGAAAAAGAACTGGGCAAAACCGCCGGAATCGACCTGGAACAGGGTAAGGGTTTCGCTTCCGTCGAATCAGACCCGATGAACGCTGTCAAGGCCAAACTTCTAAACGGCAACCGCATTGAAGAAGGCAAGATGCAGGCCGTCGGTCTCGTTCAGCAGGCCGTTGCCACACTCGATGTCTTACCCGAATCCATCTACAAAGACGAATTGATCGATCTTGCCCATCGCGTGGTCAATCGAACATCATAGAAACCCACAAGCCGGTAGTGCCGGCTTTTTTTCAATAGCGTTAAAAGATCGGATTACGGATGCGAATCGTCACAGTTGATCAGATGCGCCGCATTGAGGCAGCCGCCGATGCAGGCGGGCTGTCTTACGATACCATGATGGACAACGCCGGACGTGCCACCGCCGTTCGCGCTTTGGCTCTGACGGACCATCTAACTGATCCCCGGTTCACGTTACTGGTGGGTGCCGGCAACAACGGCGGTGATGGTCTGGTTGCGGCCCGCTATATCGCGGAAAAGCTGGAAAACACACAGGTACGCTGCTATCTGCTGAAACGTCGGGAAAACGACAGCAATTTCGACGCAGCCAGGGCGGCTGGTGTGTTCATGGCATACGCTGAAGATGATCACGACGGACGGGTTTTGCGTCACATGGTTGCCAGCGCCGACCTGCTCCTGGATGCGCTTTTCGGCATTGGTATTCGGTTGCCAATACAGGGCGAAGCGGAGAAAGTCTTGCGGACCACCAACCAGATACTTCAAAACCCGGAGCAGCCCGCCGAAGCCATCATCACAGCCACCCACCCTGAGCCACAACTCCGCACCCGCGTTCTGGCCGTAGACTGCCCCAGCGGCGTTGACTGCGACACCGGTCAATGTGATGCGAACACGATACCCGCCGAAGAAACGATCACCTTCATCGCCGCTAAGCCAGGACTGCTGACCGCACAGGGCGATGAAGGTGATCGTTTCTTCGGCGGGTATCGTGTTCGCAT
>CAYQJO010000038.1:0-25843 GCA_964417785.1 uncultured Anaerolineaceae bacterium | reverse complement strand
GCCACAGGTAAAACGCCAGGGAACCGGGCATGGTGTTGATCTCATTGAGGTAGACCCCCTCGCCCTTCGCATCAACCAGAAAATCGATGCGAGCAATTCCGCGCCCATCAATTGCCTGGAAACCGGCTGCTGCATACTGCATAATCCGCTCAGCCAGGGCATCATCAACCGGCGCTGGGATGATGCGCTCGGCGCTTTTCATACCACCACCGCCACGCAAATATTTCTCCTCATAGGTGAGAAATTCTTTCCACGAAACCGGCTGTTCCAGCACAGACGCGACAATCTCGTCTCCGCTGCCCATCAGCGCACAGTTGATCTCGGTCCCGCCCTGCACCGCCCGTTCAATAATCACCCGCCGGTCAAAACTGGCAGCAATATCAATGGCAATGGGCAGCATAGCGTCGTCCAGGACTCGTGTCACACCGATGCTCGATCCCAACGAAGCTGGTTTGACGAACAGCGGAAAACCGATTTCCGACTTGATCCGGTCCAGCACACTATCGCGGTGGTTCAGCCAATCTGCCCGCAGCAGCGTCATATCATCAGTCACGGGGATACCGTTGGAGCGCAGCAGCCGCTTGGTCATGGCTTTGTCGTTGGCAATCGCCGACGACATCACACCACAGCCGACATACGGGATGTCGGCCAGTTCGATCAAACCTTGAAGCGTACCATCCTCACCGTGCGTGCCATGTATCGCCGGGAAAACCACATCAATTCGTTGGATTTCACTGCGCTGCCAGCGTCCCGACATCGGATTCACGATCAGTCCGTGATGCTGCACACTGGGCGAAAGAATGGCCGTTACCACCCCTTTGTAGCTGACAATCTCATCTTGGAAATTCTTGAGTTCCAGCAAAGGTTCGCCGGTGTACCATCTGCCATCGCGCCCGATATACACCGGTACCACCTCGTAGCGTGTCGCATCAAACGCCCGCATAATCTGGTGGCCGGTTACAATGGAGACATCATGTTCAACGCTGCGCCCGCCAAAGATCACGGCCACAGTGGTTTTGCGATTTGCGCTCATCAATACGTCCCTGCTAGCAACGGGCGACAAAATTCTCAAACAAGGGATGATCGGTCATGCGCTCCGGGTGAAATTGCACACCGAGAACCCGTCCATCAGCCGACTCGACCGCCTCAATCACGCCGTCCGGGCTGAATGCCACCGGGCGCAGTCCGGTACCCACTTCTGCAACCGACTGAATATGGTAGCTGTTGGTCGTCATGGATGCCGCACCGAGCATGTCCGCCAGGTGCGAGTCCGGCTGAATCTCTACCGGATGATCCTCTCCACCACGTTCCCGGCTGTGAATCAACGCATCCAGTTTGTGCCGGTTCAAATCACCATAGATCGTGCCGCCAGCCTGAGCGTTAACAAACTGCATCCCATAGCAGATGCCCAGCACAGGCCGGTCGGTCATGGCAGCATACATCAGACGGTCGCTGCGGTCGCGTACCGGGTCAACCGGCGGTAGATCATCAGGCAGCGCCCCGATCAAACCCTGCGTAATGCCCGGTCCACCGGGAATCACGAGACCGCCGAGCATGGCAGCGAACGCCTGCGCCATGGCTTCGTCTTCCATCACCGGCACGATCACCGGCAGACCGCCAGCCTGCGCCACCGCACGCACATAATGTACATCCAGGACTTGCCGGCCGTCTGCGTAGCCAGTGGTGATTCCGATTCGTTTAAGAAACCGTGTCATCCAGTTCCATTCCCAGTTCTTCATAGAGTTGACGGCGGCTGGCCTTGTCGTTGACCAGTTCACGATTCGCATACTTCGCCACATCCTTGGCGATCCGCTGCGGCACAACGATCACACCATCGCCGTCAGCCACGATCACATCACCCGGTCGCACCGTCACACCCCCGACTGCTACCGGGATGTCTTTAGCGTCGAATTGGAGCCGGGCCTGGACCATCTTCTGCGAGACAAACCGTGACCAGAACGGCACCTGCTGCAAGATTAGTTCATCTGTGTCACGCACGCCACCGTTGGAGACCAGTCCCCGCGCCCCGTTGCGGAATGCCGCCAACGCGTTATTCGACCCCATCAAGCCAGCGTCCACACCGCTCTGGTCGATCACGATGAAGTCACCCGGTTCGATCTCCTCGATCCAGGGGTAGGTGCAGACTTCACCGTAATACCAGCCGCTCCATTTGTCATACTCTTCGGCGCTCATAGTCGGCATCGGTCCTTCAAACGGCAGATACCGCGCCGTCCGTGCGATTCCGACCGCCCGTGTACGGAAAAGGGGACGGATGTCGGCAGAGACCGTGCCGTAGTGATGCATCATGTTCCAGTCCAGGCCGTCGCGCACATCGGCCACACGCAGGTCTTTGAATAATGCCAGGAGTTGTTCTCTCATCGTTGCTTACTCCTCTTCAAGATAGCGCTCAAACACTGTTTCGTCGTCAAAACTGAGCGTCAGGTCAAGATACCAGTCCACCAGCAGCAGCCGGTGGTGGCGGGCAAAACGAGCAAAGGCCGCAATGGCAGCGCTGAAATCCTCGCCGCAGTTGCACGCCTGATTGTCGAAATACAGTGTATCGACCAATCCGTCCTGAAGTGTACCGTAGAAGGCACCAAAATCCTGATCGAAAAAGCCGAATCCCTCTTCAACCGCTTCCAGGTCGGTTGTATAGCCGGTCAGTAGCTGGTCAGCTTCGACCAGCAACCCGTCGAACACCTGCTGCAATTCATCCAGCGCTATCTGCCGGTCCAGAATGGAGTACGCCGGACGGGTGTCGTCCAGTTCGCCGGTGTCGTTTGGTTCAAGTACCTGCGCAATCTCGGCCTGCTTCTCCACCGGCACCAGCGCGATCATACCCCAGTCATCGCTGTGTACGTAGCATGTCAAATCTTCCATCAGGCCACCCCTCAATAAGTATCCGGCAAATCGTTCAGAAACAGCACTGTATCGCCGGGCTTTAGATTCTGCTCGTACCACGCCACCGCCTGCCGCAGTTCATCGACCACATGTAACCGATCCGCCGGAAAACCAGCATCCGCCAACCCTAGTTTGACCGGTGCGGTCTGTCTGGCACCGACCAGAATCACATCGGTCGCATATTGGGCCGCCACCTGACCGAGCTTGCGGTTTTCTACCTCGTGCTGGTCGCCCAACTCAACCATGCCCGGTGTCACCAGCAGGCGACGACCATTGCCGTGCATCCCCAGCACCTTGAGCGCACTCACTACCCCGGCGGGATTGGCGCTGTAGGCATCGTTGATGATCGTGATCCCGGCGGCGGTTTCGGTCCGCACCAGACGGCTCTCCGCCGGACGCAACTGGCGCACACGGAAGGCTACCTCTTGCAGCGACATGCCCTCATTCACTGCCACCGCCGTCGCCAACAAAATATTGGTGACATTGTGCTGGCCCAACACCGCTGTCTGGAAGGTCTCGGTTTCGCCAGTCAGGACATCGGTCACATCGAAGCGCAGCCCGTCCAGGCTCTCATAAATGGCGCTGGCGATGAAGCGTGGTCCATCGGACGGAACAAAATCGGACGATACCGTCTTGCTCACACCCAGGCACGTTTCAGGATACCCACGCTCGAACATCTCACGTATATACGGGTTATCCCAGTTGAACACACCGACGCCATCGGACGGCAGCGCCTTGATGATCTCATACTTGGCGGTGGCGATATTCTCCAGGCTGCCGAAGCGTTCCAGATGCTGCGGACCGACCTCCGTCACGATGCTGATGTGCGGCGGCGTGAGTCCGCAAATGCGCTCGATCTCGCCACGAATATAAGCGCCCATCTCAACCACGAAGTAATCAGCGCTGTAGTCGTCGGCCAGGTCGTTATTGATGGCGATGCACACGCCCATCATCGTGTTATAGCTTTTCGGTGTGGCATAAGCATGGTAGCGCCCATTCAGAATGTGGGCCAGAAAGTTCTTGGTCGTGGTCTTGCCGTAGCTGCCGGTAATACCGATAACTGCCGGTTGCACCTGCTGCATAACAGCTTTCGCCGAAGCGATAAAGCGTTGACGCATGAAACGTTCTACCGGCGACATGATGATATTGCCGGTCACCAGGAACAAAGGTGCCGCCAGCAGCAGCACCAGTCCTACCAGCATGACCGCCAACACCTGCAATTCATAAGGCTCAATCCGGGCAGCCAGCAGCAGCGCCAGACCCCATACCAGCAGCGCAGCGCCGAACGCGCCTGCTAGCAGGCGTGTGGCCCGCTGCGTGCGCCGGAACGGCTTCTTGATCTCACCTTCGTCCGGCGGCCAGACCGCCACCAGCGCCGCAATCGCGCCGATGATCGCTGGCAGCGGCGAATCCGGTGCCTCGGACAGAAAGAACGCCAGTATCGCACCAACAAAAGTCGCCACCAACGGGCGCGACGGCGCAAAACGGGAACGCTCCGCCAGCCACCAGCGTAGATAGCGCATGTTCATATATTCTTCGATCTGGAAAAATCGCGCCTGTTTGTAAATGCGGGCCGCTGTACCGCTCAACCCGATCAGAGCGACGATCCACAGGAAAATGTGCTGCATGCGTCTGTGATTTATCCCGGCAAACTGCCTAAACGTTACGCGCAAAGCCACGTCATGGCAAGGGTAAAACCCTTTATTGTCTGGTTCACGTTACCTGTGTATACTGCATATAGAACGATATGCATATTATACAAATTGGAGTTTGTTCCATGCCAAAAGTATTGATTATGGGAGCCGCCGGGCGCGATTTCCACAACTTCAACACGTACTTCCGTCACAACGATGCTTACGAAGTCGTTGCGTTCACCGCCACCCAGATTCCCGGCATCGAGGGCCGCACCTATCCGCCCGAACTGGCCGGTCCGCTCTATCCCAACGGGATTCCGATCTACGATGAAGAGAACCTGGATCGTCTGATTGCAGACTGTGAAATCGATGAAGTAATCTTCGCATACAGCGATGTCCAGCACGAATATGTCATGCACAAGGCCTCGCAGGTCCTCGCAGCCGGGGCCGACTACCGGCTGCTGGGACCACGCCACACTCAGATCAAGAGCAATAAGCCGGTCGTCTCGGTTGGTGCTGTGCGCACCGGCAGCGGCAAGAGCCAGACCTCACGCCATGTTGTGGAGACTCTCATTGGTATGGGTAAGCGAGTGGTGGCTGTGCGCCATCCCATGCCCTACGGCGACCTGGCAGCCCAGGCGGTCCAGCGATTCGCCAGCTACGATGACCTGGATCACCATCAGTGTACCATCGAAGAGCGCGAGGAATACGAACCGTATATCGACCAGGGTGCGGTAATCTACGCCGGCATTGACTACGGTGCCATCCTGAAACAAGCCGAAGCTGAAGCCGATGTGGTGGTGTGGGACGGTGGCAACAACGACCTATCCTTCTACCAGTCTGATATGCATATCGCCATCGTTGATCCGCACCGGCCCGGCCACGAACTGCGCTATTATCCTGGCGAGACCAACGTGCGCATGGCCGATGTCGTCATCATCAATAAAGTCGATACCGCCGATTACGCCGGTGTGCTGGAAGTCCGCAAAAACGTTCAGCGGCTGAACCCGAAAGCCATCATTCTGGAAGCTGCCTCACCCATCATGGTCGATCAGCCTGAGACCATCCAGGGCAAGCGCGTGCTGGTGATTGAGGACGGTCCGACGCTGACACACGGTGAGATGAAGTATGGTGCCGGGATCGTGGCGGCGCAGCGCTACGGCGCAGCCGAAATCGTGGACCCGCGCCCCTTCGCCGTCGGCTCTATCCAGACCACTTACGAACACTACCCGGAGATCGGCACCTTGCTGCCGGCAATGGGCTATGGTGACGCCCAGATGCGCGACCTGGAAGCGACAATCAACCAATCCGATGTCGATCTGGTCATCGCCGCGACACCCATCGACCTGACGCGCATCATCACTGTGCAAAAGCCAATGATCCGCACCCGTTACGCGCTTCAGGTCATCGGCACACCGACGCTGACCGACCTGCTCAAGCAGACATTCAGCTAGCCAGGAAACTGCTTCTGGAATGCCCGCTGCGCCGCTTCATAGCCCAACTGGATCAGTTCACGGCTGGCGGGTTCATCGTAATCGACAATGCGCTCGACCGGCAGAAACCGGTCGGGCGCGACGATGATGTCCTGCACATAGCGGTAGGTTTGCTCCTGCCCGCTCTGGGCCTGCATTTCCCCGATCCGGTTGCACGAGCGCACCATCTTCAAATCCACACGGAAAGATGACAACAGCGCCCAATCCAGTGTCCAGGTGATGGCCTCGCCGAAGTCCTGCGGCAGACGATCATGGTTCAGCGCTTCCTGGTCGCTTTCCCACCAGGGGTTCATCATAACCACGACCGCCTCCATCGGCTCATCGATGGGGCGATCCCGCACCACATCAAACGCCGGACCGAGCGGCGTGTTGGCGACCACCGCGCCATCCCAGTAGAGTTCACCGTCATCGTCCTGTGTCCAGGGATAGATCATCGGAATGCTGCAACTGGCGATAATTCGCCGGATGGTCACCGGCGTTTTCACGTTATCGCGTTTGCGATTCGGGAGGGTCCGGTTGGCGAATACCGTCTCCTCGCCGGTGCGAACATTGGTAGCGCTGATAAGCAGCGTCCTTTCCGCGTTGGTGATTCCCGCTTCATCCAGACCAAGCCTGTTTATCAAGGTCTCCTGAAGCGGGCCGGTATCCAGCAGATTGCTCCAGCGACCGATCAGCCATTGACTGAGCCGGTAAGGCAGCAGTGGCAGCGGCGGCCAGGACTCATCCGCGTTTGGAGAGAGCGAACGCGGCACATGAATGACCGGCAGTTTGGTCCCGATGGTGCGCCGCAGGATACGATTGGCGACAAAGCGGGCCAGCGGCCCCATGCCCGGTGGCAAACCCTGGATGTCGTGTTCACGAAGCGACAGCCAGAAGCGTTCCAGCGCTTCCGGACGGATGCCCTGGGCGATGGCGGCACCGTTCACGGCACCGATGGACGTACCGACGACAATTTCCGGCTCCCACGCACCCGCATGGAGGTCATCGACACCGGTCTTGCCCCGTTCACAGAGGTACTTATACACGCCAGCGTGGAACGCACCCCGCCCGCCCCCGCCAGACAGCACCAGCGTCCGAATAGTCATAAGATTTTGTCTCCTGGATTGCCGCAATGATATTTTGATGATAGGGGAAGTCGGCAGACGATGCAAAAAAGCCGCTGCGGACAAAACCATATCCGCAGCGGCAGAACGAGTCTAATTGGTGTAGGTCGGCGGCGCAATCTTGACGAAGTGCGCTGTCGGATATTGCAAGAGTTCGTACAGCGGTTCGGTGAAACTGGACTGGTTGTTGACTTCCAGCACATGAATGTACTTTTGCAGCAGTTCAATGACGTCATCGTTGCCCTGCTCATCCAGCGAGAATATCTCAACTGGCGAACCGGGCGCGATGCGCCGTTTGATCGCGTCCACATCCAGCCCCATCTCCGGATGGACACGCTGGTAAACAACGCCACCTGTCATACCGGCGCATATCCAGGGACCGGGATCACCCAGAACCAGGGCGCGGCCACTGGTCATATACTCGAACGCATACCCCTTCAGGTTGGCACGTGCACCGATTCCGCCCAGATCATCGCGGATTTTCTCGCGGATCGTCCCACCGAAGATCACGTCGGCCCCGCTGAGACGGATACAGGCACGGGTATCGGCATCGCCCTGAACAATGAACAGACCGCCCTGCGCACCATAAGCAAAACTCTTGCCAACCGAGCCGTCCAGACGCGCCCCGTTGTGGTTCAGCCCCTTCAAAATGGAGACCGTTCCACCCCGCGCACATTTTGCCACACCATCCTGCGCACCGCCTTCCACCAGCACACGCAGGGGTTCATCCAGGAAAGCCGCCAGACCGTTACCCGGTATGGCGCTGTTGCTAAAGCTGAGGTGGACAGCTTCCACCTCATCGGACTTGGCGATCACATCCCGTTTGATGGCACCAGCCAGATGCGTCCCCAACGCACGGTCCATCGCCATCACTTGCTCGTCGTCGTAGGTCATTTCCGCGTCGCCGCGTTCGATGTATTCGCTGACCACCGTTGTAATTTGCTTGCTGAGTGTGTTGCGCGGGCGAGTCAGACGGCGACCACCGGGCTGCGGTTGCTTTTTCGGCACCGGCGGCACCCGGCGCAGCAGCGCTGTCAGGTCAATCCGGTCGTGCAAGTCGACTTGTTCCAGCAGATCGGCACGCCCAACAAGGTCCTGCGTCCGCTGGAAGCCCAGCTTCGCCGTCCATTCGCGGATTTCATCGCCCATCACCGAGAACACATTCACGATACCGTCGGGCGATCCCTTTTCCTCGAACGGGCGGAAACTCTTGAAGTTACGCTTCTCCGCTTCCTCTTTGGTCTTCACATGAGTCGTGATACCCACATGGCAGGTGCCATCATGACAACCACGACAGATGGTACAGCCAACTGAGACCATCGCCAGCGTACCGAAGCCAACGCGATTGGCTCCCAGACACATCATCTTGATGACATCGCGACCGCACTTCATGCCGCCATCGCACCACAGTTCAACCTGATCGCGCAGACCACTCTCGATAAGTTGGCGATGGGCCAACCACAGACCAACCTCCGCCGGCAAACCGACATGGCGCAGCGCATGAGCACGGGCCGCGCCAGTGCCACCTTCAAATCCCGTCAGATTGATGATGTCGGCACCGGCTTTCGCCACACCGACCGCGATGATCCCCACACCGGGAACCACCGGAATTTTGACGCTCACCCGCGCACGCGTATTAGCGGTTTTCAATTCGTCAATAAGCTGAGCCAGGTCTTCAATCGAGTACAGGTCATGATTGTTGCTCGGCGAGATCAGAGCGACACCGGGCGTGGTGCTGCGGGCTGCCGCCACCTGCTCCGTCACCTTGAAGCCGGGCAGATGACCACCTTCACCAGGCTTGGCCCCCTGGCCGATCTTGATTTCCAGCAGGTTGCAGGAGTTCAGGAAACCGATATTCACACCAAAGCGCCCGGACGCGATTTGCTGGCCGCGATTGTTGGGATAGCGCCCCATAATATCACCCAACTCCCCACCTTCGCCGTTCACACAAAGGATGTTGAGGCGATAGGCCGCCTCGGCATAAGTGCGATACGACAATTCACCCTGCGAGCCGAACGACATGGCACCGATCAACACCGGCATGTCGTGATCTTTCACACTGATGTCCACATCTTGCGGGTCAATTTTTTCTGCCGATGCCTGCGCCTTGATGCCCAGGATGTGCCGGATAGCGACCGGCTGCCGCGACTCAAGCGCGGTGATAAAGTCATTGAACTCGGCCTGACCCAGTTCACCCTGGGCCATGTCCTCGACTTTCTTCCAGATTTTCGGATAGAAACGGTCGGGGTTTTCCAGCTTGTTCTTCTTCTCGCCGCGCAGTTCCGCCGCCCGTTCTTCAGCATCAAGATGAATGGCCGCCCAGGTCAGCCCCCGCGCCTCGGAACCATAATAGTTTGGTGTGCCAAAAATCGCCGCCACATTGCGTGCCAGTCCAATAGAACTGAAACTGTGACCGTAGCCGCGCAGTTCATGGCAACCGATGGTGGATGTAACTTTTTCCAGGCCCTTCGTCAAAGTGCTGACGGTGTTGGTCAGCCATTCGACGGCCTGACCAGGTTCCAATTCTCCCTTTGATCGCGGCGCGAGGCCCAGTGCAACCGCGTAAAACGCATACGGCAGCACCGCACTCGCCCCCAGGCTGACGCACAACGCCAGATCATGAAGATCACGCAGCGCCCCCGACCGGACCACAATCCCGGCCAGACGACGCAGATTCGGGGTCGTCTCAGCCTGACGCAGCGCCCGATCTACCGCCGCCGTCGCCAGCAGCGGGTCAATCATCAACCGTTCACCATCGTAAACATCGGTATCGTCCAGAACAATGCACACTGCTCCAGCGAGTACAGCCTCAACGGCCTCGTGTTGCAGCCGCTTGACCGCCTCCTCGATGGTCTCGTCAGCGTTTGCCGTCATCGAGAGAATCACAGCGCGACCTTCAAGTTCCGCCAGGAGTCCCTCGATGGTTTTCGTCCCCAGATTGTCGGCAATCGCCTCCATTTCATCGGCTGTTGCCAGGCTCAGGTGTCCGCCCACAAGAAGCGGTGTATCCAGTTCCAGCAGCAGTTCCTCTGGTTGGGCTGCTCGACCAACATCAGGGCGCATACCGATAACCGTGCGCGTGGAGAATTGGGATTGTTCACGCTCGCGGTCAATCGACGGGTTGGTGACAACAGCGACCGTCTCCTTGAAAAAGTCTGCGAGATTCACGCGCTTGTGGCTGAGCGCTGCCAGCGGGCCATCCCATCCCAGTGAGCCAATCTGTTCTTTCTTATTGATCGCCATCGTGGTGATGACCTCAGTGTGATAGCGCTCCCAACCGAGAGACGCCATCGTGTTGGTGTTAATCGCGGTCGCCCTAGCTACCCAGGGGAACACGTTCGCCTGGTACTCTTCCTCAGCCACCATTTCAACGGCAGGCGCGTACTCGGTGCCGCCACCAACAGGGACACGCATACCACCGCCACCCGGGTTGCCACCGATGGGTCGCGGCGGGACATGTCCATTACCGCCATCGTGATGTCCGTTAGAGGACCAGGGGATATCGATTCGGAACGGGATGCGCTCATCGTACTGTTTATACACATAGCGCTGAATGGCCGGATAATCCATGACCGTGATCCCGCGTCCCGGATCAATGTGCAGACCGACTTTCTCGCCCGGTGCCATCGGACGCGGACTGCGCGACATCAGGTCGAGCGGATAGACACCACGTTCTGAACTGGCGAAATACTCCTTCTCGGTCTCGCCAAACCAGAGCGGTCGCAGACCCAACGCATCCACACTGAAAACCACCTGATCTTTCAAACGCGCTACAACCGCCGACGGCCCCTGGGCAAATGGACCGAAACTATAGCGCATCTCACGATACATCTTATGAATTCCCGGTACATCCTGGATGAGGTCGTGATCGTGCGGCGGGAAGACATATTCCATCGCCTGGATCAGGTCCAGGTCATAGCGCATACACAGGGCTTGCAACACCCGGTCCACGTCCTGTGAGTCAGAGTTATCCGGGTCCAGTGGAATGCCGAGCATGGCAGCTTCCAGGCGGAAGCGCGAGATGGTATTGAACTCACCATTGTGACCCAGCAGCCCAAAGGGCTGCGCCCGCTCAAAAATGGGATTGGTGTTGGTACTGTAACGCGCATGGCCCAGTGTGACCGTCGAAGCATAATCCGGATCGCGCAGTTCAGGGTAGTAACGGCGTAGAATCTCAACCGTTCCCTGCACCTTGTAAACAACGCTGTGCGATGAGAACGACGGGAAATGGACGTTCAAACTGCGTTCCATCTTCACCTGGAGATCGAACAGCGTGCGATCCAGTTCATCCTCCGGGACCTGCCCGTTCATCCCGGCAATCTGCCAGAAAACCGGTTCGTTCTTCTCCGCGTTTGGTCCAAGAATCTGACTGTTGACCATGCCTTCACGATCATACAGAGCGTGCAATCCCGCTCCTGTGATCTCACGCACAATATGATCGATCAGATTGGTCGCCCGCGGACGGTCCGCCGTCGGAATCATCAGATGAGCTACCCAGAAACTGCGGTTTGTCGCCAGTGACGAGCGCAGTCCAGCACGCGCAAGGCGCTTGGCCCACAACTGGCGCGGAATATCCGTTAGAATGCCCACGCCATCACCTTCACCGTCAATATAGCCGGTGCGATGTCCCATACGGGCCAGTCCTTCAATAGTGCGTTTCACATTGCCGTGTGTCGGCTCTCCACCTTTGCGGACCGCGCATATAAGCGCACAGGCGTCGCGCTCGTTACGGTCGATGGGATGAAGGTCATTGTTCATCTCAAGATGCATTAGGCCTCTCCTTCGAATTTACCCGGCTCGCAAAAGGTCAATATTTAGGAGGTAAAGATACAGTTTGTGAGTTATCGACAAACGTGGGATTATTATTGTAACCTAATTTAACAAAATTACCGCACTCTGCGTATAGGCAGAGTATACGGTAATTAGAGGCTATATCCTGTGGTGGTTTGCACAACCACCAGCTATCGCTTAATTCAGGGCTAACAATCTACGGATTGTGAGCGCGAGATGGAGTGCTAACCGGGTTTCAGGGCGATTGAGATCAATCTGAGAGATTTCGTTGATCCGGTTCATGCGATAGAGCAGTGTGTTGCGGTGGACAATCAACATTTCGGCGGTCTGGCTCAAATTGCCATGACAGGCGAAAAACGCCTCCAGGGTCTTGATGAGGTCAGCATGCTGGCGCATGTCATATTCCAACAAAGCCCCCAGGGTTTTTTCAGTAAAATCCATCAACTTCTCGCGGTCGGATAAGCTGAGAATCAACTGGTAAACACCCAGGTCGCCAATATACAGCGGCGTATCGGATTGCAGCCGTCCCGCCAGTTCCAGGGCCTGGACCGCATCGCGGTAGCTGTTGCGCCAATTGCCGATTTCACGGGCTGGCTGTCCCAGTCCGATAGCGACCTTATTCTGTGGGAACTGCCGCTGGATTTCGGTGCTGAAAGCACGGGCCAACTTCAGACTGTGATCAATGGGGTTTTCGTGGTCAGTCGCGTGGAACACCAGCACTTCACCCTCGCGCTCGCGCTGCCACACCAAAGCCCGCGCCCGTTGATTATTGATTACCTGATTGACGATGGTCTCCAGGCGGCGGTTAGACGGCGATTCGTCCTCTTGCCACGACAGCACCACCGCGATATGGACCTGGGTCATATCGTGATCAAAGCGTTCGCCCTGGCGGATGGCTTCCTGATGATTGACATCACCGATCAAGAGCCGGTCAAGGAATGTGCCGCGCAGACGCTTTTCCGTGTCGCTGACGGCTTTTTGCTTCGCCATTTCCAGCGCACAGGCCGCCGCACCATGCTCAGCCACCAGCAGGTCAATGTCGTCCAGGTCCGTATCCTGCCCAACAATCGACAGATACCCCCGCCCAACGTCATTTGTTACCACCGGTGAGACCAGCCGGGCCAATCCCGGCGTAGGCAGCGATTGCATCTGAACCGCATCCTGGACTTCGCTGACCCGATGGCGGTCCTGATACTCCACCGGCAGATTATCGGATTTGCGTAAAAACTGCTCGATGTCGTCCCATTGTGAGACCAGCCCCGGTTGCACCGAACTGTAGAGTATGTGCAGACGTTTATCCTGTATGACGACCGCTTTGTTGGTCAGGCGAGCCATCGCATTGATCAGCTCCGGCATCCCTTCATTGCGGGAAGAAATCTGCGTCAACTGGCGGTAAATCTGTGTGCCACGCCGTTCAATCTGCACTTTACGGTCGATCAACAGGCTGATAATTGCTTTTTCGACCAACCGAATACGGCTGCCACCGGGTAAAACCATCACAGGAACGCCGTAAGCTTTCGCCTCGGCGATGGCTGTCGGAGACGGTGCATCCCCCAGGACAACCGCCACCGCACCCCGGTCTGCACCCCAGCGGATCACGTCAACATCCGACACTCTGGCCTCATGGTTGGCTTCCAGCGGAGCCACCAGAATCATCTCACCGGCTTGCAAGGTCTTGGATGACAGTCCGTCCTCCAGATAGATCAGAGTCGCCCAGACCACCACCCGGTTCAAGAGACCGTTACCAGCGACTACGTGCGTCCCCAGCGGCAGCGCCAGCTTGCGCACATCCTCAACGGTGATCTTTTCATTGATATCTGTTGTCATGGTTGCTACTCGCCTACGTCTCGCCGGTCAGGACACCAAAACCGATCACCAATGCAAACGATAGCAGGGTGATTCCGTAGAAATCCTGATCAGGATCGACGTAAAGGTTTATCATCGTCAGAAGCAGCATCACGGTGCCGATAATCCAGGTGATGGGACTGACACGCCAGCGCCGTATATACTGGTAAAATCCGGAGCCGAGCAAGATCACCGCCCCGGAAGCGGGAATAACCCAGTTGGGCAGGTTGTTCTGCTCTGGTAAGATGTAGAGGATGCCGAACACAAGCACCATAAAAAACCACGTAAACCGCTCAATTCGGGCTTCCTGGCGTGATTTGCGCCGACTTTTCGCCATCAAACTACGTCCCCGCACATCCGGATTTGTAGTTCATTGTCGCTCATTCGGGCAAAATATACAATGGATAGTGTGCGTTGCATCCTTCGACAATCCAGCTAGAATCAAAAACATGTTCTGAATAGAGGACACTACCGTTGAGATATCTGTTACTGGTTATCCTGTTTGCAGCCGCATGTAGTTCAAACCCGGAACCGGAAAACACCAATCGTGGCCCACTGCTGTTGGGAGAATTCACCCTGGCCCCTACGCTGCCAGCGGCGACGCTGATTACCAGCCCGACACCGACACGCCCGGTCCCCACCAGCGAGATTCTCTCGCCGTTGGAGGTATTCACACTGGAAGCCGATTTTGTTCTGGTGACACCGACGCTGCCCCCCAGCAAAACACCGACCGAGACGCCCACATTCACCACATCGCCCACCCAGACGCCCTCACCCACGATGACGATGACGGCCACCGCCACGATTCCCGCCTTTCCTACCAGCGTGATCCTGCCAGTCACGGCACCGGTCGCCGTACCTGTGCAGCAGGTGTGCGATACAGTGTGGTTTTTCATCGAGCCACGTCCCGCCAACTGCCCACTCAGCGAACCAATCTCGGCCCAGGCGGTGTACCAGCAGTTCCAGAACGGCTACATGGTCTGGTTCGGCGCACAGGATGTGATCTTTGTGATGTATAACGACTTTGTGCAGCCCCGCTGGCAAATTGTACCGGACGCATTTGAAGAAGGCATGGTCGAGGACGATCCCGCCTACAACGACTCGCCGTCGGAGTTCACATGGCAACCCCGGCGCGGATTCGGGATGCTGTGGCGCAATGACGAGGCCATCCGCACCCGCATCGGCTGGGCTATCGACGAATGGGAGCAGCCCTACAGCGCACAAACCCAGATCGCCACAGACGGAACACAGTTCATCAGCACACCCGATGATGGCGTATTCGGTCTGCTGCCCGGCGGAACCGATTGGACATTATATGAAGGAATGGCAACACCATGAGCAAACGCATCGGAATCATGACCGGCGGCGGCGATGCGCCTGGCCTGAATGCGGTTATTCGGGCGGTGGTCCTGGTTGCGGAAGGCCGCTATAACTGGGAGGTTATCGGCATTCGTGAGGGTTTCGACGGGCTTATCGCCGATCTGCCGACCATCCCGCTCAACAGTGAGACCGTCCACGACCTGCTGGCACGCGGCGGCACCATTCTGGGAGCCGCCAATCGTGGTAATCCGTTCATGCGTCCGATTGAGATGCCCGATGGCACCGTCGATTTCGAGGATGTCTCGCTTGAAGCGCTTGAAGCCATCGACCGGCTGGGACTGGACGCCTTGATCGTAGCCGGTGGTGATGGCACCATGGCAATCGCGCACAAGTTGGTAAAGAAGGGGGCTTGCATCGTCGGCGTACCCAAAACCATCGACAACGACCTGGGCGAGACCGATTACACCTTCGGCTTTGATACCGCCGTCCGCACGGCGACGGAAGCACTGGAAAAATTGCAAACGACCGCCGAAAGCCACCACCGGGCGATGGTGCTGGAGGTCATGGGTCGCAACGCCGGTTGGATCGCCGTAACTGCCGGGATCGCCGGTGGGGCCGATGCCATTCTCATCCCGGAAATCCCCTTTCGTCTGGAAGTCGTGCGCGAGAAAATCCGCGAGCTTCGTCGGGCCGGTCGCCACTACAGCCTGATTGTCGTCGCTGAAGGCGCAGCACCAGCGGACGGCGATCCACTATATTACATCGAAGGTTCCACCGAAGAGCAGCGCCGCCTGGGCGGTATGGGCAATTATGTCGGTGCGATGCTGGCTGAAGGGCTGGATGTGGAGGTACGAGTCACGGTGTTAGGGCATGTGCAGCGCGGCGGCCAACCGACCCCCCATGATCGCTGGCTGGCGACCTCCTTCGGGACTCACGCCGCACATCTGGTCTCAAATGAACAATGGGGGCAGATGGTTGCACTGCACGGCAAGGATGTCACCCATGTGGACATGGAACAGGCGATCAAACGCAAGTTTGTAGATCCTGACGGTGCGCTGGTGGGTGTCGCCCGTGACCTGGGGATTGTGTTCGGCTGATGACCATCTCACACCGGCGCGGCTGCCTTGCCCGTGCTGCATCGGCACTGATTATCATGTTCGGCTGCACGCTGGGTAGCTGTGCCACCTGGCTGCTGATCTACGCCCTTTTCCCACCATCGCAATCAAATATCCTGGTGATGGGTCTGGACTCGCGGGATGGCGAAGGCTACGTCACCCGCTCCGACAGCATCTTAGTTATCGGCGTTAATCCGGAGGAAACGGGTGTCGCGCTGCTGTCCATCCCCAGAGACCTGTTTATCTCGGTCCCCGAATACGGTCTGGAACGGATCAACACGGTGAACATGTTGGGCGAACTTGAGAGTCCCGGTTATGGGCCGGAACTGCTGAAAGACAGCCTCTCGCTGAGTTTTGGCATCACTATTGATTCTTATGTCCGGCTGGATTTCCGCGCATTTGAAGCCATGATCGACGCGGTTAATGGGATTGATGTTGATGTATCGTACACCATCATCGACAATGCTTATCCGACCGACGATTATGGAACACGCACGGTCCGTTTTGATCCAGGCATGCAGCACATGGACGGCGCGACCGCCCTGGTCTATGCCCGTACACGTCATAGTGACGACGACTACCGCCGTGCCGAGCGGCAGCAGCAGATCTTACAGGCATTTACCGATAAACTGATCAATCCTTTGTATTGGCCGGGGGTACTCAATGCGATTCAATCGCACGTTAACGGAGATTTATCGGTCATCGACATGATACAAACCGCGCCAGCCCTGCTCCTGAGCGCCGGCCAGTTTGAACAACTGGTCATCGACCGGGATTACATTCGCCCTGGTGAATACGGAGCCACACCCGATTATCCCAGGCTATCGTCGTGGCTGGACCGCTGGCTGCGCTAGACGCCCTCCATCAGGCGGTCATAGCAGCCTTGCCACAATGATGGTTTGCGCGTGAACTTGGTCACTTTGATGTCGGCAAAATAGGGCAGCATCCGGACCATAAGCGGCGGCAGGTTGTGCCACTCGCCCTTTTTCAGCAGTGTCTCAAGTTCGGCGGCCATCTCCGCCGTCCACTGCCAGTTACGCCGGAACTCCTCCGCCTTAATCCAGTAATTGCGCTTTTCCCAGGCAACCGTCGATTCGTCAATGCCATCCGCAATCGCCCGCAGCGTCAGCACCAACAGGGCCAGCATATTCTTCGTCTCGTCATCGATCTCCTGCTTCTGGCTCAGGTGCCGCATCAACTCTGCGCCGGTTCGCATCAGTTGATTGCGGCGCTTGCCGGGACTGTCGGTATTTATCACACGGCTCACAAAATGCCTCCTAAGTCAAATACGGGCGGATACCCTTGTAGATTTGTGTACCGCTCAACGTCTTTAATATGGTTGCAGCCGGACGACCGATGGCGATAGACAGTTCTTTGGGGGTCATCGCCTTGTTGTTGTTCTTCAGAAAAACGCGGAAGATGCTGTCCACCAGCGACGTCTGCGGGTTGATGAAATTCGGGTCCTCCGCCGCGATCCGGATGGCGAGTTGCAGTTCATCCAACTGAGTGACTTCGGCGGTTATCGCATCGACATAATCCACGACTCGGGCTTTCTGGCTCTGGCTCAACCGTTCGCGCTGTTCTGGCAGAAGGTGACTGATCAGATAGCTGCGCAAGTCATCCGGGCTGCGTTCCCACCAATCATAGTCGATGTGAAACCGCGTGTTGAGCGTCGGTTTGATAAGCGCACTTGGTTTGCCCGGTACAGACGACATGGTTCTTTCCCTTTATTCAGCCAGCTTCCAGTAATGCCCGCCGAGATTCTCAAAATCTGGATTAGCCGCCAACGTAGCCAGAATCGGTCCTGGTGGATACCGGCGCAGGACATTGATCGCGCTGTAAATTGTGCGCACATGGGCAGCGCCCTGGGGCGTCAACCGCCCCAACTCCGGTATAACCATGCGCAGCAGCGCCGCCAGGGTCTTACGTCGGGTTGTCGGCAAAAATGCGTCCAGCGCTTCCAGATCATCAATGCCGATAATCATTAGATCATCAAAATCGGCCCCGATAGAGCGGCGCGTGTTTTCAAACTGGACCGTCTCGCCACGCGGTTGCAACAGCCGCACCCATTCGGTACGTGGTTTGTGGGTCACCAGATCAATCTGCACCTTATCGGGTTCATCAAGCTGGCGTATCGTAACGTAGGCCCCGATCGGAAGCTGGTATTTCTCGTACAGATTTGTCAGGCCGGAGACATAATACCGGTCCGGAAGCACCCAGCCAGTATGCTCCTCACCATCCGGGTCTACCAGTGTGATCCAGATGTATGCAGCGCTGCGTGCCGTCGGGAAGATCTCGCGAATTCGCGGGCTGAGCGGTAATGTTCCGGCCCGACGATGGGCATAATTCAGGATTACCGTCCCTTGTTGCGGAGCCGGTGTCGGTGTGAGAGGTGATAACTCATCGCCGATTTCACGTTCTAGAGTCAGCGCATCCGCATCTAGCAGGTTTCGATCATAATCGACTGGCTGGTATTGCAGCAGATTAATCCCCTGCTTGACCTCCGTTGGAGCCATACGATTAAGATACCAGAGAACCTCACCGGCTGGCCCTACTTCATCAAATCGCGGATCGTCATTCAGCACGTAGTTCAGGGAGAACGTTTGAAGGCTCATCGGGGCTTCAGCACTCAATCCACCAATTTGCTCAATCATGCTGTCCGTTGGCAGCGGTCCGCCCCCCATAATGTCGAGGACCGCTTCCACCAGATTGAGATGGCCGTCGTTAATCTCCAGAATGAGATCAACCGGGAACCATTGATTGACAATACACACCAGCGAGTCATTCTGTTGAAGCGAGGCTTCGAGTTCAGCGGACACTTTCGCACCCACCTCTGCCACGATGTCGTCGACCGTGATATCTTCTGAGACCATCGGTATACCGCCATCGGTATCGGCTGTCTTCAGCACATGGTCCGGCTCAAATTCGCTGGCGAACTCGCGCTCAGATTCGTCTTCATCAAATTTTACGGCGATGACGCTGAATGGCCCGTACTCGTCATTCGTACCGGAGCGAACGCCCGTCACCATTGCAGTTGAATAGCTGAACGCCGGGAAGGCAATCCGTGAACCAACATCATAGTGATGTTCAGGATTGTATACGTGGACATCTTTAAACCGTTCTTCAAGGGCCGCATACTCTCTATCAAGCCGATTTTCGATTAGAACGCGCATCAATTGCTGTATTGTCAGGGGGGCTTCTTTTTCCAGCAGTAGATTTATCAGCGTGTCAATATCGTCGGGTTCAATCGAAAAATTGCGCGCCCAGTGGTGGCTTGGCAACACGAATACACACCTCCAATGTGCGGTTTGCGGGGAGAAATCAATTATGCTGCCCGTTGATTATAAAAGATAAAGTCCGAGATTTTCAAGCGCGGGTTATTGACGCTCGCGCAACACATCCAGCAGCATGGTATGGAACGTCTGAAGCGGGGGCAGCGGCTTGCGAATATACAAATCAGCGCCCGACAACCGCATCGCTTCATCCTGCTCGGACGGTGATAGTTCATAGGCCGTCATCAAAACAATCGCCATATTGTTCAGCACTGGACTCTGGCGCAGCCGGTACCCTATCTGGATACCATCTAGCTGTCCCGGCAGGCGGATGTCCAGCAGCACCAATTCCGGCAGTTCGTCGTGGTAGTAGCCGTTATCGACGTCTTCTATCCAATCTAAGGCTTCCTCACCCGTTGCAAACGAAATGCCTTCGACCCCCATTGTCGAATACATCGCCAACACCATCTCATAGAGATCGGGTTCATCTTCGACCAACATCCACGTCGTCACTGTGTAAACCTCCACCTGTCCTATACCAGACAGCCCTATCTTACCACACCACTTCCAACAGCATTAACAAAGGATAACCCATGTCTCAACTCTGTTACACATCACCCGGTATAGTCGCCAGCACCCGCTGTATCTTGAGCGCCAGATGCAGGATCAAGCGGTTATCGGCGTCGTTGAGGTCCAAACCCGTTAGCTCGCTGATGCGATCCAGGCGGTAAACCAGGGTGTTGCGATGCACATCCAGATCGGAGGCCGCCTTTGCCAGATTGCCGTTGGATTCAAAAAAGCCGGTCAGCGTCCGTACCAGATCACCCTGTTTGCGGTCATCGTGTTCTACCAGAGACCGCAGTGACTCGTTGTAAAACCGCCGCAAATAATCGAGATTACGTTCTTTGACGCCCAGTAAGAACTGGTAAAGCTTCAGGTCTCCGTAAAAAGTGGTGTGTTCCATCTCACCCAGTTCATGCGCGATGCTCATGGCGTCTCTGGCTTCACGATAGGCATCCCGCAGCGCCGATAGACCGCTGGCTGGATGACTGATGCCACCAGCAACCAGGCCACTTGGCGTGCGCGTGGCAAGCTGGGCGCGAATTTCCTCAACCATCATGCGCACCCGGTGGAGACTCTGCTGACTGTCGTC
Source organism: uncultured Anaerolineaceae bacterium (assembly GCA_964417785.1). Classification (GTDB taxonomy): domain Bacteria; phylum Chloroflexota; class Anaerolineae; order Aggregatilineales; family Phototrophicaceae; genus DAOTUL01. The sequence goes on along the minus strand of CAYQJO010000038.1, from coordinate 5,216 downwards.
AATCGGATAGAGTGCGACGATGACATCAACATACTGGCCCACCGCACCGTTGATCTGGCGGCGGCTCATATCGTCGCGGATCAATGACGTCAGCGACTCCAATGGCAGCGCCGTACCGGATTGGGTGGTCGCCCGGTAGACTGTGACGACATAGGGCGCATTGACCTCAAAACCGGATTGCTGCGCCCGTGTGGTCAGCAGATCATCATCGGCAGGCGTACCGCTCAACCACATCTGAATCCAGTCACCGCGTGTTTGTTCCACCGCTGAGGCGATAGCGCGAGTCTTCGCCAGTTCAATCGCCAGCACATCACCACCATAGGTCAGCACCAACCGGTCGAATTCATCCAGATATTCGGTCTTGCTGATGAGCGACAGATAACCGGCCACCCGCTTCTCAACATTGAGCATGGTCGTGAAGCCGATGGGACTGCTCACGATGACGCCCTGAGTCGCCGGTGCATCACGTTTGAGCCAGTTCTGGAATGCGCCATAGGGGAGGCTTTGCATGAGGGTGCGCCCGCTGCTGCTTCGACGAGCGACATTGGGATATACCTGCGCCATCAGGACACCGGCATCATCGTGAATCACAACCGGTTTGGCGGTCGCTCGTGCAATGATCTGGAGCAGACTGTTCAGATCACGGTTCTCGGCGGCCAGACTCGTCAACTGCCGCTGGATTTCGATGGCCCGCTGCGTCAGTTGTGCCGACTGATTTACAATTAACTTGTTCACCGCCCGCTCCACCGCCAGCAGATTCGTAGCCTCCGGCATGACCAGCAAACAAATGTTGTGGGTGTTGGCGATGCTGATGGTGGATTGGGTCGCATCCTCATCCACCGCGACAGCATGGACCCCCACCTCGGCCAGACTTTGCAGGACCTCAACCAGGGTGATCCGATCATCAAAGGTGCGCAGAATCTTCATCGAGACCAGCGCCAGTTCACCGCCAGCAATATCCGGGAAGGCTGGTGGTTGTGCGCGTACTGTCACCACCCAGTTGATGGTCGTTTCCGGCGTACCGGCGGCCAGTACCGTCCCCAGTGGCAGGGCAAACTGGATCAACGACTGGACAGTGGCGACATTGTTTTCAGTGATCATAAATTATTCGCATTGTGCATTTCTACCAAGTAACGCAGCGGTTACGGCTTCAGTATCCATAGAAAGTATAGCAAAGAGTACAAAGAACAAAAAAGAGGCAGTCTGGCTGCCTCTCTTGAGTCGGAAAGCGATTTAGCGCCTATTCGACCGGGGTGAAGGCAATCTCAACTGTTGCCGCATCGGAGAATCCACTGCGCACACGCAGGATCGTCTCACCGGCAGCCACGGCAACAAAATCGAAGCTGCCGCGCAGCACATTATCCAGCCGCATCTCGCTGCCGTCGAAGAAATCGCCGATTTCGAGCGTGAGATCAAACGGCACTTCCGACGTAACGGTCATGCGATAGCGGGCGTTCAGGTCCGCTGTGAAGCGCACCACCTCGTACTCGAACAACTCACCTACCGTCACGCTGACCGGGCCATCGTCCAGATTGAGCAGCATCGTCTCCTCAACAGTCAGTGTCACCGGCCCCTCAAGCTCTTCATCGCGTGCTGACGCCACCAGCACATAGTAGGTGCCAGTCTCAGCCAGTGGCTGGCGAATAATGGCCGGTTCCAGGCTCAGGCCGCTGTCGTCGTCCTCAGCGACCACCATACCGGTCGAGTCCAGCAGGGTCAGCTTGGTATCCAGTTCAGCAGAACCGCTGTTGGTGTACACATTCACCACGTCGCCAGCTTCGCCGTCAAATTGCACCAGTACCGGCGCAGCGCCGGAAAAAGTGACGGTCTCCGGCGTGCTGTAGGCCAGCGGTGTAGCTTCGAGGCTGTTCAGGCGCAGCACAAAAGCACCGTTGCCTTGACCAAACGCGGCACTCACCACGATGGTATATTCGCCGTCTGCCGGGATCACGGTCGAAAGCAGCGCATTGAAGAAATCGCCGCTGTCGTCATCCTCAGCAACCAGATTGCCGTCCGCATCGTTCAACGTAAGATAAGCGTCGAAATTCTCTGAAGCCAGCGAAATCGTCATGAAGTCCCCGGCACTGGCCGAGAAAGTATAGCTCAACGGCTCTCCTTCTAACTTGCTCTCAACGGTATCACCCAGCGCAATCGACTCCTGGGCGGCAGTTGAGACCACCAGAACCAACAATAAAACCAACACAACACTCAATTTCTTCATATTTGCCTCCGTGTGTGAATATAAGCACACTCATTATACACAAAAACAAAAAAGCGGCCGGCTGGCCGCCTTTTGCTGTCTATCGCTCTACCCGTCGGACTCCGATGGTGAGTTCGTCGCCCCGGATGGCGTCTTTGTCTTTGAACTCTGCGATTCTGTAACCATTGGTCCCGTCGGATAATTCCGTCAGGGCGACCGCCAGCGTCTCCGTCTTGATGTAGTCCGCAAAATCGCTGAGCGCGGCGGCAAGCTGGCCGGAGGCTTTGTACACCAGTTCGATGTTGTCATCGATGTCAAAATCGGCATCCCGGCGCAGATTTTGCACCCGGCGCACCACCTCACGCGCCAACCCCTCTTTGACCAGAGCATCGGTCAGGCGGGTATCCAGCGCGGCGATATAGCCCTTCTCGCTCTGGACGGTGAAGCCCACCGCCGCCATTGTCTCGACCTTGACTTCGACCTCTTCCGGCGTAACCTCGAAGCTGTCGCCATCAACGGTAAACGTGGCGTTCTCACCCTTGAGCAGCACTTCACCCACCGGGCGCACCTGTTCCTGGTCGCCGTCGCGTAGATAAGCCTGCACGCGCTTGAAATCCTTACCCAGTTTGCGTCCCAGGAACTGCGGCAGCGGGTTCAGCACATAGACGGTCTGAGCCATCTGCGCCGCCTCATCCTCGCCCATCGAGTTGATCTCTTTGACGTTCAACTCGCTCTTGATAAGTTCGTGAAAGTGCTCAACTGCCTGCGCTTCAGCAGCATCGGGCAGGTAGAAATTGGCGCTTGTAAGCGGCTGGCGCACACCGATAGGCGTCAGCTTGCCATCAACCATGTTGTTGTTGCGGGCAGCCAATCCCAGACTTACCAGGTCCTGCACCAGCGCCATCTCATCGAGAAGCTGCCGGTCGATCAGGGACTCGTCGTATTCCGGCCATGTCGTCAGATGCACGCTCATGGCTGCGGTCTCATCCACACTCACCACCAGATTGCGATACATGGAGTCGCTCAGGAAAGGCATGGTCGGCGCGATCAGCCTGGCGACACCCACCAGACACTCATAGAGCGTGGCATACGCGCTCAGCTTATCCGTGTCGCTCTCGCTCTTCCAGAAACGACGGCGGCTCAGACGGACATACCAGTTGCTCAACTGCTCCACAAACGCCTGAACGGGACGGGTGGCGTTGGTCACATCGTAATCGTCCAGCGCTTCGGTGACCCGTTTCGTCAGGCTATGCAGTTCCGCCACCGCCCAGCGATCCAGCAGCGCCCGTTCGGATACCGGCGGGACACCCTGCTCCGGCGTCCAACCGTCGATATTGGCATAGGTCACAAAGAAGCTGTAGGTGTTCCACAGCGTGGACCAGAACTTACGGATGACCTCGCCCACCAGATTGACCGAGAACCGGCGCGACTCGCCGGGCGGCCCCGCCGTGTACATGTACCAGCGGAAGGCATCGGCACCATGTTCGTTGATAACATCCCAGGGATCGACAATGTTGCCGAGGCTCTTCGACATCTTCTTGCCGTTCTCATCCAGGATGTGGCCCAGGCAGATGACGTTCTTGTAGGCTGGCTGGTCGAAGAGCATGGTGCTGATCGAGTGCAGCGTATAGAACCAGCCGCGCGTCTGGTCGATGGCCTCGCAGATGTAATCCGCCGGGTACTGGCTTTCGAACATCTCCTGGTTCTTCAGCGGATAGCCCCACTGAGCCACCGGCATCGCACCGCTGTCGAACCAGACGTCGATCACCTCCGGCACACGACGCATCGTGCCGCCCGTGCCGCGTGGATTGGGAAAGGTGATGTCGTCTACATAGGGCCGATGTAGATCGAGTTCGGTCAGGTCGTGACCGGTCAGGCGTTCCAATTCCTCGACACTGCCCACGCACACCATATCACCATTATCGTCGTCCACCCAGATCGGCAGCGGTGTCCCCCAATAGCGCTCACGACCGAGCGCCCAGTCTTTCAGATTCTCCAACCAGTTGCCGAAGCGCCCGGATTGGATATGGTTGGGAGTCCAGTTGATCTTGTTGTTATTCGCCATCATGCGGTCGCGGAACTCTGACGCCCGAATATACCAGGTCGCCCGCGCCACATACATCAACGGCTCACCCGTGCGCCAGCTATGCGGATAATTGTGCAGATATTGCTCCGCTTTGTAGAGCAGACCACGCTCACGCAGATCACGGGTGACCTCCGGGTCGGCGTCTTTGAACCACAATCCCCTGAACTTGGTCACCGCATCGATGAACTCACCATCGCTGTTGACCGTCAGAATGAGCGGTAGGCCGTTTTCCTCGCCCACGCGCATGTCGTCCTCACCGAAAGCCGGTGCGATATGGACGATACCCGTACCATCTTGTGTGCTGACAAAATCGCCAGCGACGACATAGGCGTAATCGCCTTCGACCGGCAGAAAAGTGTAGAGCGGGTTGTAGTGCATGCCCACAAGGTCTTGGCCCTTGTAGGTCTTCACCACCGTATAACGCTCCGGCTCGACCAGCGCTTTCTGCATCAGGGATTTCGCCAGGATAAGCTGCTCGGTGCCTTCGCCATCCTGGGCCGGGCCTTCCACCTGGACATACTCGACCTCTTCACCAACCGCCAGCGCCGCGTTACCGGGCAGCGTCCAGGGGGTGGTGGTCCAGGCCAGGAAGTAAACCCCCGGCTTATCACGCAGCGGGAAGCGCACGAACACACTGGGGTCCGCGACTTCCTCATAGCCCAACGAGACTTCATGGCTGCTGAGGACGGTCCCGGCGTGGGTTGAATAAGGGACAACCTTATATCCCTGGTAGATCAGGTCTTTATCCCAGAGCTGCTTCAGTATCCACCAGACACTCTCGATATAGTCATTGGTGAATGTCACATATGCATCGTCCAGATCCACCCAGAAGGCAATCCGTTCGGTCAGTTTTTCCCAGTCTGTGATGTTGCGAAAAACACTCGACCGGCATTTCTCGTTGAACTCAGCAACGCCGTACTGCTCAATCTC
>CAYQJO010000037.1:4711-26065 GCA_964417785.1 uncultured Anaerolineaceae bacterium | reverse complement strand
GCCGCCAAGCGCGAGGGGGTCGGCAAGGCGCTCAAGCTCGGCTCAGAGGGCGGCGGCCTCGACGCCGCCGACGGCGCCGGATTCAAGAGCAAAACCGGCAAGCAGCGCCGCGCCCAACGCTCCCGCTCACGCGACAAGCGGAAAAAGGAACACCGCCAGGAAAGCAAGGACAAGGGCAAGCGCCAGTAACACGGACCGCTACGCCCGCAGCTCCGCCCCGGATTGAACCCGATCAGGACGTCATTCGCGTCTCATGATCCACCTCGATACGTGCTACTATAGTAACACAACGACAACGAGGTAAGGATTTCAATGGGCAAATCCCCAGTTGATGAAAAGACAATTTCGCGCATCGGCATCGCTGGTGCAATATTGGGTGTGCTGGCGATTGCACTGTTTGGGGTGTTGTGGGTGATCCTGGGCGAAGCGGATATCTCGGTCTTACCGAGGCTGGTCACATCCATCTGCGTGCCACCCGCAGCCATGGCGGCAATTCTCGGCATATACTTGCTTATTCGTCGCGATTAGCCCGCAGTATCAGACGGTAGCCCAGAAAAGCCAGAGGCAGGCCGATAACCGCGCCGAAAATCGTCAGAGTGAGCATGATACCGACGATGATGAACGCCACACCCAGAAATGCCGCCAGAGTCGTACCGATCAAATCAATGATAAACTCAACCAACTGCTGCTCCTCTATCAGACTTCGCGCACCGTCGAAACGATGACGAGTTCGGCCCACACAAAAAAATAGTGATCGCTGGCATTGTATAAGAGACGGGTGCGCAATGGCAGTCTCAACCACATATAGGCAATCCGGCGGCGCTCCCGGCGCGAGGTCTCACTTTGCAGGCGTGCATACCACGCCGGGAAAGTCGGCAGGATGCTGCTGGATTTTTGCAGACGATCCCGGTAATATACAGCAACACCAGAGATTAGCAGTAGCAAGAAGCCGATCACCTGGACGGACCCGCCCGCATCCAACACCGTCCGAAGCAGTTCACCCGTCGCCAGAATCAGGACACTGAACCAGACCATCATCTCTGGAAACGGAAAGAAGATCGGGTCTTTCTCACCATATTCTTCGAACAGGGCCAGGACCGGTCCTTTATACGCTCCCACCAGAATCAGACCGCTGCGCAGAAGAAATCCCAGGGCAATGAACAACGCAATGATAACCAGCAAAAGGTTCCCCGAAAAGCTCACTCCAATCACTGCCGATTATAGTACAGGAAGTGGTGGTTGTTAAAATATGCTAAAATGAGCCTCAATCGACACACGGCATGGCGAAATTTATGATATATCCAGAATTGATTAAAACCGGCCAGGGACCGCGATTGGCCTTTCTCGAAAAAGCGGACCCGATGACAATTGCGGAGACCCTCGTCGCTTTCGCCAATACCGAAGGCGGAACGCTGGTTCTCGGCTTGAAAGAAGACGGCACCTTCTCAAACACCCGGATCGATACAACGCGGTTGGAAAAAGCGCTCAAAGAAGCCGAAGAAAACTGCAATCCGACTGTTGACGTGGGCAACTGGGAAGAACTCGAAGTCGAAGAGGAAACCAAACCAGCAGCAAAATCGGACGATGCGACCAGCAATGGCAAGGCAACGGCGACTAAAAGCAAAACAGTGTATGTGCTGCGAGTACCGCGCAGCATCGAACTCCACGCGCTGGCCGATGGTCGTGTGCTGATCCGCAGCGGCACCAAGAACCGACCACTAGGTGGGCAGGAGATTCTGCGACTGGCAAGCACCAAGACTACCGGCGACTTCGAGATTGAAGTCGTGCCGGGGGCCACCAAAGACAATTTCAGCCGCAAGATGATCGACGAGTACCTGGAAAAGCGGGCAGAGCGCACCAAACGCCCCTTTGGCGGCAAACTGGAAGACCTCTTCAGCGAGATCGGTGCGGTCGGTGCCGATGGCAAACCGACCGTGAGTGGCATTCTCATGTTCAGCGAATACCCGCAGCAGTGGCTGCCGCAATCCAGCGTGGTGTTCGCCAAATTCGTCGGCAAGACCCCACGCGGCGAAAGTGGGCTGGCGGGCTACACTCGCCGCGAGGAGTTGACCGGCCCCCTGCCCCGGTTGATCGAAGGCGCGTGGAATCTCATCTGGAGCGAGATGGCCGTCAGCGCAGTCGTCAAGGGATTGGAACGCGAGGAGACCTACGAATATCCTCAGTTTGCGGTGCGTGAGGCTATTGTCAACGCCATCTGCCACCGTGATTACCGGCTGAAAGGCCGCCGCATCGAGATTCGCATGTATTCCGACCGTCTTGAGGTGATCTCCCCTGGTGGTTTGCCGGGGTTTATCACGGTCGAGAATATCAAAGATGAACATTTCAGCCGCAACCCGCGCATCGTGAGCGGATTGTTCCAGTGGGGCTATATCGAGGAGTTGGGCCTGGGGATCGACCGCATGATCGAGGTCATGCAGCAGGCCGGCCACAAACCACCCACCTTCGACGCCCGCCCTTACAGCTTCGCCGTAACCCTGTTTAACGCCCGTGAAAAACAGACTCCGCCGGAATGGGCGCGGAACACCAACCATCGCCAGACTCGCGCCTTGCAGTATATCCGCGAGAACGGCTCGATTACCAACCGTGAATACCGCCAGATTTGTCAGGGTGTCTCGGCAGAAACACTGCGCCTGGACCTGGCGGATATGGTCGAAAAGGGCATTCTCGTCAAAGTGGGGTCCAAGAAAGGCACCCACTACATCCTGAAATAGGGGAACGCTGCGATGGACAACCTGTTCAACATCTTTGCACTGGTGGTCATCGGCGCACATATCGTCACCCTTCTGTTCGCTAATCGCCAGAACCGTAAACATCCAGGATTCTGGTTCCTGGTCGGGCTTGTCGGGCTGCCCGCCCTGGCCGTCATGACACAGATTCCCGATACCAGACTCTCACAAGCATTGTCCTGGCGCGAAGTCCGATATATTCTGCTGGCAGGAGTACTGGTCAGCTACGGCTGGCTGGTCCTGAACGAACTGCAACCGCGCAAAATCTGGCTGCGTGCCGGTGCCGTGTGGCTGGCAGGATTGTTGATCGCGGCCCTGGTTGAACCGCAAGCCATATTCACCGTCGTGATGCTGGCAGGCGTGGGTATCATCACGCTGACGCTCATCGGCGTAGGTCTCTACGCATTTTATCAGGCGACCCTACCGGAGGCCGCCAATCGCGCCCTGGTCTGGGTAACCGGTACAACGGCATTGGCGCTGGGGGTCTTGTTAGCGGGCAGCAGCAGCCATGCGACCGCAACTGGTGGTATACTGCTGGTCCTCTGGACAGCCATTGCGACAAACTATGCCGTCCGCGTCCATCGTCTGCCGGAGATTCGTGCCGGGATGATCCTGGCGCTGCGCAGCCTGATCTTCGTGGGAACCGCCACAACCATCATCTTCACCGCCTTCTATCTGCTGGCAGACGCCGACCCGGCGCAGACTGACGACCTGCTGTTGATGGCAGTGGTCGCTCTTGGCGTTGCGGCGCTGCTGGTCCCGCTGCGCGATTTAACGCAATGGCTGGTGGTTGAGCTAACACGGAATCAGCGAATTGATCCGGTAGCGGCGGTGCGACACTACAGCCATGCCCTATCCCAGGCATCAGACAGTACCAGTCTGGTCACACAGGCTACCGAAGCCATCACACGCATCATGCGCGTGCGTGAAAGCCGCCTGCTGCTGATTAGCGCACAGGACGACGACCATATCACACTCACAGACAGCATCAATCTGGCGATCAAACGACCTTTGCACACCGCACTCACCCGCGACCAGAAGGCAATCACACAGTTTGATGTACTGCACAAGTATCCAGGCGATGCCCCTCCCTTCATCGAGACAGGGATGCACGCTTATGCGCCCGTCATCCTGGATGGCAAACTGGCTGCGCTGCTGGCCTGCGGTCCCAGGCTGAACGACACACCGTTTTTCTCGCGTGATCTGGACCTGCTGACCGCCCTGGCCGGACAGACCGCCATCGCCCTGCACAATGTCAACCTGCTCAAAGACCAGCAGCATCTCAACAGCAGTATGCAGACCCTCAACCAGACCCTCCAGGAAGCCAACAACCAGCTTGGACGTATGGACTCGGTCAAGACGGATTTCGTCACCATCGCCAGCCATGAACTGCGTACACCGTTGGCACAGGTGCGTGGATACACCGACATCATCGACGCCCTCAACGAACAGGGCATGCTCGATGAAACACAGATCAGCAATCTTGTCGGCAATTTGCGCAAGGCTGCCGAACGGATGGAGGAGTTGATCGCCGCCATGCTGGACGTCAGCCAGCTTGACGTGAACGCAATGGACCTCAACCTCACAGACACAGCTCCCGAAGCGATTTTGCGGATGGCGATAGAGCCATTGACGGACGCAATCCAGCAGCGAAGGCTGACACTCCTGGCACGCGGTTTACGCGGCTTACCGACCGTTCAGGCGGATTTACAGCGGCTTGTGCAGGCGTTCCGTAACATCATCGTCAACGCCATCAAGTTCACACCGGACGGGGGCCGTATCGACATCAGCGCCAGCTTGCAGGAGTCACCGGCGGGCGATCAGGTGTTGATTTCAATTCAGGATAACGGCGTCGGCATTGACCCGCAAAATCTCGAAATGGTCTTTAAGAAGTTCTTCCGCGCTTACAGTCCGTCACTGCACTCCACCGGCACCTACAAATTCATGGGAGCCGGGCCAGGATTGGGTTTGACGATTGCGCGGGGTGTGATCGAGGGACATGGCGGCAAAATCTGGGCAGAAAGTCCCGGTCATGACCTGGAGAAACGTCCAGGAACGATCTTTCATGTGCTGCTGCCGGTCAGCACACCGGAGAGTGCGCGGCGGGTGCTGTCATTCGATGGCAGCGACACCAGCGAAACTGCTGCGGTTCAAACACAATAGACGATGGCGTTGCCCTGCTTACCCACCATTTCGATCAACCCCATCTGGCGCAGGCTATAGGCCATCTGCTGCGCCACGCGCCGGGGCTGCTTGAGGCTGCGGGCCAGATCAGCGGTGGTGAATTGCTGCGGCAGTCCATCCGGCAGCAAGGACAGATAATCGTCGGGCGTGGCGAATGCCTGCTGGGACAGCACCTCTACCAGGCGTCGATCCACGATGCTCCACCCTTTCCTGCGCCAGCTTCCCCGACCGTCGTTCTGCCGCACTTCCTCGTCACGGACCAGCAGCACATCCAGCGAGAATCCCGGCATCACCACCAATTCGGTGATATAAACCAGTTCGCTGAACACATGCTGAACACAGCCGCGCTTTGGTGACTTCCGGCGTAAGACGACCTGACCGGAATCGTCCAGCTTCACAATCGTGCGTTCTGCCGCAACCGGATAGACCACCCGGACCGGATGACTTTTCAGCAAGGTTTTAATTTTGTGACGCATAGCGGAGAAATGGCGCGTCTGGATTTCGATCAGCAGGGGACCGCGCACCAGATCGATCACATACCCCTGGACTTCGACTTCAAGCCGGTCACCGGTTTCGGCATACCAGCGCTTCAACTCGCGATGGAGTGACTGCTCGCTCCGCAGGTTGATGCCGTCGGTTTCAGGCTGCATCCACCAGGGCCTTGAACAGCGCCAGCATCAAGGGATCGTCTGTGAGGTCTTCTGGGTGCCACTGGACACTCAAAGCGAAACGATGACCGGGTATCTCGGCGGCTTCAATCACACCATCTTCAGCGTGGGCCGTCACAGTCAAGGCACGGGCAACCTCGGCCACTGCTTGATGGTGAATACTGTTGACCGGCAGGGTATTCTGTCCGACGATGGCAGCCAGTTGACTGCCCGATGTAATTTTCACATTGTGTGCCCGCAGACGCCGTGCATCTGGATTGCGGTGCGGACCGTCGATGTGCTGGTGCAATGTACCACCGAGCGCGACATTCAACAATTGGTGGCCCCGGCAAATACCCAGGATTGGACGGTTGTCGTCCACCGCCCAACGGGTCAGCGCAATCTCGGCACGGTCACGGGCAAGCTCGGTATGGCTGGTTTCCGGGTGACGCTCCGCCCCATAGGTGGATGGATCGATGTCACCACCACCAGGCAGCAAAACAGCGTCCACCCGGTCATAGAGTGAACGCAAGGTCTCCTGGCTGATGTCACACGGAACAGGCACGGGTACACCACCGGCCTGCTCAACTGCACGAACAATCAGCGCGTTAGCTGTGACAAAAGGCAGCCCGATATGGTGGCGTATTGCCGTTGTAATGCCGATCAGCGGACGCAAGCTTTAATGTCTCCGGCGCTCCTTGAGACGGGCCGATTTGCCACGACGGTCGCGCAGATAGTACAGTTGTGCGCGGCGCACTTTGGCTCGGCGCACGATTTCGATCTTCTCAATACGCGGGCTGCGCAGCAAGAATGTCCGCTCAACACCGATGCCATGACTGGCGATCCGGCGGACAGTAAAGTTTTGCTCATTGCCACCGCGTCGCAGGCGGATCACCACGCCCTGGAATATCTGAATACGCTCACGGTTGCCTTCAACAATGCGAAGATGGACTTTGACCGTATCACCGGGTTCAATTTCGGGATGCTCTGGTGCCGGTGAAACCAGAGACTGCATAAGTTCGTTCACGGTAGATTTTCCTTCCAAAAAAATACGCCCTGGGGCGTATTGTTTTGCATGCGAGTGTGAATTATAGCAGTCGGACTCACGCCGAACAAGGGCAGCTAAACATCTGGACGGTGGGCAGCACGTAGCAACCCGGCAGGCAGCCGGTACTGCCGCACCAACACTACCTGACCATCAGAATCGAATGCGATGATACCAACTGAGCCAGGGTGCTGAACCACCTCTCGTTGCGCCGGTTTGCCATTGGGCAGCGTGATATCGTAGCGGTCCACTTTGACCAGCATGCCATCATACACCCGCTCTATCCCATTGATCGTTTCTTCGGCCATCAGGGAATAATGAGTTCTTCGGTCATGATAATCAGATTGGGATTGACGATGTTGTTGGCCGCCGCGATGACATCCATTGGCACACCATAACGCTGCGCGATCTGAAACAGCGTTTCGCCCTCCTGGATGATGTGACGCACACCACCAGCGCTCGGCACCGATGTCGGCAGGTTGGACGGATCGCCAACCGGCCCGCGTGTCAGCACCGGTTGTGATGTGGGCGGCGGTGTCACGCCGGTTGTCCCACAACCCGGTATGCGCAGTGAGTCGCCGACGATAATCAACTGAATATTGCTGATTCCATTGGCACTCGCCAGTGATTGAACCGTCACACCGTAACGCATCGACAAGCGAAACAGATTTTCGCCCACTTTTACTTCGTGGAAACAATCCTGGCCGGGTTGGGCTGGCAACGGTGTTGAGGTCGGCAGCACCGGATTCAGGGTGGGTGTAATAGTCGGCAGCGGGACAACCGGCCCCTCCGCTGTGAGTGTGGCATTGATCGCCTGCTGTGTGACTGTTGCGACGAGACGGGTTGCCTCGACAAAACCAGGAGCCAGCGTTGCCTGCTGGGCCACGACCCCGCCAACATTCCCCTGCGCTGTTGGCAGCACCAGGGCGCTTGTTTGCGGCGTATCCGTAACAGCGGCAGCCGCAGCTTCGGCCTGGGCTGATGGTGGGGTAAACGTCGGATACGGCGTATAAGTTGGCTGGCTGGTCGGCGGCGCTGTTGGTGAGTTGATGACCCGGGATTCTGGATCGTCCAGATTACCGCTGGCAGAGCGCAAACAACCGGCGACCGCCAGCACAACCATGATGGACATCAACGTAAGACGCCAGTTTTTGATACGCATATGGACGACTCCTGGAGGACACCTATAACCATATTATACACTGTTGCTGGCTATTAGACACTATTTCGGCTAAATTAGAAGGATGATCGAAAACATCAAATGGCTGGGTTACAGCAGCTTCGTGATCGAAGGTCCACCGCTGATCTATATTGATCCCTGGCGTGTGGTAAGAAAAGCATTCCACCCCGACGTCATCCTGGTCAGTCACGACCATTATGACCACTGTTCACCGGCGGACATCAACAAACTACGCGGCCCGGATACCCGCATTATCGGCAGCGAATCCGTCGCACAGCAGATTGACGGCTGCCAGATTATCCGCCCCTGGCAAAGCATCACCGTTGATCGTGCCGGTATCAAGGCTGTACCCGCCTATTCGCCGGACGATATGCGCCATCCTGTCGAAGCAGGCGGCATCGGTTTCGTGATCTCGTTGAACCTCTACGACATTTACTACGCTGGCGACACGCAGATCATCCCGGAAATGGCACACATCCAGCCAGATATCGCCATCTTGCCGATTGACGGCAATGGTACCCTCAATGTCAGCGATGCGGTTGAAGTCGTCCGCATGATAGAGCCGCACTGGGTCATCCCGGCCAACTGGGGAACCGGCGCGGACGGTGCCTCAGTGGTGGATGCCAAAGACTTCCGCGAAGCCGTCGGCGACATGGCGGAGGTCATCTTGCTTGAACCCATACGATAGGAGCATGACGAATGAGAAAACGCTATTTGCTGGTAATGTTGATACTTGTTCTGGCAGTCACGACAGCGCAGGCACAACGTCCGGACGCGCCCAGGTTTGCGCAGCCCGGCCCATACTCTGTTGGTACCACCGACTTCCAGATTGGCGATGCCGAGCGTCCACTGCGTGCGACAATATGGTATCCAGCCGAAGCCCAGGACACCGAACCCATCACATATCGGCTTGGCATTTTCTCGCTAGTACAGGGGCGTGCAGTCAGCGATTCCCCACCCGCCGAAGGGTCGTTCCCCCTGGTGATCTTCTCACATGGGCTGGGCGGATTTCGCTTCCAGAGCGTCCTCCTGATGGAGCATCTGGCCTCACACGGATTCGTCGTTATCGCTGCCGATCATCCCGGCAGTACCACACTGGATGACTCGCAGATACCCTTAAATTACGCGCAGCGTCCATTTGACATGCTGCGGTTGATCGACCATGCACCAGAGATCAACGATGATCTGGCCGCCATCATTGATATGGACCGGATCGCCCTGGCCGGCCACTCTTTTGGCGGATACACAGCCCTGGCCGCCAGCGGCGCACGCCTGAACTTCGGCCAACTTGACGAATTCTGCCGTCAAGATGACGATGACGTCGTATGCTTCTTGCTGGAAAGCGAAGCAGAAATCGCGGCGGCACGCGGTCTCGATGAAATACCGTCTGGTCCCTGGCCGGCGACCACTGATCCTCGTATCAAGGCAGTGGTGGTCTTCGCCCCCTGGAATGGTCCGATTCTAGATAGTGTCAGTCTGGCGCAAATCGACATCCCGGCGCTGTTCATGGTTGGCACAACTGACCAGACTACCCCGCCTGAGCGCGACGCATTCACGATCTTCAACAATATGGCAAACAGCCCGCGCACTCTGGTAACACTGGAAAACGCCGACCACTTCATCTTTGTCGACGCCTGCTATGACTTCGCACTGGAATCGGAGGCGTTCTTTGAGATGTGTTCTGATCCGGTATGGGACATGAGCCGAGCGCACGATCTCATCAACCACTTTACCACCGCCTTTCTGACCGGTGTCCTGGTGGATGGTACACAGTCACCACAGCTTGCACCAGAAGAGAACGATTTTCGCGCTGTGGACTATATCCAGCGGGGAATTGGTCCCGCACCCGAGATTTTGCTCCCACGCATTGTCGAAGCTTACTCACACGATACCGAAGCCTTCACCCAGGGCTTGCTCTTCTATGACGGCAAGCTCTACGAAAGCACCGGGCGTTACGGCCAGTCACAGCTTCGCCGTGTCGAACTTGCAACAGGTGAGACCGAGCAATCCATCGACATTTCCGCCGAATTCTTCGCCGAAGGACTTGCGCGGGTTGATGACCGCCTGATTCAGATCACATGGCAGGAGAACACCGCCTTCGTCTACAATCTCGACACGTTCGAGCAGATCGATCAATTCTCATATGAAGGTGAGGGTTGGGGACTGTGCTACAACGGCGAAACGTTGATGATGAGCGACGGGACAAGTGTCATCACAGAACGCGACCCGGAGACTTTCGAGGTGCTGCGCCGGGTTGAAGTCACCGTACAGGGGCAGCCCATCGACCAAATCAACGAGTTAGAGTGTGTTGGGGATCGAGTGTATGCCAACATCTGGCAGGAAAACCTCATCATCCGCTTCGACCCTGAAAGTGGTCTGGTCGATCAGGCGGTCAACGCAACCGGTTTACTGCCACCAGCGACACAACAAGGTCTTCCATCCGGTGCCGTACTGAATGGTATCGCCTATGACCCGGACAACGAAGTCTTCTACATAACGGGCAAACTCTGGTCCAATCTGTTTGAGGTGGAATTCGTCAGCCCATAGGTTTAGAAGTCTGTAGGGAAGAAATTGTTTTTTGTGGGGGCGCTATGCCCCCACAGACATGGTACCAGCTACGCAGCCGGATTAACCGAACCGTCGTCTGACCATCCAAGATGCTGCCCGTTATCGTTGTAGATATATGGGCGCATCTCACCAGCGATGACTTGTTCATCGATTACAACACGGCGAATATCGTTGCGCCCTGGTATCTCGAACATCACATCCATCAGACAATTTTCGATGATGGAACGCAGTCCCCTGGCCCCCGTCTCACGTTTGATCGTGAGATCGGCTGAGGCACCCAGCGATTCCTCGGTAAATTCCAGTTCCACATTATCCAGGCCCAACAGATACTGATACTGCTTGATTAGGGCGTTCTTCGGCTCAACCAGAATCTTGATGAGCGTCTCACGGTCCAGCGGATCAATGCCGACCACAACCGGCAGCCGTCCGACCAGTTCAGGGATCAGACCATGCGCCATCAGGTCTTCTGGGGTAGTCTTACGCAGCAGCATGGCCTTGTCCATATCGGCCCGCGTGGCGTTCGCGCCAAAACCGATGGCACCTTTCATCCCGATGCGTTTTCCAATCACCTCGTCAATCCCAGCGAACGTTCCACCGCAGATAAACAGGATATTGGTCGTATCGATCTGAAGGAATTCCTGGTGCGGGTGCTTACGCCCACCCTGGGGCGGCACATTGGCGACCGTGCCTTCGATAATCTTCAACAGCGCTTGCTGCACACCTTCACCGGAGACATCGCGGGTAATCGACGGATTGTCGTTCGATTTACGGGCGATTTTGTCGATCTCGTCAATGTAGATGATACCGTGTTCAGCCCGCGCAATGTCCCCATCGGCGGCCTGGATCAGGCGCAGGAGAATGTTCTCCACATCCTCACCCACATAGCCGGCTTCCGTCAGAGCGGTGGCATCCGCAATGCAAAACGGCACATCGAGAACCCGCGCCAGTGTTTGTGCCAGCAGAGTCTTACCACTGCCGGTCGGCCCCAACATCAGGATATTACTTTTTTCCAGGTCAATCTCGCCTGAATTGCGATCTGATTGAATACGCTTGTAATGATTGTAAACCGCCACACTCAAGACCCGCTTGGCGTGCAACTGGCCCACGACATATTCATCCAGATGGTTCATGATCTCACGCGGCGACAAAACGTGGTCCATGTGGACATCGAGATCGTCCTCCTCCTGCAGGAGTTCTTCATCCACCAGCAGACTATGGCACAATTCAACGCAATAGTTGCAGATGAACACCCCATCCGGACCAGCAATCAGCCGCTCGACCTCATCGTGATGGCGTCCACAGAACGAGCATCGATGATTGCTACTGGGTATATAGGTCACTGCTTCTTCTCTCCCTCCCGATCTAACTCGAGGACCGTATCGATCAGACCGTATTCTACCGCTTGTTCCGCACTAAAGTAGATATCGCGGTCCGTATCGCGTTCGATGTCCTGGAACGGTTTGCCGGTATGATTGACGAAGATGTTGTTCAGCAAGGTCTTCAGACGTACACTCTCATTCGCCTGGATGACAATATCCGAGACCTGTCCCTGCGCCCCACCGAGTGGCTGGTGCATGTGGATGGTCGCGTTGGGCAGCGCCATACGCAGATTTTTGCGCCCAGCAGTCAGCAGCACCGTGCCAAAGCTGGCCGTCAGACCGACAGCAGTGGTACTCACCGGGGCATTCACTGCCTGCATGGCATCATAAATCGCCAGTCCGGCATACACCTGACCACCCGGCGAATTGATATACATCTGGATACGGCGTTCAGCGTCTTCACGGTCCAGGAAAAGCAACTGCGCAACAATCAAATTGGCGATCTGATCGTTGATGCCCATACCGAGAAAGACAATACGTTCTTTCAGCAGCAGGGAATAGATGTCGTAGGCACGCTCACCGCGACTGCCCTGTTCAATGACCATTGGGACAACATTGTGGATATTCATATGTTATTGGCGCAAATCGGCACCAATCTCCTCTCTATAGTATACACACTAAGTCACAATTCCAGAATTAAGATTCATCGTCTTCGTCAACGACCGGTGCCGAGACGTCCGGCGCAACATCAGTCACTCCCTCCACCTCAGTCTCATCGGTCACCTCATCCAGAACGATGTCTGGTTCTTCCGCCACTTCATCTTCAACAACTGGCTGATCGATGACTTCGCCGCGACCGATGGCGGCCACCCGGTCCAGCACCATTTCATTCAGTAACTCGTTATGGACATTGGTCCGCATTTGCGACGAGCTGAAAAATGAGCGGAACTGCTCGGCCTGATCGCCAAACCGCTCGGTCATCTCATCAATGCGTGCGTCAATCTGTTCCTCGTTAATCTCGACTTCTTCCTGAGCCATGATCTCACGCAGCAGCAGGGAACGGGCGACAAAGCCTTCCGCCGTCTCTCGATAATCCTCAGCCAGTTCCTCACGGGTCTTACCCATGACTCTGAGATAGGTCTCCAGGTCCATGCGCTCATTGCGCAGGCGTTGCTCAAAATCGCGGATCATGTCTTCGATCTGATCATCGACCATCGCTACCGGGAAGTGAACATCAGCCTGATCGAGAATGGCCGAAATGACGTCCTGCACGTAAGCATCTTTGGTGCGCCGTTCCAACTCACTGAAGATGTTCTCGCGCATCCGCATCCGCAGTTGCAGCAGGGTTAGCGGTTCTTCTTCATTCTCGGTTATCCGCGCCGCCAGTTCATCATTCAATTCGGGCAGCGTCACAACCTCGACTTTGTTGATCGTCACCTGGAATTTGACCGTGCGGCCTGCGATGTCGTCGTAATCTTCATGATCTTCGGGTACAACCAGTTCAAACTCCACATCCTCGCCCGCGTTGGCTCCCACTAATGCTTCAACAAACCCCGGCAGAATGGGTTCGTCGTCCGGGTCGAGTACGAGTGTTGCATCATGTTCGTGGATGAACAAATCACCCTGCTTGGGCGCTGCATGTGTGGGTTCTTCCTCGTCTTCATCAATGTCGTCTTCATCAATGTCGTCGACATCAACATCTTCGGCGTCGTCCACCGCATCGATCTCAGCCGTCGCCGGATCATCGGCAAACTCGCTGTGAATATCCACCGTCACGCGGTTATTGGCCGCAACCGGCTGACTGCTCTCCTCCACCAGCGCCTCTTCCCGTTGCAGGCGTTTCATGGCGTCATCCACATCAGCGTCGTCAACTTCTGGAAGCTCATAATCGACGCGGACGGCGCGATATTCCTTGAGATCAACGGTGGGTTGGAGCGGGACTGTGTAAATAAACGTGGGTTTTGGGTCCAACTGAACATCTTCCAGTGAACCCGGACCATACGGCTCAACATGGGATTGATCCAGAGTCTCGCGATAAATGTCCTGCGTCAGGTCCTCAATGGCATCACTCAAAATCTGGCCCTCAAGCCCATTTTGAATCAAGATGCGGTAGGGAACCTTCCCCTTACGAAAACCCGGAATATTCACACGCTGGGCAATCTTCCGTGCAGCTTTACGTTTGGCCTGTTCGAGACGATCCAGATCGATTTCAACGGTGAAGCGAGCGGTCTGGTTTTCCAGGTGTTCGGTTTGAATCTCCAAGGCGTTAACCCTTAACTATTATCTGTTCGGTGAAAAAGACCCGGCGTCCGGTAAAATCAAAGGTGCGTAATGTGCCTCTGGCAACGGGCAACTACTTTGGGGAAGGAGGGACTCGAACCCTCACCTCATAAGAGACATGATCCTAAGTCATGCGCGTCTGCCAATTCCGCCACTCCCCCTGGATTCGAACGCGGATTAAACGGGTCAATTATAGACAACAGGTATAGTGGCTACAAGGGTGCTTACTCAATGTTGATGCGCGATACATCATCCAGATTCATGTCAGCGACCCGTTCTAACAGACTGGTAATAACCAGTTGTGCAAAGCGGAACATCGTCTGCATCTGCTGGATTCGCTCTATATACAAATCCGCCTGTTTGCGGTTGTCCTCGCCCATTTCCGGCATGGCCTTAGACAGAATTTGCATATTCTCTTCCATCACCGATAAGGCACGATCGACATCACGCATCTCACGACCACTGAGGATGTTGGTGATGATCTGAATAAAGTCGGTCTCTGCTTCGTAGTATTTGCGCCGTCCACTGCGGCCTCGCAACCAGACCTGGCGAACCATGCCCATGTGTTCCAGCGTCCGCATATTCATACTGACACTGGCTTTGGAGACGCTCAAACGTTCGGTCAGATCATCCAGCGACAACGCCTCTGCACTGAGGAGTAACGCCGCGTAGAGCTGGCCCATCACCTTGCTGAAGCCAAAATATTCAGAAAGCTGCCCCAGACCATCAAGCATACTATCATGTACTGCCAGCAGATCAGGATGGCGATCACTCCCGTTTCCCGTTTCTGACATTGGACCGATCCTCTAATGCTTTTTCGTTGTCTCTACGAACGCAATGACGGTACCACCAAACAACTGCGGTGCTGTGTTTGCCAGCAGCGTGCGGGCTTTTTCAACATCGTCAAATTTGCGAAATGATCTACCCTGCCATTCCCATAATACAACGAAACCCTCGCGAACTCGTGCCTCGAATTGCGCCTGCAACCCGAGTTCCTCAAGTCGCTCCGTAACGGGCGATAGATATTCTGTCGGCAGTGTGGTGTTGAGATAATATGAGCGCGTCCGATTGGCTTCCCAGGCACTAATCTGATGATCGGACCGCCGCTCCGGTAATGGAGTCAGACTCACTGTATCCTGGTTAAAGCACTCGACCAATCCAGCATCTTGCAATTGACGCAGTTCGTAATCGGTGATGGACGCGCCAAAGTCGCGTTTCTCGTAGGAACGGTACAGCCCACTTTCCAACTCCTGCACACGACTCTCACTCCAACGCACCACAAATGTCCCGTCAATCAGAACAAACACGCGATTGCGCGGAAGTGTGGTATCCTCTATTTCACCGTCTATCATGACACTTGTATCAGACCATTGTTCAAGAGAGCTATTATAGCATCTTTGAGCTAATAGTGGTAACATTAAGATAGTCCTATTGTGCAGAAATGTACAGACGCATAAGGAACGACAGGCGCATGACAGCACAATCTTCAGGCAACATCCCGGACATCGTTATCGGTCGGCTCCCGATCTATTTACGTGCCTTGCGACGGCTCAAACAGGAAGGGCATGATGTCACATCCTCGCACGAACTCGGACGCCGTCTCGGCATCAGTTCGGCGCAGATTCGCAAGGACCTCTCACACTTCGGTGGATTCGGTAAACAAGGTACTGGCTATCAGATTAGCTATCTGGAAGAAAAATTGCGCCAGGTCCTTCAGGTGAACCGCGAATGGGAGGTGGCACTGGTCGGTGCGGGTCAGTTGGGCAGTGCGATTGCCAACTATCGCGGCTTCAGCGACCGGGGATTTCACATTAGCTGCGTATTTGACGACGCGCCGGATAAGCTGGGCAAGAGACTCGGCGAGTTCCAGGTGCAGTCCACAGACGGACTCCACGACACCATCCAGACACGCGGCATTCAGATTGCGATGATTGCGGTTCCCGCGGCTTACGCTCAAGAAGTGGCGGATCGCCTGATCGCTGCCGGTGTGCGGGCCATTCTGAACTACGCCCCCATCAACCTTAATGTACCGGAAGATGTCCATGTCCAGTACATTGATCCGGTCGCCCACATGCAGCGCATGACCTACTACCTCAAGTAGCCGCTCAATACGTACTCTGCAACACACGCCGGAAGATCGCCGGGTCTTCGAGCGCCCGTCCCGCGCCGACAGCCACCGCGATCATGGGATTCTCCGCCCGGTACACTGGGACATCCGTCTGATTGGTCAGATATTGCTCAATTCCGCGCAATAACGC
The DNA here is from genome assembly GCA_964417785.1 of uncultured Anaerolineaceae bacterium. GTDB lineage: Bacteria > Chloroflexota > Anaerolineae > Aggregatilineales > Phototrophicaceae > DAOTUL01. The sequence continues at coordinate 9,837 of CAYQJO010000037.1, read as the reverse complement.
ACCACCGCCAGTCAGCGTGATGCCCCGGTCAATAATATCCGATGATAACTCCGGCGGCGTGGTGCTGAGAACGTTTTTGACAACCCCCAGGATCGCATTCAACGGTTCCGCCAGCGCTTCGATCACTTCACCTGTTGTAATCGTCACTGTACGCGGCAGACCGCTCACGTTATCGCGCCCCTGGATATCCATCGACATCTCCTCCGGCTGCGTGACAGCCGCACCGATCTGAATCTTGACGGCCTCCGCCGTCGGTTGGCCGATGATCAGATTGTACTTGCGCCGCACATAGGCGATGATGCCATCATCCAGGCGCAAACCACCGACCCGCCCACTCTCAGCACGGACAATATTGTTCATACTGATGACGGCAGCTTCGGTAATCCCGCCACCGATATTGACCACCATATCACCAGCAGGCGTTGCCACTGGCAGGCCAGCGCCAAGTGCCGCCGCCAGCGGTTCCCAGATCAAATGTGCCTCCCTGGCACCTGCTGCCAGTGCCGCTTCATGGACCGCTCGCTTCTCGACACTGGTCACGCCATAGGGTACGGAGATCATCACCGTTGGACGAAAGAAAGCCATCCGCCCGGCAATTTTGCCGAAGAAATGACGCAGCATAAATTCCGTCACCTCGTAGTCCGCAATGACGCCATTTTGCAGCGGGCGCACAACCTGAATATCTTCCTCGTAGACCCGCCCCATCATTTCACGGGCAGGCTGCCCGATTTCCATCACATTGATGCGCCCCCGGTCATCCTCCTCTGCCGCCACCGCCACCAGCGATGGTTCTTGAAGAACAATCTGACCATTTTCATAGATCAAGACATTGACGGTGCCGAGGTCAACGCCGAGCCGCTTGCTGAATAGTGGCATGGCCTATCTCATTCTGATTCGCTGCATGGCAATATACATTTGCCAGGGGGAAAAAGCAACGCCCGGACGATTTATCGCCGGGCGTCACATCACAATGCCAGAGTGAACGATTACTCGCTGTATTCGTCTTCGTCGCCGATAATCCGCATAATCGAGCTGCCCTGGCTGATCCTACGACTGATCTTTAACTCCAGATTGGCTCGCCGCAAGGCCAATGCTGCCTGACGGTTTTCCTCTTCCGGCGGCCCCTCGCGCAGCATCTCCTCGGCTCTGGCCCGCGCCGCCTCCGCCGCCTCAGCATCCAGCGCAAACGAGGATTGGGCCAGATCAGCCAGCACGACCACATGACCGGGCCGAATATCGACAACGCCACCGTAAACCGCGAACCGTTCCTCAGCCCCCTGCTTGCGGATAATCAACTCACCATAATCCAGTGAGGTGACAACCGGGGCATGCCGGGGCAGAATACCCAACTGACCCTCCGATCCGGGAACGAGAACCATATCGGCTTCCGGTTCCTCAAAGACTTTGCGCTCCTGAGAGACCACTTCTACGTGTATGGTCACGCTGCCGCCTCCTACTGTGCCGCGTCGTAACGCTGAAGCACATCCTCAATCGGGCCAGCCATATAGAACATCTGCTCCGGGATGTAATCGACCTCGCCGTCCAGGATCATGCGGAAACCACGCACGGTATCCTTGATCTTGACGTACTTGCCCTCACGTCCGGTGAACTGCTCCGCGACCACCATCGGCTGGCTGAGGAACTGCTCGATCTTACGGGCGCGGGCCACCAGCAGCTTATCGTCCGCCGAAAGCTCATCGACACCCAGAATAGCGATGATGTCCTGCAAGTCCTTGTAGCGTTGAAGCACCTGCTGCACTTCACGCGCCGTGTTGTAATGTTCCTCGCCGATAATCAGCGGGTCCAGAATCTTGCTGGTACTGTTCAATGGGTCTACCGCCGGGAAAAGACCACGCGAGGCAATCGAACGTTCCAGCGCAATCGTTCCATCCAGATGCGTGAATACGGCCACCGGAGCCGGGTCGGAGTAGTCATCCGCCGGCACATACACCGCCTGCATCGACGTGATCGCACCCGTCCGGGTCGATGTGATACGCTCCTGAAGCTGGCCCATCTCATCCGCCAATGTCGGCTGGTAACCCACCGCTGACGGCATACGACCGAGCAGGGCCGACACTTCCGCACCCGCCAGCGAATAGCGGAAGATGTTGTCGATAAACATCAGCACATCTTTGCCTTGATCGCGGAAGTATTCCGCCATCGTCAATCCCGAAAGCGCCACGCGCAAACGCACACCGGGCGGCTCATTCATCTGACCGAACACCATCGCCAGCTTATCCAACACACCGGCTTCTTCCATTTCCTGGTAGAGTGCCGTACCCTCGCGAGTCCGCTCACCCACACCGGCAAACACCGACAAACCCGCGTGCTGCGTGGCAATCGAGTTAATCAACTCCTGGATGGTCACGGTCTTGCCCACACCGGCACCACCGAAAATACCCGTTTTGCCACCGCGAGTCATCGGCGCTACCAGATCGATAACCTTCATACCGCTCTCGAACATCTCGACCTGGGTCGATTGATCTTCGAAGACGGGAGCTTGCGCGTGGATCGGGAGACGCGGCGAGTCGTCACTGATGGCGGCACCATCATCAATCGGACGGCCCAGCACATTGAAGACGCGCCCCAGTGCGGCATCACCAACCGGTACCGTGATCGCCTGACCGGTGGCATAGGCCTTCGCACCCCGCTGCAAACCATCGGTCGTATCCATACCCACCGTGCGCACCGCACTCTCGCCCAGATGCATCTGCACTTCCAGAATCAGGTCTTCGTCATCTTCACGCGGAACACGGATGGCGTCGAAAATCTTCGGCAGTTGACCGCGAGGAAATGTGACATCGACAACCGCGCCGAGGACCTGTGTAATCTGTCCTTCAAATTCACTCATGTATCTTGTCTCCTGTTTTCAACTAGGTCTCACGTCCGGCAACAAGTTGACTCTGATAGACCTCCAGGCCAACCCAGTCGCCTCTGGCTGCTAACGCGGCTTGCTGCGCCCAGGTCGATAAACCTGGTGCCAGTCGCATTCCCGCTTCCTGTATGGCGGATTGGATTTCGGCCTCACTGGCCCCGGCCAGACGGCGATAGGTCCGGATGCCCGCCGCTTTCAACGCAGCTTCCATCCTGGGGCCGATGCCTTCGATGCGTGTCAGATCGTCTTCCGCCCGGTCGTGTCCGACGTCGTGGTCTTCCTGGTGTTTGGTGTGCATAATTTTATCCGCCGCACGATCCAACGAATCTTGCAGCGCTTTCGCACCGCCCACGATGTCGAGAATCTCAGCGGTAATGGTCGCCTGCCGTGCCTTGTTGTAGACCAGCGTGAGATCATCCACCAACTGCCCTGCATTATCCGACGCATTGCGCATCGCCACCATCCGTGCGGAATGCTCGCTGGCTTTGCTTTCCAGGAACGCCTGATACAGCGTCAGTTCAGTAAAACGCGGCACTATCTCGTCGATGATCGACTGTGCATTCGGTTCAAACTCATAATCCTGATTGCTGGCTGTTGGCTCAACAGTTTTCTTGAAATTCTCGTCACCCAGGTCACGGGGGACCAGCGGCAGCCAGCCAATCACCGCAGGACGTTGGGTCAGTGTGTTGATGAAATCGGTATAGGCGATATACACATCATCTACTTCACCACTCATGAAGGCGTCCTTCGCCAGACGCGCCACCGGAGCGATGTCGGCGATGGTCAGATCATCCGGTATGTCACTGAACTCGGCCACCACGTTATGACCGGCACGAAACAGTGCGTCGCGTCCCTTACGCCCAACGGCCACCCACTGCACCGGCTTGCCCAACTTTTCGGCAAAGCGCTCGGCAACGCGAATGATATTGGTGTTGAAGGCTCCCGCCAGACCACGATCTGATGTAATCAAAACCATCATGATCGTGTTAACCTCTTCTCGATCCTCTAACAGTGGATGAAGCGCCGCCGCACCAGCAGTTGCGCCCTGGACATTTTGCAGAATCTCCATCGCTTTTTCCGCGTAAGCACGGCTGGCAAGCACGCGAGCTTGCGCCCGGCGCACCCGCGATGCGGAGACCGCTTCCAGTGCTCTTGTGATCTGGCCGATGTTCTTTACACTGCGAATTCGATTGCGAACCTCACGGGTACTGGGCATGACTTAGCTCCAGTTCGCGTTGAATTCTGTAAGTGTCTCGCCCAACGCCTCGCGAATTTCGTCGCTCAGTTTCAGCTCCTGGTTGATCTTCTCGACCACATCGGCATACTGCGTATTAAACGCCCGCAAGAACGCTTCCTGCCATTCCTTGACCCGTGCTACCTCAACCTCATCGAGATAGCCCTCGGTACCGGCATAAACCAGGGCAACCTGATCGGCCAGCGGCAGTGGATTGTACTGAACCTGCTTTAACAGTTCGGTCAGGCGCAGACCACGATCAAGCTGTGCCTGCGTCGTTTTGTCCAGATCAGAGCCGAACTGAGCAAACGCCGCCAGCGAGCGGAACTGCGCCAGGTCCAGACGCATACCACCAGCGACCTTCTTCATAATGGAGGTCTGCGCATCACCACCAACACGGCTCACACTGACACCAACGTTAAGCGCTGGACGCTGACCAGAGTAGAACAGGTCAGCTTCAAGATAAATCTGACCGTCCGTGATCGAGATGACATTGGTCGGAATATACGCTGACACGTCACCGAGAAGAGTCTCAATGATCGGCAGCGCGGTCAGGCTGCCACCGCCGCGTGCCTCGCTCAACTGAGCCGCACGTTCCAGCAGGCGGCTGTGGAGATAGAACACATCACCAGGATAGGCTTCACGACCAGGGGGACGGCGCAGCAGCAGCGACACCTGCCGGTACGCCCAGGCATGTTTGGAGAGATCGTCATAGACCACCAGTGAGTCCATGCCATTTTCCATAAACCACTCGCCGATAGCGCAGCCAGCGTAGGGCGCAATGTAGTTCATCGCCGCCGGATCAGAGGCCGATGCAACCACAATGGTCGTATATTCCATCGCGCCATACTCTTCCAGCAGCGCCACCAGACGCGCCACCTCGCCCTTGCGCTTGCCGATGGCGACGTAGATGCAGTACAGGTCCTCGCCGCGCTGGTTGATAATGGTGTCGATAGCGACAGTCGTCTTACCCACCTGCCGGTCACCGATAATCAACTCACGCTGACCGCGACCGAT
>CAYQJO010000037.1:0-4611 GCA_964417785.1 uncultured Anaerolineaceae bacterium | reverse complement strand
AAAGCAATGCCGACTGTGCCGTTCTCAAACCGGACCAGTTCACTGAAGCGAATATTGTCCAGACCGGCGACGCGAGCGATGCCATCACCGATCTCTTCGACATAACCGACTTCTACCGCCTCGATGCTCGGCTCAAAGGCGCTGATTTGATCAAGTATGGATTGATATAAATTTGGGGAGGCTTCCGCCATGTCTCGGACTCCTGATAGCCGAAGATTTACAAAGCTTACAGATTGAGGGCGTATTGTATCGTATCGTCTTCATTATGTCCACGTTTTCACAAACACCGCTCATCCTTGGCCCAGTTCGCGTGACCGCTGGTAGGCAGCCCAGATGGCTTTTGAAATCATCGTTCGTACACCTCCCTTTTCAAGCTGATAAAGTGCCGCCGCCGAGGTACCACCAGGACTTGTGACCTGATTGCGCAATTCTGCCGGATGCAATCCTGAACTGATGGCATATTCAACTGATCCGCGCATGGTTTGCTGTACCAGATGTTGGGCGTCCTCGCGGGAAAAGCCCATATGCACCCCGGCATCGATCATGGCTTCCATGAGCAAAAAGACATACGATGGGCCGCTGCCGTTCAGTGCTGTCGCCATATCCAGATAATTCTCGTCCGCCACATACAGGGTCTCGCCCATCGCGCCCAGGATCGTCTCGGCCCATGTCCGCTGGATGTCGGTCACTGCCGGATTCGCGGTCCACACCGTGATTCCCAGACCGATCTGGGCCGGTGTGTTGGGCATGGCCCGCACAACACAATCAGTCTCGCTACCCTGTATCAGCCGCTCAAGTGTATACCCGGCAGCGATGCTCATAATCAGCGTACCGGCCTTAAGATGACCGCGCACACCGGGCAGTATGCGATCCATGATCTGTGGCTTGACGGACAGCACCAGAATGTCCGCCGCTTCAACCGCTTCGGTGTTATCCGTCGTAAACTGGACCCCATAACGGTGAACCAGTTCTTTGCCGCGCTCCGGGCGTGCATCAGCCGCAATGATCGACCCGGCAGCCAGCAGGTCTTTGTGCAACACCCCTTTGATCATCGCCTCGCCCATCACACCACCACCGATGAAAGCAACTGTCTTGTTATTTAGCGACATTGTTCTCTCCTCCGTCCATTCACATCAAAAACCACGCGGGCGTCGGCGCACCATATAGCGCAGTGCTGGCAGAAAATAGCGTTGTTCCGGCAGATAGGTCAACAGCGTATCCTCAAACCGCCGGGGATGAAACCCGAAAAACTCGTAGGTATTGCCCAATCGCGCCGTGCGACTGGCGGCCAGAATGTCCATCCACTGTGATGACATCAAGGTACGCCGCAGAAATATCCCCCAGAAGCGCGTGAGGCCGCGCATCACATACGGCTCCAACGGAACGATAGTCCGGTAAATGCCGCTCACCCGCATGACAGTCTGGATCAAATCGCGCATGACAATGTACTCTGGCCCACCGATATCGATAGCACGGTCAACGGTGTCGATCAGGTCCAGGCTGCGTACCATCGCCTCGGCTACGTCATCGACATGGATGGGATGCAGGATGATCTCGCCCTGCCCCGGCATCATAAACACAAACGGGTTGAGAGCCAGCAGCATCACAATATGATTGATGAAAGCATCGTCGGGTCCAAATACCAGACCGGGACGGATGATCGTATACGCCAGACCACTGTCGCGGATCAAACCTTCAACCTCGCCTTTGATCCGCAGCAAGTTGAAAGCGGACGATGGCGATGCACCAAGCTGGCTCAGCGTGATGATCCGCCCCACACGGGCTGACCGGGCCACCGAGATCAGGTTACGCGTTCCGATAACCTCCACCCGTTCCAATTCGCGCGGTCGGCCCCACCACTGCGCGTTTTCCAGATGGATGATGACATGAGCGCCCGTCACCGCTGCAAACAGCGCTTCCTCGTCCAGTGCCGTCCCGGTGACCATCTCCGGCACCGCCCAGGGCAGATCACGTTGTCGGTTTGCGGGAAGCAGGCAGCGGACAGGCAGTTGTTGATCCAGGAGTTTGGCGACTACATGGCGACCGATAAAGCCGGTCGCACCCGTAACCAGTATCATAGGCTCACGATGGTTGATTCGGTAAACAGGTCCGCATTATAGCATGGCACTCTGTTTAACAAACGGCGATTTCACCTTATAATGCGATTGAGAGTATCGCAGCGAGGACACTTCTGTTGGAAAGACGGCGAGTCGTAGTAACCGGCATGGGCATCATCTGCCCCACCGGCAACACCGTTGAAGAAGCCTGGAGCAACATCGCGCAAGGTCATTCTGGCATCGGCCCCATTACACGATTTGATCCTTCTAACCTGGAAAACCGCTTCGGCGGCGAGGTCAAGGCGTTTTCCCCGGTCGAGTTCCTGGGGCGGCGCGAGGCCCGCCGCACGGATCGTGTGACACAATTGGGACTCTACGCAGCCGATCAGGCACTCAAACATTCTGGCTTGGAAGTCACACCCACCAACCAGTATGACATTGGTGTGGTCGTCGGTACCGGAATCGGTGGGATCGCCACGCTGGTCGATAGCACCTTGCGTTTTGTGGGCAACGGAGCCAGGTCGGTCAGCCCGCTGCTGGTCCCCATGATGCTGCCCGATGCACCGTCGGGCAAAATCTCGATGTCGTTCGGTTTGCGTGGACCCAACTTCTCCATTTCGACAGCCTGCGCCACCGGCAATAACTGCATCGGTGAAGCAGCCGAGATCATCCGCTCCGGCAGAGCCAACGTTATGCTGGCTGGCAGCACCGAAGCCGCCGTCGAACCCATCACCATCGCCAGCTTCAACAACATGACCGCCATCTCGCGGCGCAACGATGCACCGGAACGCGCCTCGCGCCCGTTTGATGTTGACCGTGACGGTTTTGTGGTGGCCGAAGGAGCCGGTGTGTTGATCCTGGAAGCGCTGGAACACGCACTCGCCCGCGATGCCACCATTTACGCCGAGATTCTGGGCTACGGTCATACATCGGACGCCTATCATGTTACCGCGCCGCTGGATACCGGCGAAGGTGCCGCTGAAGCGATCCGGCGTGCGCTGGACGATGCCGGATTGAAAGCCAAAGACCTAGATTACATCAATGCACACGGGACCAGCACCACACTCAACGATGTGAGCGAGACCGTCGCGATCAAAAAGGCACTGGGCGAAGCGGCCTACGAAATACCCATCAGTTCAACCAAGTCGATGACCGGTCATTTGATGGGCGCAGCCGGGTCAACCGAAGCTGTCTTCTGTATCAAGGCGATTCACGACAACTGGATTCCGCCCACGATCAATCTGGATCAACCTGATCCCAACTGCGACCTGGACTACACCGCCAACCAGGGCAAAACGCACACAGTCCGTACTGTAATGAGCAATTCATTCGGGTTCGGCGGTCATAACGCGGTCATCATCATCGGTGAATACAATCACAATGGCCGCTAAGAACCGCTACGCCCATATCATCGGTTGGGGCATGTACGTCCCCAACAATGTCGTGACAAATGACGATCTGGCCGCCATCCTGGACACCGACGACCTCTGGATTCGCACACGCACCGGCATCCGTGAACGGCGCATCGCGGGTGAAGGACAGACCACATCTCAACTGGCACTCAAAGCCGCACAGCAAGCGCTTCAGATCACGGATGTGCTGCCATCAGAAATCGACCTGATCGTCGTCGCTACCAGCACTCCGGAACACATGTTTCCCAGTACCGCCAGCCTTGTCCAGCACTGGCTCGGGGCATCTAACGCGGGCGCATTCGATTTGAGTGCCGCCTGTTCCGGTTTCGTCTACGGCCTGGACATGGTAACACAGGCGATTCGCGCTGGCAGCATCACGACTGCGGTGGTCATCGGTGCCGAAACCATGTCGCGGGTGCTGGATTGGAAAGACCGCAGCACGTCGATTCTGTTCGGGGATGGCGCGGGGGCCGTAGTTCTGCAAGCCCACGAATCCGAGGGCGGCGTACTCTCATCGGTCTTGCGCTCGGACGGTTCCGGCGCGGAACTGCTCACGCTGCCAACCCAGGTTTCCGAAAGCATCCGTTCACTCAACGGTGTACACGACGCCCGCCTGCACAAGATGTACATGTCGGGCGGTGAGGTGTTCAAATTCGCCACCCGCGTCATCGGTGAGAGTATCCGCGAAGCTGTGGACAAAGCCGGTATCACCGTCGATGACCTCAGCGCCATCATCCCGCACCAGGCCAACGAGCGGATCATCCAGGCCGCTGCCCGCAGTTTGCATATCGACCCATCCAGATTTATCACCAATCTCTCCACCTACGGCAACACATCGGCGGCATCGATTCCGATTGCACTATGCGACGCACTGCGCGATGGCCGGATCAAAGAAGGAGATTATGTGGCGATGGTCGGCTTTGGCGGTGGCTTGACCTGGGCCGCGACGGTCCTCAAATGGGGGGTCGCCGATGCCGACGAACGCAAACTCTGGCACCTGAAAGAGCGGCAGCGGCGTGCCGGTTACCTGCTGGTCCGTATCCGTGCGCGGCTGCGGCGGATCAATCGCCGGATTGAACTGTTACTCACTCAAATCTTCGGCAGCAGCCAGCGGTTTGACAATTGAGAGCGATCAGCGGATT
>CAYQJO010000036.1:0-26111 GCA_964417785.1 uncultured Anaerolineaceae bacterium | reverse complement strand
ATCGTCGCGTTTTTCCTGCTGTTGGGATTGTGGTGGCTGATCCAGGCAAAGGATACCCGCTCAGCGGTGACAACGGCCATCGGTGCGCTGACGAAGTTCACACCGGCACTGCTGTTGGGTGCGGTGTTCCGTTTCCGCGATTGGCGTTCGGCGGCACGCTTCACGGCAATCGTGGTGGGCATTTTCGTAATCGTCTACGGACTGCTGTATATCAACAACTCGGCCAATGATGGCGACCCAGACATGGTGACGAGTTCACTGACGGCGCAGTTCGGTAAGGCGTCGTATCAAACGGTATGGGCGCTTCTGGATGGCAATTACACGACCGGCAACTTCGGCACCGTCGAGAGCCATCTGGACGCCGATGCCGCCGGTGAACTCTACGGCAACGAGCCAGTGATTCCGTCATTTGTGCGGTTAGCGGTCGCCGGGGCCATCGGTTTATTCGTCTTTTTGCGTGCGCGTCGCCTGGATGATCGCGGTTTGGTCGCGTTTGTGACCATCACCGTGCTGATCTTTTTCCTCCAGGCACAGGGCTGGAGTCCGCAGTGGATGGCGCAGATCATCCCGCTGGTGCTGCTGAGTTTCCCGACCAAGAACGGTGTCTTGATTACGGTGGTCTTGAGCATGGCGGTGTTTGTCGAATACCCGGTGCTGTTCATCCGCACGGGTGATACCGGCGGTGAGATCACTGGACCGCTGGTGCTGCCCTTCGCCGGGATGATTATCGCCCGCACGCTGATTCTGGTGGGACTGTGCGTGGCGCTGTACCAGGAACTCCGCAAGGAACCTGTGCTAGAATAATAGGACAGATGTTCCGTTATGTGGGGTTTGGCGATGATGTGGAAAGTACAGGTACCGACGTTTGACCAGTTGACTCTGCCGCTGCTGCAACTGGTCGGGGATGGCGCGGTCCATGCGCTGCGCGATGTGATTGATGAACTGGCCGATCACCTGGAATTGACCGACGATCAGCGCAATGAATTGCTGCCGAGCGGGAGAAAGACCCGCTTTGAGGATCGCGCCAGTTGGGCGGCAACCTATCTCAAGAAAGCCGGACTGCTGGAAAGTGCCGGATGGGGCAAGGTGTGCATTACACAGCGCGGTGTGGATGTACTGCGTTCCGGTCCGACGCACATCAACCGGCGTTTCCTGATGCAGTTCCCGGAGTTCCGAACGTTCATCAACGGCAAGCACGACACTCCCGAAGCGGTCGATTATGGTTATATCGACATGACTCCGCACGATTTGATGCAAACGGCTTATCTGGGTATCCGCCAGGACCTTGCCGACGACTTGCTCGATATTGTGCTGTCGGGGTCGCCAGCGTTTTTTGAGCGTCTGGTGGTCGATGTGCTGCTGGCGATGGGCTATGGCAGTTCGCATGCCAGCGCCAGCCGGACGGTCGGGCGCAGCGGCGACGGCGGCATTGACGGTTATATCCAGGAGGACAAACTGGGTCTGGATACGATTTACATCCAGGCCAAGCGCTGGACCCCGGACCGACCGGTGGGCAGGCCGGAAATCCAGGCGTTTGTCGGCAGCCTGATCGGGGTGAAGGGCAAGAAAGGTGTGTTCATCACTACATCACGCTTCACTCAGGAGGCGGTTGAGTACACTGCCGGGGTATCTGAGGTGAAGGTGATTCTGATGGATGGGGCCGAACTCACGCGCCTGATGATGGAACACGAGGTCGGGGTTGTGACCGAACGTCACTACGTGGTGCAGATGGTGGATCATAACTACTTCGATTTAGAATAGGGGGATTGATGCAAGATGCAGCAGTAGGCGCAAAATCGAATAGTGGGGTGGTTCAGGGGATCGTCGCTGCTGCCATTCTGATCGCCGTGCTGGTCGGTAATGTGGTGATGACCCACAACTTCTTCACCGAACCGTTCCCCGGCCACAACGATTTTCTCTCCCGCTGGGAAGGGTCACGTTCCTTCTTCGAGGACGGCCTCAGCCCCTACAGCGAACAGGCGAGTCTGAACATCCAGGATCGCATTTATGGGCGTCCAGTTGTCGAGAACGAAGACCCCGGATTTTTTGTCTACCCGTTTTACACCGTGTTTGTGGTCGGGCCGACCGTCTTCATGGATTATGCCTGGGCGTCGGCGATATGGATGGTGCTGCTCGAAGTATGTCTGGTGGCGGCGCTGCTGCTGCTGCTCAACTTATACCAGTGGCAGCCGGTGACGTGGCTGCTGCTCCCGCTGATTGTCTGGTCACTGTTTGATTACTTCGCCGGGCGCGGCTTGTTTCTGGGCCAGCCGAGCCATATCGTGTATCTGCTGCAAATCGTGACCGTGTGGGCCTTGTTCCGTCATAAGCTGGATGTTCTGGCCGGTGTGGCGCTGGCGGTTTCGACATTCAAGCCGCAGATGGGCTATTTATTGGTGCCGCTTCTGCTGCTGTGGGGGGTACGTTTTCAGCGCTGGCGTTTTGTCACGGCCTTTGCCGTCGCCTTCGCCGGGTTGATGCTGGCTTCGTTTATCCTGGAACCGGCGTGGTTTGGCGACTGGTTAGATCAGGTGCGCCAATATCCTGAGTACACGGCTGCGGCTTATCCCGATACCGGCTCACCGGTCTGGATTGTGGTGCAGCATTATTTCAACGTGGGTACGGCGGTTGAATGGGTCGTCAATCTGGTGTTCATCCTGCCGATGCTGTGGGCCTGGTATACGGTGCTGGTCGAACAACGGCGCGAGCGCATGTTATGGGCGCTGGTCCTCACACTGTCCGTCACCCATCTGGTAGCGCTGCGGACGGCAACCCCGCATTTTGTCGTGTTCAATCTGGCGCTGATGTTCTATCTCAAGCAGATAGATGCGCGTTGGGGCCATGTCGCGGCGTTGGTGGCGCTGGTGATGCTGTGGGGGTTCTCCTGGGCGCAGTTCCTCATCACTGTGCAGGGACGAGCGACGCTGGAACATCCCTCGTTGTTCCTGCCGCTGCCGTTTCTAGCCTATGCATTGCTGTGGCTGACACGTCGTCTATGGTGGCAGCAGTGAGAAAGCACATCATCTTTTTTGCCCTGTTGGCCCTGGTCGGGTCCGTGCTGCTCACACGCGGGTTGTCGGCGCAGCCGGGCTACACCGACGCCTATTACTACTTCAACGCGGCGGAACGGTTGGCAGCGGGTGACGGTCTGACGGACGGCTATCTCTACACGTACAACGGCGCACCGGAGACAATCGCGCCAGATGAAGCCGCGCCTTCACATCTCTACTGGATGCCACTGACCTCGTTGGTGGCTGGATTCGGCATGTGGGTGCTGGATGCACCGGGCGACTACTACGCAGCGCAGTGGCCGCTGGCGGTGATGCTGGCAGCGGTCGCCGGAGTCGGTTTCTGGTTGGGTGGGCGCATCGGCGGCACACGCCGGCACATGTGGGTGGCCGGGATCATGACGCTCGCCGGTGGCTTCTACGCCCGCTTCTGGGGCCAGACTGACAATTTCGTTCCCTACGCGCTGGTGGGATCGCTGGCGCTGGTGTTTATCGGACTGGGTGCGACTGCGCATAAACCGCGTTGGTGGCTGCTGGCGGGGATATGCGCCGGATTGAGCCATCTGACTCGCGTGGACGGGGTGCTGCTGCTGCTGGTGGCATGGCTGGTGATTTTGCTCGACCGCCGCAGCCTGACCGCGCTGGCCCTGGTAACAACAGGGTATCTACTGGCGATGGGACCCTGGTTTGTGCGCAATCTGATTGAGATTGGCACGCCGCTGCCACTGGGGGGCGCACAGGCCATGTGGTACCTGAGTTATGACGATCTGTTCAACTATCCGCCAGGAGCCAGTCTGGGCGACTTCACCGCGCAGGCATTCATCGACTCACGCTGGACCGCGTTCGTCAGTAATTTGCAGACCTTCATCGCTGTCGAAGGCTTGATCGTTCTGGCTCCACTGCTGCTGCTGGCGTTGTGGAATCGCCGTCGTGAGCCGTTCTTGCGCGGCGTGCTGTGGTATGCCCTGGGTTTGCATATCTTGATGACGTTGATATTTCCGTTCGCCGGGTATCGTGGCGGTTTGCTGCATTCGTCGGTGGCGCTGTTTCCCTGGTGGATGGCGCTGGGTGTGGCCGGATTAGATGATCTGGTCGATTGGATTGCGGTGCGGCGGCGCACCTGGAATCCGCGTTCGGCCAAGTGGGTTTTCTCGGTCGGGTTGGTGGCGCTGGCGCTGGTTCTCTCATGGAATATCGCTGTACCCAACCGCGTCGAAGAGTCTACGCCGGGACTGTATCAGCGGGTGCGGGATGTGCTGCCGGATGATGCCCGTGTGGTGGTCAATGATCCGCCGGAATTTTACTATCACACCGGTCTGAGCGCGTTGGTGCTGCCCAACGCGCCGGTAGAGACTCTGTTGGACCTGGCTGAAAATTACCATGCCACCCATGTTCTGATCCAGGGAACGGCGGTGCCGGTGAGTTTCGATCTTGATACGAATAACCCGCCGGATTTTCTGACGCCGGTCGATGTGGCAGGAGGCACGCTCTATGCGATTGCGCGATAATCAGATCGTCATGCTGCGGGATGGGGTATTCTTGCTGCTGGCGGCGCTGCTGGTGGGATTCTACACCCGTGACGGCGGCTTCCCGCTGGATGATAGCTGGATTCATCAGGTCTATGGGCGCAACCTGGGGCAGCACAGTGAGTGGTCGTTTATCTCTGGCGATCTATCGGCAGCTTCGACTGCACCCTTCTACACGGTTATGCTGGCAGTCGGTTATGCGCTGAACCTGCCGCATATGGTGTGGACCCATACGCTCGGTGTGCTGGCACTCGCGGTAGCGGCCATGATCGGCGCACGCATGGTGGATAAGCTGCTGCCAGATGACCGGATCGCCGGTCTGGTGGCCGGATTGACGCTGATATTATCGTGGCACCTGTTATGGGCAGCATCTTCTGGTATGGAAACAATGCTGTTTTCCACCCTGGTGCTGGCGTTGATGTGGCTGGCGTGGCGCGATGACGATTCGACACGTTCCGGCGTGATCTTCGGGGTGGTGGCGGCGCTGACAGTATCCACGCGCCCGGAAGGGATTCTGGCGGCGGGGTTGGCCGGGTTGGTGTATGTTGTGCATCGGGTTCTATCGCACTGGCGGCTGTTCAATTTGAATGTGTCGTCCGGCGGACGCGCAGAAGTGCGTCCCTACGACCATAGACGTGATTCGCGGACGCCATTCTTGTCGTCCGGGGTGGACCAACCGGATACGATTTATCGTGTTCCTACACGTTGGATCAAGGGGGCGATGGGAGCCTTCGCCATCATGATCGCGCCTTATCTGCTGCTCAATCTGAGCCTCGGTGGTGGCTTGCTGCCGGATACGTCGGAGGCCAAGTATATCCAGCACCGCCCACTCCTAGCACAGCCGTATCTGGATCGCCTGTGGGGAATGACCGAGCCGATTCTGGCGGGTGCGCAGGCCCTACTGATTCCGGGCATGGTCTATATGGTGTACCGGGCGCTGCGGTGCGACATCCGCTGGCTGCTGCCGCTGTTTTGGGCGGTGGGGTTGATCGCGCTCTATGCCGCACGCCTACCGGCCACCTACCAGCACGGGCGCTATGTGATTCCGGCGCTTCCGGGGTTGATCGTCCTGGGTGCTGCCGGAACGTATTATTTTGTGGTCGTCACTAAGGAGATCATGCTGGCCCGCATCCCGGCGCGGACTCTGGCCGCTGCTGCTGTCGTATCTCTGGTGTATTTTGCGCTGGTGCTGGGGCGCGATGTCTACCGCACCGATGTGGCGATCATCGAAGAAGAGATGGTGGCTCCGGCTCAGTGGATGCGTGACAATCTACCGCAGGACGCGCTGCTGGCAGTCCACGACATCGGCGCGGTCGGCTATTTCGCGGATCGCCTGACCATCCTCGATATTGCCGGTCTGGTCAGTCCGGAGGTGACACCGCTTATCGGTGACCCGGACGGTCTATGGGCCTTGATGCAGGAGCGCGATGCCCGCTACTTGATGGCGTTTACCGATCAGGTGCCGGGGCAGGATGTGACCGATCCGCGACTGTGCTTTCATTATCAGTCCGACGGCACCACCGCGACCGCGAATGGTGGCTCCAAAATGGTCATCTATCGGCTGGCCTGGGACGGCGACTGCTAACTGACTCGCTGGCAGACGAAGACCTCGCCACCGGCGGTACTGCCGCGAAATAACACCGGCGATGCATCGTTGATGTGCAGAACCGTCATGTAAGGCATCTGATTGGCGGGCCACATGACCGGCCACTGCATGCCCTGCAACCCCATCTGATTGCCATATAGATTCCACTGGCCCTGGGCGTCAAAGGTTCCCATCGGATTGCTCAAACGTGCGCTGAAGGCACCATTGGGGGCAAAAATGTACGTGCCGCTGCCATAGACACCATTATATGTGTTTTGAATCTGAGCGTTCCAGGTGCCGACGGGCGAGAAGTAATAGGGCTGTTCCGGCGGACTTTGCATGGCCGTCGCCAGTTGTGGATCGTAGGCGTTGGTGGCGGTGTTCTGGATAACGGTCCCCGGCGCGGACTTGCGCGGTGTGGACTGCGCCAGCCGTTGGTAAAATCGTTCTGGTGGCAGTTGGCCGTTTCGTACATCTTCATACTGCGTGCGCACAAATATCAGGAAATTCTCGGTGTTGATGTCACCGGCTAGCAGGAGCGGGAACATGGGTTTGTTCCAGTTATCGGCCAGGGTGATCTCGCGCTGGACCCACTTTGATGCGTCGGACTCCGGTGTGAGAATGACGACGAAACTGCTGCATGTACTCAACGCCTGGACGATTGCCCGCCACCAGTCATCACCGCTCTGGAGCTTGCGGTTGTCGATCCAGATGTCGAAGCCGAGTTGGGTGAGGGTGTTTGCCAGATTTTGAGCGTAATCAATGTTCTTGCTGCTGTAGCTGATGAAAACGTGCGACATGATGCTCCGGCCTGAGTCTTACGGTACATAACCGATTATAACGCATATACGCTTATCTGATATTGTGCTGATGGGCTTCAGATATTGACATGCTATGCTGTGGATCGTAAAGGATGAGAAGGGTATCAAAGATGGATTTAAACAGGTACACCAACAAAGCGCAAGAAGCGCTCTTAAAATCGCAATCCCTGGCGACCGAATACGGTCATAACGCCATCGAACCGGCCCATATCCTGGCGACACTGTTGCAGCAGCAGGATGGCGTGGTGCCGGAAATCGCAGCCAAGATTGGCGCACGTCCGGCGTCATTGATGACCGATGTCCAGGGCATGCTGGATAATCTGCCGCGTGTGACCGGCAGCAACGTCCAGATTGGTCTGAGTCGTGCCACCGTGCAGGTTCTCAATCAGGCTGAATCCGAAGCCGGGAAGATGCGCGACGAATACATCAGCACCGAGCATATTCTGCTGGCATTGGTGAACGACACGACGGTCAGTGGTTTGTTGGCCCGCAATGGCATCAGCCATGACGCCATTTTGCAGGCACTCACCGCGATTCGCGGTGGTCAGCGTATTACCAGCCAGGAACCGGAAGGCACCTACAAAAGTCTGGAAAAGTACGGGCGTGATCTGACCGCGATGGCGCGGCAGGGCAAGTTGGACCCGGTTATCGGGCGTGACGAGGAGATTCGGCGCGTGATCCATGTTATCAGCCGCCGGACCAAGAACAACCCGGTGCTGATTGGCGAGGCTGGTGTGGGTAAGACGGCCATCGTGGAAGGATTAGCGCAGCGGATTGTCAACGGCGATGTGCCGGAGGGACTGCGTGATAAGCAGATCATGGCGCTGGATATGGGCAGTCTGCTGGCCGGTGCCAAGTATCGCGGTGAGTTCGAGGAACGGCTGAAAGCGGTCCTGAAAGAAGTCTCCGACAGCGATGGTCGGATCATCATGTTTCTGGACGAACTGCACACGGTCGTCGGTGCCGGTGCCGCCGAAGGTGCGATGGACGCCGGCAATATGCTCAAGCCGATGCTGGCACGCGGCGAACTGCGTATGATCGGCGCGACCACACTGGACGAATACCGCAAGCATATTGAGAAGGACGCAGCGTTGGAACGGCGCTTCCAGACGGTTTTTGTCGATGAACCCGGCGTCGAGGACACCATCAGCATTTTGCGTGGACTTAAAGAACGCTATGAGGTCCATCATGGCGTGCGTATCCAGGACAGTGCGGTAATCGCGGCGGCGACTTTGAGCAATCGTTATATCTCCGACCGCCAGCTACCGGATAAGGCTATCGACCTGATCGATGAGGCGGCGGCGCACCTCAAGATGGAGATCGACTCGCGTCCGGCGGAACTGGACCGGGTTGAACGGCATATGATGCAGTTAGAGATCGAACGTGAAGCGCTCAAGAAAGAACGGGATAAGGCGTCCAGGCAGCGTTTGAAGGACCTGGAAGGCGAACTGGCGAACGTCCAGGAGGAACTCAACGCGCTGACGGCCCGCTGGCAAAAGGAAAAAGAAGCCATCGAATCGATCCGGGAGATCAAATCCCGGATGGATGAAGCCCGTGTCGAGTTGGAGCAGGCCGAGCGGCGCAGCGATCTGGAAGCGGCGGCCCGGCTCCGCTATGGGACACTGCCCGAACTGGACAAGGAACTGGTGGCCCGCGAGGAGGCGATCAACGCCATGCGGGACGATGGATCGACCATGTTGAAAGAAGAGGTCGATGCCGATGAGATTGCCGCTATTGTTTCGCGCTGGACGGGGATTCCGGTGTCGCGTCTGCTGGAGGGTGAGATCGAAAAGCTGCTGCACATGGAGGACCGCCTGCACGAGCGAGTTATCGGTCAGGATGACGCGGTCCGTGCGGTCTCGGCGGCGGTGCGGCGCAGTCGTGCCGGTTTGCAGGACCCCAATCGCCCGGTGGGTACGTTCCTGTTCCTGGGACCGACTGGCGTGGGTAAAACTGAGATGGCCCGTTCTCTGGCGAATTATCTCTTCGACGACGAGAACGCGATGGTACGCATCGACATGAGCGAGTACGGCGAGCGCCATTCTGTCGCCCGGTTGATCGGTGCCCCGCCCGGTTATGTCGGCTATGAAGAGGGTGGTCAGCTTACTGAAGTCGTCCGCCGTCGTCCCTACTGTGTGGTGCTGTTCGATGAGATCGAAAAGGCCCACCCGGAGGTGTTCAACATCTTCTTGCAGGTGTTTGACGATGGCCGCCTGACCGATGGGCAGGGGCGCACGGTCGATTTCACCAACACGGTGATTATTATGACCAGCAACATCGGCAGCCAGCTTATCAAACAGATGGGGGCTGATGCCGATCCCGCTACACTGCGTCAGGCGATCATGGGCGAACTGGACCGTCAGTTCCGGCCAGAGTTCTTGAACCGGCTGGATGAGATCATCCTGTTCCACAGTCTGGCCCGCGAGCATATCGTTCAGATTGTGGATATTCAGCTTGTGCGGCTGGAACGGCTGCTGGCCGAGCGCCGGATCACGCTGGAACTCACGCCGGAGGCACGCGGCTTCCTGGCTGAGCGAGGGTTCGACCCGGTCTTCGGTGCGCGTCCACTCAAGCGAACCATCCAGCGCGAACTTCAGGACCCGCTGGCGGTCGCCATTCTGGATGGCACCGTGCGTGAAGGAGACCATGTGGTTGCCGATCTCGATATGAGTGGCGATATGCTGGTGTTCACGCCGACCGAACTGGCGCAGATGGCGTAGGGGCCAATAGACGTGGGCGGGTAACCCGGACCCGCCCCTACGGTCTTTCTGGTTTTCATGGGAACCGTTATAATGGGCATACTTGTAACGATCCAATAAGGGAAGTGCAATATGCCTGTTTTAGCTGCGCAACTTTATACTATCCGCGATCATACCAAGACCGCCGAAGACTTCGCCGCCAGCATGAAGAAGATCAAAGAAATTGGCTACACGGCGGTCCAGGTTTCGGCCATCGGCCCCATTCCCCACGATGAAGTCTGGAAGATCGTCAGCGATCTTGGCCTGACCGTTTGCAATACCCATATCGGCTGGGACAAGCTGCAAAGCGACATTGACGACGTTATCGCGCAACATAAGCTGTGGCAGTGCCAGCACGTCGCTGTCGGCAGCATGCCCGCTGAGTACCGCGAAGGCGATGAAGATGGTTATAAGCGCTTCGCCGCGGAAGCTGCCGAAGTCGGTGAAAAGCTGGCTGCTGCTGATCTGACTTTCAGCTATCACAATCACAATTTCGAGTTTGTGCGGTTTGGCAATCGTACCGGTCTCGACCTTATCTATGATGAAACCGACCCGCGCTATCTTCAGGCGGAAATCGACACCTACTGGGTGCAGGCCGGCGGCGGCGATCCAGCAGCCTGGATCATGAAGGTCAAGGACCGCATGCCGGTGGTTCATCTGAAAGATATGGCCGTTAGTGGACGTGAACAGGTCATGGCCGAAGTGGGTGAAGGTAATCTGAACTGGCCGGCCATCTTACAGGCATGCAAGGACGCCAATGTGGAATGGTATGCTGTCGAGCAGGACATCACCCCCGGCGACCCCTTCGACAGCCTCAAAATCAGCTACGACAATCTGCGGGCGATGGGCCTGGAATAAGCGATTATCAAAGGGCGACCGCGCGGGTCGCCCTTTTCTGTTGTTTATGTTGGTGCTGGTAAGTTTTGCCCGGTCTGTGCTTGAAGATCACCGATGGCCCGCATGGCCGCGTCGCGCACTGCTTCGCTGCGATGACGCAGCGCCAGATAGAGCAAGCTGAGGTGTTGCACCAATCCCAACTGCCCCATGTTGGCTGCTGCCAACATCTGGACCATGCTGTCGCCTTCTTCCAGGGCTTTGCTCAACAGCATGTCCGCTTCGACCGCTGCACCGGCTTCATCGCCCAGATCGTTCAGCCATTCCCGCATCCAGGGGATAGACTCAACTGCTGGATAGCGCTGGACCAGATTGCCCGTATCACCGAACTTGATGGTCTCAAGGGCCTGTTCGGCGGCGGTCCGCACATACCACTGCTCATCTTCGATTGAGCGGCGGTAGATTGCGATTAAGGCCCAGGGTGTGTTGATACGCCGCAGTCCGAAAACGGCGGCCCGCCGGATCATATAATCTTCGTGATTGGCCGCGTCGAACAGGACCTCATAACCCACATTGGGGATGGCAGCGAAGGCTTCGGCTACCGCCTGCCGCAGGCTTTCTGATCCACCCTGCAAAACGTAGACCATCTCCTCATAAGCGCTGTCGGTACCGATGGCACCCAGTGCCAGACCTGCCGCCAGCGCCACATCCGGGTCTTCATCGCCGAGACGGTTGGCAAGGGTCTGGATGTGATCTTCAATGCGCATGGCACCGGCGACGAGGCACGAGAGGCGACGGACCTCTGGATACGCATGGTTAAGAGATTTACGCAGGAAAACCTGCGCCTGTCTGTCATGGGTGCCGACCAGTGCGGCGGCGACCCGCTCGCGTACCAGCGAGTATTGGTCGCGTGCCACCAGCATATTGCCCAGTTTCACCAGCAGTCCCTTGCGCCAGGCGGCATCGGCTGGCGCATAGGCCAACCAGCGGGCCGTCTGAATGACATGATTGTGCAGTGCGTCCGGTGGGGCATCCAGGCGGGCCTGGACGATTTCTTCCATCGAAGTGTGCAGATTGGCGTAAGCCAGCGCGTGTTCCCAGGCGGGTTTCACGGCGCGGTCCATCAGGGTCTCAGAATCGGCCTGCTGCAAAGACAGACTGGCGATGTAGGCCGCGATCAACGGATGCCGGAACTGGTAGCGCCCACCCCGGTAGCGAACCAGCAGCTCGGCCTGGGCCAACTGGTCGATCAGCTTGCGATATTCCTTGCCAACTTTCTCTTTCGGTTCTTTTTGCGGTTTGGGCTTTTCAACTTTTGCTGCTTCCGCGTCTTCCGAAGAATCAAAGGCTATGTCGTCAGATAATTCGTCGTCGATTTCATCATCGACATCGGGCAGTTCCTCCGGTACGTCATCCAGTTCAGTATCATTTTCGTCCACCGTTGGGCGTCCCAGCATCGTATCCTCTAGCTGCTTCGCCGTGATATAGCCGTTGTCTAACTGAAGTACAGCAGCCTGAGTCAATGCATCCCGATTGCTGACCTGCGCAAAGCGTTCCAGCAAGTCTTCAAACTGCTCCTGAAGAGTGGATGTATCCTCCAGGTCGTAGGTCTTCCACAGTTTGAGGGTGTATTCAAATGGGGTGAGCGCCCGGTTACGTGATCGCACGTAGTTGACGGTGCGCTCATCGAACTCGACCTTGCGGCGGCTGCGGGTGATCTGCGCCCAGTTCTCCGCCCAACGGTCAGCCGCGTTGTTGAGGTCGGTATCGTTCCAGGGACGCAAGAACACCGGGGCCAATCCCGTCTTGACCAGATCGCCGTAGCCGGTTGCCGGTCCGGTGACAATGGTGATGTTGTTGTCGTATTCGGACAGGAACGCCTGTAACCAGTCGAGCTTGCTGCGTTGTTCAGCGATGGGCATGTCATCGAAGCCGTCCAACAGCAGCAGCACATTGCCATCGCGTAGGCGTTGGTAGAAGCTGTGGGCGATGGTTTTGGCGGTGATCCTGCCAACATGCTGTTGAATGGCTCGCACTAATGGCTCCGCCGGGTCTACACGGCTGCCGAACTCGCGTTGAGTCGGGCGCACATTGGCGAAGTGTGCGTAAATCGGCGTCATATGCTTGAAAGATCGTCCGCGAGTGGCAATTTGTGCCGCATCGCCCTGGGAAGCGGCAATGCTCTCCATCGCCATTTCCTCGATTTGCATGCGGTCTCGAATGCGGTTGGCGCGTTCTTCGTCATTGTCGATAGCCGCCTCTTCGACTTCCAGGCGTTCCTGCACTCTGTCAGGCGGTGGGTCAAAGCGCACAACGCCGGTCGCCCAGAGTGCAATCGCATGCAGGGCCGTTGTCCGCCCGCTGCCCGGCAGGCCCAACAGTGCAATCGCGTTGTGACCTTTGCCCAAATCGTCTATCGAGAGGCTGGGGACATTATAGGAGGCATGCAGATAGGGCTGATCGGCGATGCGCGGGACGACATGAAATACACTGCGTACAATGTCGTCCTCCGGTGGGGCAGCCAGTTCTGGTGCCGGGATGAAACGCGGTTCGATGAGCAGTTTCGAGAGACTGATCGCTTTGCCAGCCAGATGGTCTTTCTCGCAGAACTTGATCAGATCACCGATATAGCGGGCATCGGCGCTGCGAGATGCGTACTCCTGGGCGCTGCTGGCCTGCTGCGATACGGTGTCTCCGGCTGCGCCCAAAAGATGACGTGCCCGGTACAGGATGTAGGCTGATCCCCAGCCAACTGCCAGACCAGTCCCGAAGCTGATGAAGTTGATTTCGTCAAAATTGAGATTAATATCTGCCATCTAAACCCCCTATATGTCAGCCAGAATCCGCCCGCAATTCTCACAGGTTGTGGTTTCACCCCGGCGCACGGCCTGCTGCACCGCCATCGTCTGCTCCATGCCACAGACGCTGCAACTACCCTGGCGCATGGGTGAGATGGGCTGGTTGGCTTTCTGCTTGCGCATGCTGTTATAGCGTTTCAGACTTTCTTCGGTGATGGGAGCCAGGGCCTTTTCACGCTGCTGTTGCAGGTTTTCGATCTGCTGTTCCAGATCGCTTTGCTCGGCCAGCAAATCGCGGTGGTCAGACTCCCAGGCTGCGGTGATGGTGTTCAATGTGGTTTCGCTGTCCTCTAGCGCACTCTCGGCCTCTTCAACCGCAATCATCGTTTCCAGCAAAATCTCTTCAAGTTGTTCTTTACGGTGCTTCAGAGACTCGATTTCCTGCTGCATGTCCTGAAGCTCTTTGGGGCTTTTGACCTTACCACTATAAAGACGATCCTCGGCGGCTTTCGCCTTCTGTGTGTTCGATTGGATTTCGAGTTCAAGATCGCGGGATTTTGTCCGAACCGGAGCCAGGGCCTTCCGGGCTGTTTCAACTGCCTGTTCCGCCTGTACAATGTCAGTCCGGTCTTTAAGGGCGCTGGCAATCTCGCCCAGACGTTTCCGATGGCTCAGAATCTTGAGGTCGATTTGTTGAAGTTGATATAACGCTTCTGGTTGAGGCATGGCAACGTTAATTCCCTGGGTTGCGAGAGATATGCTATGTTTATAAAGGGGAATAATCCCCATATGTTTACATTGTAGACGAAATTGCGTCACAAGCCTAATTAAAGGTGAACCCAATGCGATCTGACTATACCGGCCATATAACGCCTTCTGAGTGGCGTTGGGTAATAATTTACGGTGGCTTACTGGTGGTTGTTGCCTTTATGCCCTTTGTCTGGGCGCTGGGTATTGGGGCTGCCGAGGACGACTGGCAGTTTATGGGTGTGCTGCACATCGCCAATGAGTCGGCGGTTGATCTGATGCTGATGGCCCAGGGAGGGGATGAGAACTGGTTGATCCAGGACCTCTTCACGCCCGAACCCCACGACGGCACCTTAAGCGGTATACTCTATGCTATGTTGGGTTTGATTGCCCGTGTGACAACTCTGCCCGAAAGCATCGTATTCCATATCGCTCGGATCGGTGTGGCGATGTTGATGTACATGACCCTTTATCAGTTTGCCGCCAGTATCTGGATTCGATTACGCACCCGGCGCACATTTTTCATGTTTGCTGCCATCGGGTCGGGATTTGGCTGGCTTTTGCTGCCACTGACTGGCGAAACGGGCTTTCCCGATCTGGTACTGCCAGGGATATTTCCCTTCTTCAGCAGCCTGGTCAATGTTCATTTCCCATTGACCATCGCCAGTTTGGCGCTTCTATCCAGTGTGATGGTGGTTGTACTTCGTCCTGGCTTCAACAGCCTGCCTGGGCTGAACAACGGTGGTGTTACCGTCTTCTTGCTGAGTCTGCTGCTGGCCTTCATCTATCCACTGGCGCTGATACCGCTGACACTGGCTTTTGCGGCTTGCCTGGCGATTTCATGGTATACCAATCGCAGGATTCTAATGTCTCATGTCCAGTGGTTCATGTGGTTCAGCATCCCGGCGCTCCCACTGGTCGCCTATTACTTTGCGGTTGGACGGTTCAACCCGATCATGGCACAGGTCTGGCAGCAGCAGAATACGATTGCTTCCCCGCAGCCCTGGATACTGGTGATGGGTCTGGGCCTGCCGTTCTTAATTGCCCTACCGGGACTGTATCGGGCTGTACGCCGCTTTGAGTCCGACGGTGACCGGTTCATGCTGATCTGGTTTGTCGCCATGTTTGTGCTGGGTTACATCCCCGGCCTGGGTGAACGACGTTTGTTGTTCGGTATGATGATCCCGCTGACCTACTTCGCCATCCGCTCAATAGAGGATTTCTGGTTCCGGCGCATCCCGCGACGCTGGTTCATGCGCCTTTTGATTTCGATTATGCCAGTGCTGGCGGCCAGCAATATCCTGGTGCTGATTCTGCCAGTCAACGCCATCGCCGCCGGCGATTTCAACGATACTGGCGATGTCATGCTGCAACGGGATTACATCAACGCCTTTACCTGGTTGCGCGACCGGGTGCAGCCCTCAGACGTGATTCTGGCGGCACCGGTGACGTCTTTGTGGGTGCCACCGCGTGTTGGCGTGCCGGTCGTTTATGGGCATCCTCAGTGGACGGTCCAGGCACAGACCAAGCAGCGCAAGGTAGAAGATTGGTTCAACGAACGCGACCCCAACCGCTGCGATGGTTTGCTGACCGGTGCGTTGAGTTATGACGGTAGCTATAATGTGCGCTATGTAGTGTATGGTCCACAGGAACGGCAACTGGGGCAGACGGTGTGTCTGGATGCCTTGAGTCCCATGCACACGTTTGGGGATGTGCAAGTGTATTTCTATATGCCATAGGGGCTGCCATGCTTTTTTCACCGTCTCCTCGGCGACGGCGGGTGCAACTGCGCATTTCTGAGCGGCGTTTGCTGCTTATGTTCGGTGATGCACTGGCGGTTGTTGCATCAGTGTTGATTTCGCTGCGCATCTGGGCCGTGGTTGCGGATGAACCATTCACCCTGGAATTTGTGCTGCCGCAGAGCTACTGGTTTTTTGTGCTGGCGGTGTTGTGGCTGCTGCTGGCAAGCGCTAACGACTTCTACGAACTACCCGTTGCTGCCGATCGGTGGCGATCCATGCAGCATCTTGTGGCGATCACGCTGCAAATGCTGGTGGTGTACTTCATCGTGTTCTTCTTCTCCCCGCGTGCGGCGCTTCCCCGTTTGTTCATCTTCTACTACGGTATTTCGTCTTTCCTCTTGATTGTCCTCTGGCGCATGTTGAACCCGGCACTGGTCGGATGGGCGGCGTCGGCCCGCTGTATTTTAATCATCGGCGCGAATGACTCGGCGGCCAAGATGATCGAGGCCATCCATGAGTACGGCCAGGGAACCTACGAAATTCGCGGCATTATCAGCAATGTTGACGACATCGGGACCGTTATTGCCGGTGTGCCGGTGGTCGGCAGCGGGCGTGATCTACTCAACTATGTCTGGCGGGATCGTATCAGCGAACTGGTGATTACGTCGTTACCCGATATGGACGGTGACATCTTTCGCGGTGTGATGGACGCTTATGAGCAAGGCGTGGTGCTGGTGCCAATGCCGCTGCTGTATGAGCGCATCACCGGACGTGTTCCCGTTCTCTATGTGCGCAACAACTGGGCGATGGTGCTGCCGATCACCGGGCAGTCGATTTTCAACCCGTATCTGATACTGCAACGGATTGTGGATGTGGTTTTCGCGGTGGTGGGACTGGCGTTTCTGCTGCTGGCGCTGCCGTTTCTGGCGCTTTTGATCCGGTTGGACTCGCCTGGCAGCATCTTCTATATG
Organism: uncultured Anaerolineaceae bacterium; assembly: GCA_964417785.1. Taxonomy (GTDB): domain Bacteria; phylum Chloroflexota; class Anaerolineae; order Aggregatilineales; family Phototrophicaceae; genus DAOTUL01. Next base: position 9,341 of record CAYQJO010000036.1, on the reverse strand, counting down.
CAGTCCCGGACCGGGCGTAACGGGCGCATTTTCCGCATGATTAAGTTCCGCACGATGGTAAAAGACGCCGAAGGCCTGACCGGTGCGGTGTTCAGCGAGGAAGGCGATCCGCGTGTGACGCGGGTGGGCCGATTTTTCCGCAAGACGCGCATTGACGAACTTCCGCAGTTGTTCAATGTGCTGTATGGTCAGATGAGCATTGTCGGTCCACGTCCGGAACGTCCAGAACATATCGACCGGCTGACCGCGAAAATCCCTTTCTACCGGACGCGGTTGGTGGTGCGTCCGGGGCTGACCGGGTGGGCGCAGGTACAGTATCATTACGGCTCCAACGACGAGGACGCCGAGATGAAGCTGGAATACGATCTATATTACATCCGGCACCAATCGCTGGCGCTGGATTTCAACATCATGATCCGCACAGTCGGGCGGGTGATCCGGATGGCGGGTGTTTAGGGGGCTTCGCCGCTGAAGTCAGACCCGATCAAGAAGATCAGGGTCACGAACCACAGTGTTGAGTACACCAGCGTGCGCTGCGACCGGCGTTCGGCAGCCATCAGGATGACGGTGATCTGCAACCCCACGATGAAGCGTAGAATGCCCAATGGCTCACGGTAGGTCGAGAACGGCACGAACAACATCACACCGGCGTTGAACATGAGCAAGAACAGGGTCGGGTCAAAGCGTCTGAGTTTGAGTTCACGCCAGACGCGCACCAATCCCCACACGGCCGGCAGCAGCACGAACGGTCCAAGCAGGGCCATAAAAATGAGAAACACGACCAGATTGCCTTCCAGCAGGATGCGGGCCACACCCCAGAAGGGGATGATCTCAAAGCTGGTCGCCAGCGCCCCACCGGAGCCGATACCAAATTCGCCCAGGCGGTCGTATAGAACTCCCTGCCACACGGCGAAGGGCAGCGTGGCGATGATGGTGAAGGGAATCAGCGTTTGCCAGCGTCGCTGCACCAGCAGATACAGGCTGTAGCCGCCAACAAAGACCAACGTGGTCTCTTTTGCCAGTGCCGCCAGGGCGAAGACCAGTGCCGACCACAACCATTTTTCGCGCTGCGCCAGCAGGATGCCACCGAGGACCAGACCAAACGCCAGCGGTTCCGGCAGGCTGAGACGCACAGAGCCGAACACGCCGAGTGACAGCCCGTAGCCGATGACCAGCCAGCGATTATAGTTGTGCTGGACCAGCAGATGTTCCAGGATGGCGACTCCGCCGGCCAATGCCAGCAGGTTCACCACCAGCAGCGCCCAGGGAATGAGCGAGTTATCCCCGAATGATAGAATCATGCCCAGGGTGGGCAGCAGAATGCGTTGGAAGCGGTAGGCGGGTGAATCGTCGCCGTTGCGGATATATGTGGCGGCAGTGGACGGGTCACGGGCGATGTAGTAGACGAACTGACCGTCATAGCCTTCGGTGCCGCCGTCTGCTTCCGCGATGCCTTCGCTGAAGCGTGTCCCGATGGTCACCAGGGCCAGTGCGTCGCCGTCGTTGGTGGCGACGACCGCTATGCAGTACACGAAGCACAACAGTGTGAGAACAAACCAGGGGCGGAGCAAAACGTTAAGGCTGGAACGGGCCATCGGGTGTATGATCCTTATGATGCAGGGAGACAACACATGATACAACGAATGCTGCTCACGCTTCTATTCTCCTATCTTTTTGCTCTGGGCGCGACCTGGAACGGCGTTTTGATCCCGGAGTTGAAGCTGTTTACCCTGGGTGTGATGGTCATTTTCCTGTTGATCTGGATGGTGATGCGCCGGGGCGGGCGCTGGTTCCGCACACCGCTGGACTGGCCTCTGATCTTCTGGGTGATCGCGTTTGTGGCTTCGCTTTACGCTAACGATGAATACTGGCGGCGCAGTGTGATGGCGTTGTGGTATGTTGGTGTATATATCGGTGTATGGTATGTCCTCTACGACATATTGGCGAACCGGTGGGTCCAGCGCGAATCGCTGGTGGATGCGGTCATGTTCGGCGGGTTGATCGTGGTCGTGTTTGGCTATGTCCAGATGCGCGGTGCGACCTTTGACCTTGAGGCACTGCGTTTTCCGCGTCCGGGCAGCGTGATCGGCAACCCGAATGCGTTGGGGGCCTTTCTGGTGCCGCTGCTGGCGCTGGTGCTGGCGCGTCTGCTGGATGTAAAGATACGGCTGGCCCAGGTGGTACTGGTCTTCTACGCGCTCACGATTGTATTCTTGCTGTTTGCCACTTTCTCACGCGGGGCCTGGATCGGTGCGGCGGTGATGCTGGCTGTGTTGTTCCTGTTGAAGCTCGATCATGCGAGGCTGACTTCGCCGCGCCGACTGTGGCGCTGGTGGTCGGAGCGCTCCGGTGCGACACGGGCGGGGATCGCTGCGGCTGCGGTGGTAGCGATTCTGGTGGTTGTGCTGGTGGGAGTTATCACGCTGCGGTCGCTCGATGTTGGGATTCGGTCGCTGTCACTGCGGACGTTCTTCTACGAGGATGCGCTGGCGATGTTCGAGGAGCAGCCGCTTACTGGACACGGCCTGTTCACGTTTGGCGCGGAGTTCAGCCGCTTTCAACCGCTGCCACCCCGCCAGCCACACAGCCATCCGCATAGCGGCGTGCTGCTGGTGCTGGCTGAACTGGGTCTGATCGGTGTGCAAACGCTGGCGCTGACCGTACTGGCGATGGTTTATGCCATGTACCGGAACTGGCGGCGCACCCCTGACCGCCAGCGGATGACGGTGGCCGGGGCAATTGCGGGTGCGGCGGGATTCGGCGCACATCATTTGATCGACACACCGGCCATGATGCCGCTGCTCGCGCTGCTGGGGGTGCTGCTGTTGGTCATGGCGGTGATGAGGCCGGGACCGGCTTCGCAACGGCGTGTCGCGCCGCTGCTGTTGGCGGCGCTGTGGTCGGTGTTGCTGGCAACCGGGTTCTGGAGTACCCGTATCTACGCAGAATACAATGGTATCCTGCAAGACGTCTTCAATACCGAGATCAGCAGCTACCGTGAAGGTGCGGTCCGGCTGCAATCTGTTGTTGATGCTGATCCGGGGATGGCGCTCTATCATAACCAGCAGGGTTATCTCTTTGCGCTGGCGGCGGCCCAGGGCGACGAATCCACGTTGCAATGCGCGATTGACGCTTATACTCACTTTGTCGACTTTGAGCCGTTCAACGCCACCGGCTGGGCCAATCTCGGTGTGTTAACTGTGCAGGCGGGCGATGTTTCTGCCGGTGTCGAAGCGCTGCGTGAGGCGGTCCGGTTGGCACCGTCCAGTTGGCCGATTGTGTTCAATTTGGCAGCGGTGGTGGAGGAGAGTGGTGAGACGGCGCTGGCGCGTGATCTTTACCTGCGGGCGTTGGACGGCACCAGCCATCTTGACCCGGTATGGCAGGCGACACCGCTGCGCCGGGAAATCGCCGCCGAAGCGGCACCGGCGCGGGAGGCGGTCGTGGTGGCTGCACTGATGGGTGACGATCCGGTCGATGTGGAGGCGGTGTGGTCGGCGAGCGGTCTGGTGGCGGACGAGCGCACACGCACGGTGGTGCTGCGTTTGTTGCTGGAACGCAAAGCCGGTCGTGATGATGCCGAACGCTGGTTGAGTGTGGCTGAAGATCGTATGACAGATGATGAGGATCGTGCGTGGCTGGCACTGGCACGCGGGGACTATGACGCCGCGCTCGATTACGTTCAGCCGGATGTCACCACGTCAGAATGGGTGTTTGGGGTGAACATCCCGTATTTCCAGTTCTTACGCTATGCGGTGCCGCGCCAGTTTGTACCGCAGCTTTATTATCCGGCGGCGCATCCGGCCTTGCTGTTGCTGCTGGGAGAGCAGCCGGTGCCGCTCTCCCAGGCAGGCAATTAGAATTTTTCTGGTGCCTCTTTGGCGTTGACGATCTTCGGCGCGGTCACACCGGGCGTGGGGGCGGCCCAGCGAACGGCGTTGTCGATCACTTTCAGCACGTTCTGGTCGTGATAAATGGGGTATTCCTGATCGCCGGGGCGGAAGTAGAAGATTTTGCCGTTGCCGCGACGATAGGTCATGCCGCTGCGGAAAACCTCACCGCCCTGGAACCAGCTAATGAAAACCAGAGTCTCCGGGTCGGGGACGTCGAAGCGCTCGCCGTACATCTCGACTTGCGGCAGTTCAAAGTAATCCCCCAGACCTTGCGCGATGGGATGGCTCGGCTCCACCACCCAGATGCGCTCCCGCTCACCATCGGAGCGCCACTGCAAGGTGCAGGAGGTCCCCATGAGCTTTTTGAAGATTTTGGCGAAGTGGCTGGAATGCAGCGCGATAAGGCCCATACCGGCCAGAACACGCTCATACACGCGCTCGACGATCTCGTCGCTGACGTCACCATGAGCGCAGTGGCCCCACCAGGTCATGACATCGGTATTGTCCAGTACGTCCTGGGTCAGACCGTGTTCGGGTTGGTCCTGGGTGGCATACTGCACTGTGTGGCCCTGCTCGCGCAGATAATTGCCAATCAGTGTATGCATGCCATCGGGGTAGATTTTCATAACGGATTCGTCACGTTGCTCGTGTACGAACTCATTCCAGACGGTGACGCGAATCGGGTCAGCCATGAATTATGTGTCCTTTCTGATGATATGGCCCGTTTCAAACGACTCCACAATGTTGAAGATCGTTTGCAGTGATTTGATATTATCCTGACAGGTCGTCGCCGGTGAGGTTCCTTCGGTAACGGCCTGATAGAATTCGTGCAGTAGATACGCCTGGGCGATGCGCGGCATTTCCAACGGTTCGATGATCAGCGGATCGATATAGACGTTGTTGAAGCCGTCCACATCCAGCCAGGGATGGACGATCACCCGGTCGTCGATCATCTCCACCACGCCGTCCTCGCAGTCGAAGCGCCAGTTGCCGTTCCAGGAGGTTTCGCGTCCGGGCGCACACCATGAGCCGTTGTAGCTGGCGACGACGCCGTTGGCGAACTCCATCGACACCGACGCCGATGCGTCACCGTTGAACCAGCTCCAGGGCGGGTTCCAACTGCGCCCGAAGACCGATACCGGGTCGCTTTCCAGCAGATGGCGCATAAGGTCGATATGGTGGATTGCCATGTCGATGATGAGCGGGTAAGGCATTTCTTCGCGGAATCCACCGAAATGCGGCCCTTTGAAGAACTCGACCGTCACCGATGCGATGTGGCCCATATCCGCCAGCGCCTGCTTGAGTGTTTGCGCCGCCACGCTGTAGCGGTAATTCTGCGCGACCATGTGCAGAATGCCGGTCTCGTCGGCTTTTTGCACGATTTCGAGTGCGTCCGGCAGGGTCCCGGCCAGCGGCTTTTCCGAGAGAACCGGCAGCCCGGCGTCCAGCGCCGTCAGCGAGACCTCGCGATGAAACTGCGGTGGTGTCACATCGATCACCGCGTCAGCCTGTACCTTATCCAGTGCTTCTGGCAGCGAGGAGAAGATCAAGCCAGTATCTAACCCATGCTTCTCGATCTGCATGGCGGCGATGTCCGGGTTGATCTCGACAAAGCCAGCGTAATGTACCTCATCCGACGCCAGCACGGTTTCCAGCCAGCGGTTGCCCATGCCACCGATACCCACTTGAATGACTTTCATCGAAATTATGCGGCGGAAACCACCTCTCCTTTCTTTTGTTTATGTTTGATACTTGATGTCCACCATACGCCCGGTCTGGGCGGATTCCAGGATGGCATCGCAGATCACAGCGTTGCGATAGCCGTCTTCAAAGTCCGCGCCGTAGGGGGCGACCGGTTTGTCGTTTACGATGGCGTCGAGTAGGTGATTGACTTCATGGATAAACGAGTGTTCCCAGCCGATCATATGACCCTGCGGCCACCAGTTCTCCCAGTAGGGGTGGTAGGACTCGCTCACGAGGACGTTGGTAAAGCCCTGTGTCTCTTTCGGCTCAGAACCAGCCCAGTAAACTTCGAGTTCGTTCAGACGTTCCAGGTTGAAACGGAGGCTGCCTTTTTCGCCGTTGATCTCCCACATCTGGCCGTTCTTGCGGCCATTGGCGAAGCGGGTTGCTTCAATGGTCCCCATCGCGCCGTTGTCGAATTCCATCATGGCGGTCACGGCGTCGTCCACATCGACCGTATCGCGGCCACCGTCTCCGGTGGGGCGTTCGGTGATGAAGGTCTTGGTCATGCCCATGACCTTTGTCGGCTCACCGACGAGGAAGCGGGCGAGATCGAGAACGTGTGATCCCAGGTCGCCCAGTGATCCGCTGCCAGCAGCATCCTTCTTGAAGCGCCAGGTCATCGGGAATTGTGGATCGATGATCCATTCCTGGAGGTAGACAGCCCGGTAGTGGAAGATGCGACCGAGTGCGCCGCTCTCGATGAGTTTCCTGGCCTGGACGATGGCCGGGACGAAACGATAGTTGAAAGCGACCATGTGCTTCACACCGGCTTTCTGCACGGCGTCCAACATGGATTTGGCCTCTTCGGCGTTACGGGCCAGCGGCTTCTCGCAGAAGACATGCTTACCGGCTTCGGCAGCGGCGATGGCTGGCTCGGCGTGCGCGTCGTTGGGGCCACCATTGTCGAAGAGGATGATGTCGTCATTTTCCAGCATTTTGCGCCAGTCGGTGTAGGCGATCTCGTAGCCGTAACGGCGGGCGGCTTCCTGGACGGCCTCTTCGTTGCGTCCGGCGATGCCGACCAGACGTGGAATCGCAACCGGCGGGTACATCATATAGGGCATGGTCTTATAGGCATTGGAGTGGGCCTTGCCCATGAAGGCGTAGCCTAGCATCCCGATACCGACTTCCGGGGCGTCGCCTTCGGCTTTCCGACCGGCCATGCTCGTGAATCCTACTTCACTCATTGTCAGGCTCCTTATTCTGAGGCGAACGCGGCATCGAATGCGACGTTGGATGCGGGGAAGTCAGACTTACGCACGACTTCTACAGCTTCCGCCGCGCCGTGTTCACGGTCCATGCCGCTGTCTTCCCATTCGACCGAGAGCGGACCGTCGTAGCCGACACGATTCAGCGCCCGGTTGATGCCCTCGAAATCAACATCGCCGTGACCGGGGGAAACGAAGTCCCAGCCGCGCCGGTAGTCCCCAAACTGAAGATGCGAACTGAGGATGCTGGCGGTGCCGTTCAGGCGTACTTTGGAGTCCTTGACATGGACATGGTAGATGCGATCCGGGAAGCTGTTGATGAAGTTGACCGGATCGAATAACTGGTGAACAAAGTGGCTGGGATCGAAGTTGAAGCCGAACGCCTCACGGTTGTTCAGCGCTTCCAGCGCCATTTCCGCCGTGTAGATGTCATAGGCGATTTCGGTCGGATGAACTTCTAGGCCGAAGCGCACGCCGTTTTTGTCGAACACATCCAGGATCGGATTCCAGCGGTCGGCAAACTCTTTGTAGCCAGCCTCGATCAGCGATACGGGTGTTGGCGGGAAGTGGTAGAGCATGTGCCAGATGGGGCTGCCGGTGAAGCCGTTGACGATCTTGACCCCCATCAGTTTGGCGGCGCGAGCGGTGTTCGCCATTTCCTCGGCGGCACGCTCGTTGACGCCATCGGGCTTACCATCGCCCCACACATAATCCGGTACGATGTCCTTGTGACGGGCGTCAATGCGGTCTGAGACGGCCTGACCGACCAGATGATTGCTGATAGCGAAGCACTTCAGACCGTGTTTTTCCAGGATGTCGTGGCGTGATTGGATGTAGGAGTCGTCGGAGAGGGCTTTGTCAACCTCGAAGTGGTCGCCCCAACAGGCCAGTTCCAGGCCATCATATCCCCAACTGGCGACTTTTTCTGCCAGTGTTTCCAGCGGCAGGTCCGCCCACTGGCCGGTAAATAACGTAACGGGTCTTCCCATCGTAAAACCTCCTTAATTTTTCTATCAAAGAGTATGGAGTTAAATCGATCAAAAATCAATGATCTGCTGCGTAAATATCGGGAGACTTAACGTGACACGAACCCCACCACTGCCTGAAGGGTCCAGCCGCAGAAAGCCGCCAGCGACGGTCATCAGTGTGCTGTGCAGAATCAATCCACCGCCACTGCCGCCACTGCCACTGTGTGGGTAATCCAGACCTACACCGTCGTCTTCAACGGTGATCGTCAGATTGTCGGTTACTTCAGCACGGACCCTGACATTAAGCGAGCGGTTGGGATTTTCACCTCGCCCATGTACCGCCGCGTTGCGCACCACCTCACGCAGCGCACCGGTCAGGACTTCGGCTGCCACCGGTTCGATTTGGGGCAGGTCGGGCAGGTCCCAGGTGAGCGAGTCGAAGGAGGCGGCGTACTCACTCTCGATGATGGAGCGAAGTAATCCAGCGAGGTCCGCGTGGCCGTTGTGCTGGCTCACGCTGGTGGTGGTGTGGATCAGGTCGGAGATTTGTTGGTGGCTTTCGGTGAGCGCAGCAATCGCTTCTCTGGCCGGTGCGTGGTCGCGGGCCAGGGCGCTCAGACTCAGGATTGCCGTATGGATGTTGGGCAGCGTTTCGTCGTGCAAGACGCGGCGGGTGCGCAGGTCCATGACACGGGTCTTGGCGGTACGCTGGCGCTGAAGCTGGATCAAGTGTTGGGTCATGCGCTCGCGGGCCAATAGATCGACAATCCGCTCGCAGGTAGCGCGGGCTGCGTCGATTTCCTCCTGAGTGTAGAGTCCGCCGTCCATCTTGTCGCCCAGCAGCAGCGCACCGCTCAGCCCGCGCTCTGCCCACAGTGGCACAGCCCAGTTAAAGCCGGGTTCGTCTATCAGAACGGGCCGGGTAGATGTTGCCAGCGGTTCCATCGGGACACGCGGTACGGGTTGGTCCACTGGAAAACACAGCGGACTGCCCGCCAGCGGACTCAGGGGGACCAGCACCGCTCGCTGTGTGGTCAGCATCTCGCGGCAGACGATCTCGAAAAGGATGCGCCCATAGCTTTCGTCGGCCAGGGGTGGGCGTGCTACCAGGGGTCGCAGCCGCGTAATCAGGTGGTCACGGTGGACGAACGAGCGCCATGTGAGCAGGGCGTAGAACACGACGCTGATCCCCGCCAGGACCAGCAGGCTGTAGACGGGTAGTGGCTGCCAGATGAGGCTCCAGGCGATGAAAGCGGCAAGGCCGGCTGACAGGATAATGGCGTTGCGCCAGTGGCGCAGGAATCCGCGCCGGGGCAAACTCTTGCCGGTGAAGACTTCGTAGGAGACGACTGCCTGCCCCAGGAAGATCACCGCGACAGCGATCATCGCTTCGAGCAGTAGATCGAGTGCGGCGATTCCCAGTAAACCGGTATCCGTGCGAATGCCGAGCGGGCCGGTGCGGGCGCGGAAGACGGCTGCCGCCATAAACAGACTGACCAGCACACTTACCGCCAGCAGCACCAGCG
>CAYQJO010000035.1:0-26198 GCA_964417785.1 uncultured Anaerolineaceae bacterium | reverse complement strand
ATTTCAGACTTTACATACCTTGCAGCCTGTTCGCTTGGCTGCGTAACGTCAGTAATGATTTTCCTTGCGTATGAAATGAGGCTCTCGCGGCGTCAATAAAGGGTGATATAAGGAGTGATGACTTATGCCCGTGTTTGACGCACCCATTACTACCAACGACGACAACATCGAAAAAGTTCTGAATCAAAATCTGCCTGTGGTCCTCTACCTGTATGACCGGTCTGATAATGGCCTGGACAAGGCATTGAAGGCTGCTGCCAAAGAGTATGCCGGAGAAATCCTGGTGGTGCGGGTAGATGTAAACGAGGCGCAGGGCGTTTACAAACGGTTCAACCGTCCGACTTTACCGGCGCTGTTTACCCTGGATGAGGGCGAGGTCGAGAGCAGGGCGGCGCGTATTCAGCCTGCCGATGTGGACGCCCATGTCGATTTTCTCATGGGGCAGGGACCGAAGCCGGTGGAGACCGCTGCCCAAACCGAAGCTAAGGCCGCCAGCGGTGCGCTGCCCGTTCATGTGACCGACCGTTCTTTCAAAAAGGATGTACTGCAAAGCGATGTCCCGGTACTGGTCGATTTCTGGGCACCCTGGTGTGGACCTTGCCATATGGTTGCGCCAACGCTGGAAAAGCTGGCCCAACAGTATGCTGGACGGATCAAGGTTGCCAAGCTCGATGTGGACCGGAATCAGGCGACGGCCCGCACGTATAAAGCCATGAGCATCCCCATGCTGCTGATGTTCAAGAACGGTAAGATCGTCGGCAAGCTGGTGGGCGCACAACCGCAGCCCAATATCGAGCGGATGATTAAGCAGGCACTTTAGTAGATCAGCCATTCCAACGAGCCGGATTCAACGCCGAGTCCGGCTTTTTGATTCGCTTGTGCATGAGAGGTTAATGATTGGCGATGCGTTGGTGAAGCGCTATAGTTGCGATGCAGCATAGGGTTAGGACACTGTCGTGAAATCAATAGCGATGATGCACTACGCCGGCCCGCCGACCGTCGGTGGGGTGGAATCAACGATATATTATCATGCGTTGGGTTTGCGTGCGCTGGGATACACCGTCAGGGTCGTAAGCGGGCGGGGCGATGACTTCCACGATGATGTTCAGACATTGATTAATCCCTTGTTCGGTTCGACCTATCCGGATGTGTTGGGGGTCAAGCAGGAGTTGGATCGTGGTGAGGTAACACCTGCGTTCTACCGGTTGGTCGAGCGCATCGAGGCCGATTTGGCTCATGCACTTGCGGACTGCGATGTGTGTGTGGTCCACAATATACTGACGCTGAACAAGAATTTGCCGCTGGCGGCGGCGCTGCACCGGTTTATGCAACTGCATCATGTTCGGTTGCTGGCGTGGTGTCACGATCTGGCCTGGACCAACCCGCAATATCAGCCCGAACTGCATGAGGGGTATCCCTGGGATTTACTGCGGACCCGTTGGGGCGATGTGGTTTATGTGACTGTCTCCGAGCCGCGCCGGTACGAATTAGCCGATTTGCTCGGCATGTCACCGGACGAAGTGCATGTGGTCGTGCCGGGCGTTGACCCGGTGGAGTTCTATCACTGGACGCCGACGACGCAAATGCTGGAACCAAAACTGCGATTACTGGATGCCGATGGAGTTCTTTTGCTACCAGCCCGTATCACGCGGCGAAAGAATCATGCGCTCGGTTTAAGGGTGCTGGCAGCGCTGCGGCAGCAGTCCGGACGTGATTTTCGGCTCGTCATCACCGGCCCGCCGGGACCACACAATCCGACCAATCCCGGTTACCTGGGTGAGCTGCTTGACTTGCGCGAGTCGTTGCAACTGGAAGACAGCGTACATTTTCTGTATGCTTATGGCGATCCGTTGATACTGGACTACACCACACTGGCGGATTTCTATCATATTGCGGATGCCTTGTTTTTCCCCAGTTTCCAGGAGGGCTTCGGTATTCCGATCCTGGAGGCGGGTTTCGCCGGACTGCCAGTCTTTTGCTCGGACATCCCCCCGTTTCATACCACCGGGCAGGACGCGGTTCACTACTTCGATCCGGTTCACGATGAACCGGACATCATCGCAGCGAGTATCTTACACACCCTGGATGTACTGCCGTCGTTTCGGCTGCGGGTGCGCGTCCGTCAGCGTTATCGTTGGGAAAGGATTATTGAGGACACCATCCAGCCACTCATAGAGAAAGGGTAATTGCATGAGCCGCCCCTATCGTTTGATGGTGGCCGTTTCCGAAACGGCCCCGGTTGAAGATTGGGTGAGATTGGCCCTCCGCCTCATCCCGGAAGTGGGTGAGATTTGCCTGCGCGGCATGATTACGATTGAGGCGGACCGGTCATTGAGTGAAGGTGCGCTCCGCGCCCAACAACTGCGGGATCGTTTTGATGATCTGATTGCGATTTACCCCATGATCCGCAGCGAAAACTGGGTTCGGGTGGATTACGATCCGTTCGAGCGCCTCCTGACCGAACTGGTCGATTTCCCGGTCGATTTGCTGCTGGCCGAATGGGAAGGTCCCCGTGCTACCACTGGTGGCATTTCCACCGATACTATTCTCAAGCACGCTCCCTGCGATATCTGCCTGATTTCCGGTGACGTCTGGAAGGTGGGTGGCCCGGTGCTGTTCGCCATGCACGGTGGCCCGAATATGTCGCTGGGTCTGTCAGTCGCCAGGGCGCTGTCGTCCGGTAGTCAGATTTCGTTGTTCCATGCGACTGATACACCCCAGGAAGTAGCTGAGCTTTATGCACTGCTCGGCACAGAAGGCGGGATCGGTCGGATTGTCATCGTGCGCGGCGAAAGCGATCTGCGCGAGAACATCGTGCGCGAAGCTGCCGATCATCATGTGGTGGTGATGGGTGCCAGCTTCTACGAAAGCCACCGGAAAGCGACGTTCTCAGGCGATCTGGTGAATCGCATATCGGAACGGTTGGACAAGCCACTGGTACTGGTCCGTGCCTGGGACCACGAAGACATCAAGTTCCATTTGCCGCGCTTTATCCCTCGGCGAGAGGAAGACATCTCGACCCGTGTGGACCGCTGGTTTGCCGAGAACTCGTTCGATGCTGACGAGTTCGATGACCTGGACATGCTGGTATCGCTGAAAGAGCGCCAGGGTGTGACCATCAGTATCGGCCTGCCAGCGCTCAACGAGGAGGAGACCGTCGGCAACGTCATCACGACCATCAAGTCCGCGCTTATGGATGAGGTGCCGCTGGTGGACGAAATTGTCCTGATCGACAGCAATTCGACCGATAATACCGTCCAGATCGCGCAGGACATCGGGATACCCGTCTACAGACACCCGGATATTCTGCCGGAGGTCGGGTCGGTACGCGGTAAGGGTGAGGCGTTGTGGAAAAGCCTTTACGTGCTGAAGGGTGACATCATCGCGTGGGTGGATACGGACATCAAGAATATCCATCCGCGTTTTGTCTACGGTATTCTGGGGCCGCTGCTGCGGAATTCACGTATTCAGTATGTCAAAGGATTCTACCGCCGCCCGATACTGGTGGGCGAACAGCTTCAGGCATATGGCGGCGGGCGTGTGACCGAGTTGGTGGCTCGTCCACTGTTTAACCTGTTCTATCCGGAGATTTCCGGGGTGGTCCAGCCGCTTTCGGGCGAATACGCCGGACGTCGCAGTGCGCTGGAGCGGGTGCCGTTCTTCAGCGGTTACGGTGTCGAGACCGGTCTGCTCATTGACCTGTTCGACCTGTTCGGTCTGGATGGCATCGCTCAGACCAACCTGAAGGAGCGGGTGCATCACAACCAGCCGTTAGTCGGCTTGAGCAAGATGTCGTTCTCGATCTTACAGGTCTTTATCCAGCGGCTCGAAAGTCGCTACGGTGTGAAACTGCTGGACATGGCGAGCCACAGCATGAAGCTCATCACGCAGACACCGGAGCGCTTTGCCCTTGATGTGAACGAAATCGGCGATCTGGAACGACCGCCGATGATGACGGTCCCCATGTACCAGCAGCGCGAAATCACCATCTGATGTCGGCGGGGGCCTGGGCGATCCCGATTACGTCCCAGGTCCCGCCGTTGTAGCGCAGCCGCGTCAGTGAACAGTTGCCGGTGAGGTGAATGCGCTCGCCGGTAATGTGGTAGATGGCACCACGAATGCTGCCGCCGTGTGTGGCGACCAGGGTGTGTTTGCCCGGATGGCTTTCAAGCACAGCATGCAGGGCTTCCGCAGTGCGTTCGATGTGCTGGTGGTTGTCTTCGCCGTCGGGGAACCTGCGATCCAGATAGCTGGCCTGCTCAAAGGCGCTGTGGTTCTCTGCGTCCCAGGCGCTGATCTGATCCTGCGTGAGGCCCTGCCAGTTGCCGAGGTCGATCTCGCGCCAGCGAGCGTCGAAAACCACCGGCAGGGCGAGTGTCTCCGCGACGATTTCGGCGGTCTGGCGGGCGCGGAGCAGGTCACTGGCGACGATACGGTCGATACCAGCGGTTTTGAGATACGGCGCGGCTTCGCGGGCCTGATGTATGCCGTTGGCGTTGAGGGGGACCGGCGCGAATCCCTGCCAGCGCCCCTCAACATTCCAGTCGGTCTCTCCGTGACGGATCAGGGTGATGGTGGTTGTCACGGACTCTCCTCTGTTGTTTCCTCTGTCACGAGCAAATCCTCACGGGTCAAATTCAGGATGTTATCGGCGTTGAACTCCGCCCACAACACATAATACTCGGAGTTGGATGATTTGAGAACATAGTCGCTGTCTTCGATTTTCTCTCCGATAGTCAGCGTATAGGTGGCGTCCACCAGTGTTTCGGTGATGGCGTTCTCGTCGTCGGGTTGGTCATCTTCTACGAGTGGCTGCCGTGTCGTGATCGTGACCATAGCCAGCGGCTGCTCGGTTTCGTAGTCTGTTCCCAATGGTTCGCGCATACGCACTGCCGTCACACGCCCCAGCAGGGTGTTGATCTCGTCGCTGTTGAGTGTCTCATCGTCGGCTATATCGACCAGGGTCCATTCTTCGCCCGTCTTGACCAGTTCGATGAGTCCGTTCTGGTTCTCCACCGTGACCTCCACGATATTCTCCTGCTCAATGTTGAAGTAGAGTGTGTCGATCCAGGATGAGACCTGCGTGTTCAACTCCCAGGCGGAAAGTCCGCTGGTGAGATAAACCTGGTCCGAACCGTCCACGCGCATATGGGCGGCGTTAGCGCCACCGGATGTGCCGATATACAGATGAGTGTCGTCGTTCAGGGTGACGCGCCGCTCAAAATCGTCGCTGGCGACGCCCAACCGGCGGTGACTGCTGCTGCTCCGGGCGATCAACCGGCTGGCTTCCAGATCGGCGACTTTGGTCAGCAGATCGTTCACACTCGATTCGCGTACCGGGTAACTGCCGTAATCGGGCAGCACCCAGGTACCGTTCTCGCGTTCCAACCGGATCGTGTTTTCGTTGGCGTTGGTGACTGTGATGGATGTGACCGAATCAGCGTTGAAGTCGGCCAGCAGCGGACCCGACTCCATTGGTACATCGCTGCCACTGCCCAGGACGATCACAACACCGATGACAATCTGTGCGGCCAGTATGACGGCCAGAATGATGTTGGTCCGGTTCACGACTCACCTCCTTGTGTTACCAATTCCATCGGCTGATCGGCGCGTTTGTTGGCCCGCCAGATGATCCCGATCACGAAGACCGATACCAGCGCCAGCACATAGTTGATAATCTCCCACTGCGACTGCTGGTCTTCGGTCAGCGGTTCGAGCAGCCGTACAGAGCCGCCCCGCGCACGAATGGCGGCAAGCTCGGTGTCCTCGACAAACCAGTCCACCGCGTTCTGGATCAACTGGACGTTGTTCAGGTAGCGGTCGCCGCTCAGATTGCTGCTGAGACCGAAGACATTGTCGTTCAGAAACTCGGCACTGCCGACCACCACCAGCCGCGCCGTTTCTGGGGACTGGGTGAGGGTCGCCGGGATCAACTCCGGTTCTTCCTCCGGCACGTTGTTTTCGGTTTCGGCTTCAAATGGGCCGGGTTGGTCGGCGAAATAGCTGCTGAAAGCGCCTTCCAACGACACGGCCAGCGGGTATGATGTGCTGTCGATCTGGTCAGTGGGGAAGCCGATGGTGCGGTACAGGTCGAAATCGGGCTGGAAGATGGCGTCACGGGTCGTCCACGAGTTGCCGCTGGATTGTAGAATGGTCGTCACGTCGAGTTCGCTTTGCACCGTCAACGGCGAGGCCCAATTTAACGTGACGGCAGGCAGATTGCTGGTGATTGGCCCTTCCATATTGTCGCTGCGGATGTCCACGAAGTATGGGTAATCCAGTACACGAAGTTCAGTCACGACCTGGTTGCCGATGTTGCGCTGTACCTGGATGGGGAAGGGTTCATTTTGCTGGTCAACCACCAGCGTATCCTGGACGAATACACCATAGTGCGCAAGTACGTCGTTCAGACCACCGCTGATGGGTTGCAAGGTTAAGTCGCCCGTCGTCTGATCCTGTGCCAGGGTGTAATTACCGGCGGCTACCAGCACATTACCGCTGCGCATGAGGTACTGGTCAACGGCGAAGCGCTCGAAGTCACTCATGTTCTGCGGCGCGATGACCAGCAGCACGTCGATGTCGGTTGGCACCTGTCCCTCGCTCAGATCAACACTGCGCACTTCGTAGTTCTCGTTCAACACCTGCTGGATAAAGGTGTACTGCCCCAGCGATGGCTGCGTCTGGTCCACCGGAGGCCGCCAGATGCCGACCACCTGCAAGAACCCGCTGGACATCCGCTTGAGTGCGCTCTCGACCGCTGTCCGTATTTCGGTCTGGCTCATACTGCCGGTCGGATAAATGACCTCGGAACGGTCGCCAGCAGTGACGACGATATGCAGATAGTAAGTGTCGGTCGAGAAGAAACTGGTCGCAATCGGCTGGATGCGGTAGGTGTTGAACAATTCGTCCCCGATTTCAGGTGTAACGGTGACGATTTCATGGTTCAGATTGGGCAAATCGGCGGCGATTTCCTCGAAGCTCTGCGGCACCTCCGCGAAGACCTCCGGCAGCGTCTCCGGTGTGGTGTAGAGCGTCAGTTGGGCTGGCTGCTCGAAGGAGGCCAGGATCGCGTCGATATTCTGGAAGCCACGCACGGCCCGACGGATGGCGCTGGTCAGATCGTATTCCAGGTTGCGCAGCCGCACATCGAAGCCTGTTCCGTATTCGTCAAACTCGATCAAGTCCTGGAAGTTCAACACTTCGCTCTGATCGCCGTAGCGGATCAAAATGTCGAAATAGATGTTGAGCAGGCTGGTGCCGGATCGGTCGGTGGTTTGCAGCGGTGTTGGCTGGATGCCGTATGTCTGGTTGGCCTCGATTTCCAGGTCCGCGTCAGTAATCGGATCGACAAACTCAACGGTCAGTTCATCACCGGCGACGACCGCATATTCCTCCAGGGTGTCGCGTATCTGCGGGATGAGTGGTTTCAGCAGTGGATGATTTTCGTCGCTGAAGTAGCCCCGGATCAGCAGCGGTTCCTGCAAATTGTTGAGCGTCTCGCGGGTGACACCGGAGAGGCTGTATAGCTGGTCGGCGGTGAGATCAGCGCGGACCGCCGTCACCGGGAAAACCAACAAGTTAAACACGACCAGATTCAAGATAACGAGGCTGGCCGTCACAACTGCGTTACGGCGGTAGCCAGCCATCTGTGGCCCGGTTCCCCAGCGCATGCTGTCGAGTGAGATCACGTTGAGTGCCAGGAAGCTAACCGTCAGCGCCAGGTAGTAGATCAGATCACGGGCGTCGATGACACCCCGCTCAATACTGCTAAAGCGCCCGCTGGTGCTGAGGTTGCGCAGGATTTCGGCGGTGCTGCTGTCGAACAGGTCGGTGATAGTCGGTGTGCCGATGATGTGGAAGAAACCCGCCACCAATGCGGTCAGGATCAGCGCCACAATCTGATTATCCGTGCGTGATGATACAAACAGGCCGATGGCGATATAGGCCGATGCCAGCAGCAAGGCCGCCACGTAACCACCGATGACCGGGCCAAAGTCAATTGGACCGAGCAGCGAGATGGTCAGCGGCAGGAAGAAGGTCAGCAGCAGTGCGACAATCACCAGAATCAGCACAGCGATGAACTTACCGATTACCAACTGGATCACGCGGATAGGCATGGTGAACAGGATTTCCAGGGTGCCGGTCTGTTGTTCCTCACTCCAACTGCGCATGGTCAATGCGGCCACCAGGAAGATCATCAGCAGTGGCATTGAGCGGAACAGCGGACGCACATCGGCGGTCCCACGCGCCCAGAAACCTTCAACCCAGAAAAAGGAAAATAGGGTGGCCGCCAGGAAGACGCCGACGAAGATCAGCGCCATCGGTGAACTGAAGTAGCCGTCAAGTTCTTTGCGGACAATAGAAAGGGTTTGCTTCATGCCTGCACCTCCGCTACAGGTTCCGGTTGTTCAGTCGCCAACTGGTTGAAGACCGCTTCCAGCGTCAGCGTGTCTGGACGCAGTTCACGCAGTGACCAGTCGTTGCTGCTTGCCAGATGGTAAATGGCCGGACAGATGTCGCGGTCGGCCCGCACGCGGTAGGCCGGGTGTCCCTGGTGGGTGGTATAGGTCTCAACCGATTGCACACCCTCCAACCCCCGCAAAGTCTGCGTTGCACCGTCTGCATCGTGGTCCAGCACCAGTACGGCGTCGGTGGTTGTCGCAAGCTCATCCAGGCGCGAGTCAGCGCGAATTTCACCGTTGATAAGGATGACTACCCGGTCGCAGATGGCTTCGACTTCGGAGAGGATGTGCGATGAGAACAGAATGGTACTGTGTTCGGCCAATCGCCGGATGAGCGACCGGATTTCCACTACCTGAGTCGGGTCCAGACCGACGGTTGGCTCGTCCAGGATGAGTAGTTTGGGTTTGTGCAGGATGGCCTGGGCCAGGCCAACCCGCTGGCGCAAACCTTTACTCAGGCTGGCGATGGGCCGGGTGAGATAATCCTGCATGCCGACCGCCACAATCGCCTCAGAGATGAGCGGGCGCTGCTCGCTGGTTGGGATGTCGCGCATATCGGCCATGAGTTTGAGGTAGTTCTGGACCGAAAGCGAGGGATAGAGCGGCGTGTTCTCCGCCAGATAACCGATGCGCTGCTGCACGGCGCGGGTGTTGGTGGGGACATCCAGACCGTCGATCTCGACCGCCCCGGCGTCCGGGTGCAAAAATCCGGTGAGAATCTTGATGGTGGTCGATTTTCCGGCTCCGTTGGGTCCGAGCAGGCCGACGATCTCACCCGAGTCCACCTTGAAATCGATTCCGCGTAGGGCTTGTATCTGACCGTAGGACTTTGTTAGACTTTCTACGTTTATCATGACTTTCACCCGTTGCTTGCAATCAAAACACTCACAGCATAGGAGTGAACCCGCAGCAAGTAAAGATTGGAGATGTTAAATGAGCGTAAACTTTAGATGAGTACCAGTTAAAATGCATGTTATTCACGGAACCTGGTTGCCCGATAAAAACCTGTTCGCAATGTGGGGTGAAGATACGGGCATCAAGCCGCAGTATCGCAAAGGTCGGCGTGGTAAAACCGCACCGCATTCTTTCCCGCTTGCGATGAGCCATCTCCTACGCTATCTGGACCGCTTCAGCACAGATGCTTCTCCGGAGGGCGGGGCGTTTACGTTCTGGTTGCCCGGATTCGGTAAGCAAGTCCAACCGTCTTCCGAGGCGATGTCGGCGGGAATGGAGGGCCTGGACTCACCGCTGGAACTGCTGGCCTGGGACATCGAATGCATGCTGCTCAATGTCTCCGATATGCTGGACTGCATGCTGCAACTGCCCAATGATCTACGCGGATTTGTCTATGGCGCGGATTTTGCCTTCTGGCAGCAGTCCGCGCTGCTGGTGATGAACGGACTGGTTGAGGGACGTTATCTCCCGGTAATCGATAAGCTGGGAACGCAGTACCGGGCATGGTGGCAGGCGCGACCAGATGCCGATTTACTGGCGCAAATGGTCGAGAATATGCCGCCTGTGTGTCGGGCCAGAGTGGATGAACTGGACGCGGTCATGGCACCGGCGGAGTTGCTGCAACATTTTCTGGATATAGCGACCGATACGTTCGTTCGCGAATGCTACGCGGGCGAACGCCTTCCCAAACATCCCTGGCTGCGAGCGTTGACCGGTGATGATCCGATCATGCGCGGGCCGGAGCGGGAACTGATGCGTCTGCATCGGACCTGGGAACAATGGGCGGCGCTGGATGCCGGTGGTGGTGCCTTCCGGGTATGCTTCCGTTTGAGCGAACCGTCAGAAGATGACGAATTCTGGCCGCTGGGCTATCTGTTGCAGGCGACGGATGATCCTAGTTTGCTGGTGGAGGCAGAGACGGTCTGGACGCAGGGCTATCTGGGACAGCGATTCCACCATCCGGAGGAGAAGCTTCTGGCGGCGCTTGGTCTGGCCTCGCGGGTGTTCCCTCCGATAGAACGCAGTCTGCGTACCAATCAGCCTGTCGGTGTTCAACTGGATCGCGATGAAGCATTTGCGTTTCTGGTGGATGCGCTGCCGCTGTTAGAAGCCAACGGGTTCGCGGTGTTGGTGCCGAACTGGTGGGGACGACGGGCGAAGATCAAAGCCAGAGCCAGATTGCGCGGAAAGACCCCTGAACCGACCGGTATTCTCACCAGCGACACGCTGCTGAACTACCAGTGGGAGATGTCGCTGGGCGGAGAGCGTATCAGCCGGGCTGAGTTCGAGGAACTGGTGGCGCTCAAGCAGCCGTTGGTGCGCTATAGGGGGCAGTGGGTGGCGCTCGATCCCGACCAGATCGAAGCGGCGCTCAAGTTCTTTGAGCAGACCGCTGCGGGCGAGATGGATGTGATGGACGCCCTCAAGATGCAGGCGACGGGTGATGCCCCGGAATTGGACGGTATCGAGATCGAGGGCATGGAGGTCGAAGGCTGGCTCGACGACATGTTCCAGCAGATTCAGGAGCCGGAACGGGCCGAGGTGCCGCCGTTGCCGCAGACGCTCAAGGCTGATCTTCGGCCCTATCAAGAGCGCGGCTATGGCTGGTTGGTACAAATGCGCCAGATGAAGATGGGGGCGTGTCTGGCAGACGATATGGGTCTGGGCAAGACGCTGCAAACCATCACATTCTGGCTGTATGAACGCGAACAACTGGATGTGAAACAGCCAGCGCTGCTGGTGTGTCCGACGTCGGTGGTCGGCAACTGGGGCCATGAAATCGCCCGGTTTGCGCCCCGGCTCAAAGTGATGAAA
Organism: uncultured Anaerolineaceae bacterium; assembly: GCA_964417785.1. GTDB lineage: Bacteria > Chloroflexota > Anaerolineae > Aggregatilineales > Phototrophicaceae > DAOTUL01. Next base: position 14,967 of record CAYQJO010000035.1, on the reverse strand, counting down.
CACCAGGGGGCCGACCGCCTGAAAGACGCGGATGCCTTTGCCCGTGCGGTGGGTGATGTGGATGTGGTGCTGACCAGCTACGCACTTCTAAGCCGTGACCTGGACATTCTTCAAACAGTCGAATGGTCGTCCATGACACTCGACGAAGCCCAGAACATCAAGAATCCCTCCACCAAACAGGCGCAGGTGGCCCGGACAATCCAGGCGGATCACAAATTGGCCCTTACGGGTACACCGGTAGAGAATCGTCTTAGCGAGTTGTGGTCGATCTTCCAGTATCTCAATCCGGGCTATTTGGGATCGCATCGTGCTTTCAAATCGACGTTTGCCACACCGATTGAACGCTATGGCGACGATGAGGCCGCGCAGCAACTGAAGAAATTGACATCGCCGTTTATCCTGCGACGTCTGAAGACCGATCCCAAAGTCATCCAGGATTTGCCGGAGAAATTCGAGAACAAGGTCTATTGCGATCTCACAGCAGAACAGGCTACCCTGTATGAAGCTGCGGTCCGTGAGGAGATGGAGGCTATTGAAGGCGCTGAAGAAGACATGGCGCGGCGCGGCAATATCCTGCGTATGCTCACCCGGCTCAAGCAGATTTGCAATCATCCGGCGCAATTCCTCAAGGAGGGGGCCGGTACCACGCTGGTGGATCGCAGCGGCAAATTGAATCGGCTGGTGGAGATGATTGAGGAAATCCGCGAGGTGGATGAGCGGGCGCTGATTTTCACCCAGTACGCCGAGATGGGGCATCTCTTGCAGCCGTTTTTGCGTGAATACTTTGTGGATGAGGTGCTGTTTCTACACGGTGGTACGCCACCCAAGAAGCGCGAAGATATGGTGCGGATATTTCAATCCGCCGGTGGCCCACCGGTATTTCTGCTCTCAGTGAAGGCTGGTGGTACCGGTTTGAACCTGACGGCGGCGAACCATGTGTTTCACTTCGACCGCTGGTATAATCCGGCAGTCGAGAATCAGGCGACCGACCGGGCCTTCCGAATCGGTCAGCAGAAGAATGTCCAGGTGCATAAGTTTATCTGTCTCGGTACTCTGGAAGAGCGCATAGACGAGTTGATCGAACACAAGCAGGCGCTGGCGGATCAGATCGTTGGCAGTGGCGAGAATTGGCTCTCCGAGTTGAGCGACGCCGATTTGCGCGATCTGGTCACGCTGCGCCAGGAGGCGGTGAGGTAACGACATGGGCTGGTACTACTACGATGACGATGAAATCGATGACGATGATTATACGCTGAGCGACCACAAGATCGCAGCGGATGCCATTGTGATTGACGGACCGGTTCGAGCCGTCAGCCGGCGTGGACCGATTGGGGTGCAGTGGTGGGGACAGCAGTGGGTTCAAGCAATGGAGCGACTTGGTCACGGTGGGCGATTGGATCGCGGCAAGCGCTATGCCCGCAATGGGTCGGTACTCAGGCTCGAAATCGAACACGGGATGATCTATGCCGATGTACAGGGGTCACGGTCTAAACCCTACCGGACGGCGGTGCATTTCAAGATTTTCGACGATGAGGAATGGGAGCGGGCGCTAAAAGCGTTGTCGGAGCAGGCGATTTATGCTGCAAAACTGCTGGCCGGGGAGATGCCGGGTGACATCGAAGGGGTGTTTCAGGGGGTAGGCCTGTCGCTGTTTCCACGCGACCACCGCGACATCATGTTTGAGTGTTCCTGCCCGGATTGGGGTGAGCCGTGTAAACACGCCGCTGCCCTCTACTATCTGGTGGCCGAACAATTGGATGCGAACCCGTTTGTGGCATTTCATCTGCGTGGGCGCAGTCGCGAGGCAGTCCTATCGACCCTGCGTCAGCATCGGGGCGGGACACACGAGCCAGAACCGACGCAGGCAGCCAACAACCCGCCGCTGGATGTTGAGACATTCTGGCAAGCATCGGTCGGGCGACTGGTCCGGTCGATGCCAGTCAAAGCCGGTGAGCCATTCGTCTATCGTCAGTTGGGAGCGCCGCCTAACCGGGACCTGGGAAAGATATATGCCGAGGTGAGCGATCAGGCGAGTAACTGGTTGGGCCTGGACAACGAATAGGCCGATTGGCGGTGGTGCGTTCAGTGAGGTGGATGTAATATAGATATACTATGAATTGTTTATGATGATACGGTGTATCAATGACTGAGCAAACTTTTCACATCGGCAATATGGATTGTGCCAACTGTGCCAGAGAAGTCGAGACAGCGGTGGCTCGGCTGGATGGAGTCAACGCTGTGCGCGTCGATTTCACCAGCGGCAAGATGCGTCTGGACGGGGATGTTCCCATCGAGACCCTGCGTGAGCGAGTACAGGCCCTGGGCAAATCGATCTCAACCGAGGAAATAGTCATGCCGAAACGTCGCGGCGGGGTCCTGGGATTCTGCGATCATCTGGTCAACCGCAACGAGACACGGCTGGCGCTGGCTGGCGGGGCGATGATTCTACTGGCGCTGGGGCTGGATATTGTGACGGATACAGCGTTGGTCAGTCTGGTCTACGTTTTGGCGATGGCAACAGCGGCCTATCCCATTGCCCGCAGCGGAATCAACACCCTGCGCATTAGCCGCGAATTCAGCATCAATCTCCTGATGATCATTGCCGCTGTGGGTGCAATCGTCATCGGGGAGTATCTGGAAGCGGCGACGGTGATCTTCCTGTTCGCCATCGGTGAAGCGCTGGAAGGATATACTGCCGACCGCGCCCGTGATAGTTTGCGCAGTCTGGTCGCACTCAAGCCCCGGCAGGCGGTTCGCCTGGACGATGATGGAACAGAAACCGTCATCGCGGTCGATGATTTGTGCATGGGGGATCGTGTGCTGGTTAAACCCGGCGAGCAAATCCCCAGCGATGGTGAGGTGATCGAAGGCCGTAGCAGTGTGAATCAGGCGACCATTACGGGCGAGAGCATGCCGGTGAACAAGACTGCTGGCGATACGGTGTTCGCCGGGATACTCAACCAGGAAGGTGGGCTGACCGTTCGTATCACGCGCACCGTCCAGGACAACACGCTGAACCGGATCATCGAACTGGTGGAAGAAGCGCAGAGCGCCCGCTCCCCCAGCCAGCGGATCATCGACCGTTTTGCCCATTACTATACTCCGGCGGTAGTGATAGTGGCCTTGCTGGCGGCGGTTCTGCCACCGCTGATTGTCGGTGCGCCCTTCCTGGATACACCGGATACACGCGGCTGGCTCTACCGTGCGCTGACCATTCTGGTGATCGGTTGTCCGTGTGCGCTGGTCATCAGCACGCCAGTGACGGTCATCAGTGCCATTACGGCGGCAGCACGGCAGGGTGTGTTGATAAAAGGGGGTATCCACCTGGAGACATTGGGGCGTATTCGTGCCATCGCATTTGATAAGACCGGCACACTGACGCGAGGCCGTCCGGCGGTCCAGGCAGTGCGCTCGTTGGAGTGCGAGCAGGACGCCGGTTGGTGTGCCAACTGCGAGGATGTCCTGGCGCTGGCGGCGGCAGTGGAGCGGCGCAGCACGCACCCGCTGGCCGATGCAGTGATGACGGCAGCGCGAGATCGCCACCTGGAAGGTTGCTACGCGGCGGCGGAGAACGTCCAGAATATGGCTGGTCAGGGTATCCAGGGACGGGTAAACGGCCACGCGGTTACGGTCGGCAGTCACGCTTACTTTGACCGTGCATTTCCGCACCAGCAGGACTTATGCCAGAAAGTGGATGCGGTGGAGGCGCAGGGCCAGACGACCATGATGGTCCACGACGGCGACCGGGTGCGCGGCTATATCAGCGTGGCCGATCAGGTGCGTGATGAGAGTCGTGAGGTCGTGCGGCAGTTAAACGCCCTCGGAATTGAGACGGTTATGCTGACCGGCGATAACGCGACAGCAGCGGCGGCGGTCAGCAAAGCCATTGGACTGACGGCGTATCGATCCAACTTGATGCCGGAAGACAAAGTGGACGCGGTGAAGACGCTGCCACAGAAGCCAGTAGCGATGGTTGGGGATGGCGTCAACGATACGCCAGCTCTGGCGGCAGCCGATGTTGGTATTGCGATGGGGGGTGCTGGCAGCGCCCAGGCGTTGGAGACGGCAGATGTGGTGCTGATGGCACATGGCCTGCGCCAACTGCCCTTCGCTGTGCGGGTATCGCGGTTTGCCCGGCGCTTGATCCGCCAGAACATCGGATTAACTTTTTTCATGAAGATGTTGTTCCTGCTGCTGGCGCTCGGCGGCGGTGTAACCATGTGGATGGCGGTCTTTGCCGATATGGGGATGTCGTTAATTGTCACACTAAACGGCACCCGGCCTCTGCGCATTGAAAATTGATCTCTATATGGGTATAGTCTTTCTACACAACTAGAGAGGAGAGGTAATCGAAATGCTCTTAAAAAAGGTGACACTTGCATTGCTGCTTGTTTTGGTCCTGTCGGTGCCGTTGACGGCCCAGGACGACCTGGTGATCGCGCCGCAGGAATGTGAAGAACCTGGCGAGTTGACCATGTGGGTCTGGGACGAAAACTGGCAGGAGATTATCGGTGAGTCCATTGAGGTCTGGCAAGAAAATTACTGCCCCGGCGCTGAGGTTGATCTGATACAGCAGCCCTGGGGTAACTACTGGGACCTGCTGCGGACGAACGCTGCTGGTGGTGATCTGCCGGATGTGTTCAATATGTCGCAGGTGTTCTTTGGTTTCTATGCTGAGAATGAGGTTCTGCTGAACCTGCAACCCTACTATGATGAGGCCGGTATCGACACCACCCTGTGGGGTGCCGGTATGGTGAACCCCTACCGTGTGGGCGATGACGGCGACCTGTACGCCGGCCCGGTCAACTGGGACACTATCGCGCTGATGTACAACAAAGATATGTTCGATGTCGCTGGCCTCGATTATCCTAACGCCGACTGGACCTGGGATGATTTCGCCGCCGCTGCCGAAGCCCTGACCAATGCCGATGAAGGTGTTTACGGTGCCGCCGCTTATGCTGAGTTCCAGGCCGGTTTCGGTAGCTGGATTTCCTCGACCGGTGAGTCGCCGGTGGTTTCTGCTGATGGCACGGAGTGTACACTCACCAGCGAGGGCAACCTGGCCGCACTCAATTTCCTGAATGACCTGCAAGATGCCGGTTACATGCCGACCGTCTCTGATATGGGCGGTGCTTCGGCTGATGATGCCTTCAATATGTTCGCCTCAGAGCGCGTGGCGATGGTCACAGCAGGTTCTTGGAAACTTCCCAGTGCCATTGAGCAGTTGACCTTCGACTGGGACGTCGCGCCCATCCCCATGAATCCGGAGACCGGGATCAGCCGTTCGCAGCTTCACGCTGTCGGTTATGTGGCCGCTGCTAACAGCGATAATCCCGATCTGGCGGCTAATCTGGTTTTGTTCCTGGTCAGCGATGAAGGCCAGCGCTTCTTCGCCGAAGCTGGTGGTGTGGCCCCGGCCAACCCCAGCCCGGCTCTGCAACAAATCTGGGTGGATTCGTTCGCGGATGCTGGCAAGAATGCTCAGGTGTATGTGGATGCGACCCGCGACTCGCAGGGTGTGACTCTGTTTGCGGAAATCTGGGACGTCGTCAACAGCGAGTTGATTGTCAACATCTTCGATCTTGAAGTCCCGGTTGAGGACGCTGCTGAGATGGCCTGCGATTTCATCAACAACGAAATCGAGAATATGCAGTAGATATACAATAGAAGGGTAGGGCGCGGCACTGCCGCGCCCCAACCACCCGATGACCCTACTTAATGTACTCGGAAAAACCCCCCGGTCGCGCCGCCGTGCTGCGTGGGGAATTGGTCTGATTCTGCCCAATACCCTGGGACTTTTCCTTTTCTTCGGTCTGCCGGTGTTGATTGCGTTCGTCACGTCGCTGCTGGAATGGAACGGTATCCGTGCGCCGGAGTTCATCGCTTTAGACAACTTTGTGCGCCTCAGTGAAGACGACCGTTTCTGGCAAGCGCTGCGAAACACGCTGACGCTGCTGGTCATGATTGTGCCGCTGGAGATTTTTCTGGCGCTGTCGGTGGCGTTGATGCTCAACCAGCGTGTCTACGGTCGTAATCTGCTGCGGGTGATCTATTTTCTGCCAGTGGTGACATCGACCGTTGCGGCCTCGGTGGTGTGGGCCTGGATTTTCCAGCCGACCTATGGCTTGTTGGAGGCGTTTATCGGTCCGTTTGGCTTCACCGATGTCCGCTGGTTGACCCGTCCCGATCTGGTGTTGATTCCGATTGCAGCGGTCGCAGTCTGGCAGCGGTTGGGGTTTGATATGGTGTTGTTTCTGGCTGGATTGCAAACGATACCGCGTGTCTTATACGAGGCGGCCATTATTGACGGGGCGAACCGCTGGCACCAGCTTCGTTACGTCACGCTGCCGATGCTGTCACCAACGACATTTCTGGTGATGGTGCTGGCGATTATCCAGGGTTTCCAGATTTTCGATCAGGTGTTCATCATGACGGCTCGAACGGTCCCCGGTGGAGTGGGCGGCAGCGCTACAACATTGACCTATCTCATGTACCGCAGCGGTTTTGTACGCTCAGAATTTGGTTATGCGTCAGCAGTGGCGGTGGCTCTGTTCTTGATTATTATGGCAGTGACGGTGTTCCAACTACGCTTCCAGCGCAACTGGGTCTACTACGAGTCGGGAGAGGCGCGGTAATGGCAAATGTGAGGGCGAAGCCGCAGGTCGATGCGCGTCCTGACCACCTTGATCTGAGCAGAGGGAGCCGGTTTGGCATGCTGGCGATATTGGTCGTCGGTGCTGTAGTGATGATCCTGCCTTTTGTGTGGATGGCGTCGACGGCATGTAAGCCGCCGCAGGAACTCAACCGGGTGCCGATCCGCTGGTTGCCGGAAAATCCGGCCTGTGCTGCCAATTTCGAGGGGTTATATGAGACCTCAGAATACTTCAATCGGTACCTGTTCAACTCGTTTCTGATTACTGCCGGTCGCGTGATCGCGCAGCTTTTGTTTTGCTCGCTGGCGGCCTATGGATTTGCTCGCTTTCGCTTCCCTGGCCGTAATCTGATTTTTGCGCTGTGCCTGGGTTTGCTGATGGTGCCGTATCAGGCCATTCTGATCCCGCAATATCTGGTGGTGCGCGAACTGGGCATCTTGAACACCTTGTTCGCCGTGGTTGCCCCCAACTTCTTCAGCGCGTTTGCACTGTTCTTGCTGCGGCAGGCGTTTATGCAGATTCCGATTGAGCTTGAGGAAGCCGCAGAAATCGATGGGGCCAATCCCTTGCAGATTTTGTGGTTGATTGTGCTGCCGCTGTCCTTGCCTGCGTTGGCCGCTTTTGGCGTTATTACAGTACAGGCGGCCTGGAACGACTTCCTATGGCCGTTGGTGGCGACCAGTTCGCCGGAGACCCGCGTGGTGACAGTGGGGATCAGTCTGTTGCAGGGAGAACGCAGCACGCCCTGGAATCTGGTCATGATGGGATCGGTGATCGCAACACTGCCAATGGTGGTGATGTTCCTGCTGCTGCAACGGTATTTCATTGAGGGGGTTGCCATGTCGGGAGTGAAGCGTTAGTGATATACGATGTCATTTGCCTGGGCGATTATTTCTTTGACCAGATTTTCACTGGCCTCACGCGCTTCCCGAAGCTTGGTTGTGAAGTCTATGCCAATGATCTTGTAACGACTGGCGGTGCCATGTTCATCACCGCTGTCGCCATGACCCGACTGGGTGTGAAGGTTGGCTGGCCGTCGCTTTTCGGCAACGATTACTACAGCCAATATGTTTATGGTCTGGCGCAGGCTGAAGGGGTAGACCTGTCTTTGGCGAAGGTACTGGACCATCCCTACCGGCGCGTGACGACGGCGGTCCCGTTTGAGGGTGAGCGGGCGTTCATCACGCAGATCGACGCCGAAGGCGACCGGCGCGGCCACTGGCCGGAGGTCTTGCAGCAGTACGATTATCGGCATGTTCATGTTGGTGGTATGCTGCATCGTGACGAACTGGAACCCCTGGTTGAATTGGTCCGTGCTAAGGGGGCTACTGTGTCGATGGACTGCCAGGATGGCCCAATGCTGGATCACCCCTGTGATTGCCGGGATGCGATGTCGTTGGTCGATGTCTTTATGCCCAATGCGCGTGAGGCGCGGATCGTTGCGGAGACCCATTCGCTGGCGGAAGCCCTTGTGCGGTTGGTGCAGCAGGTGCCGGTTGTTGTGGTCAAAGACGGCGCACAGGGTGCATGGGTAGCAGCAGAAAGCAAGACCTTTCATGTGCCGGGAATCGCTGTCGGTGAGCCGGTGGATACAACTGGCGCAGGTGATTGTTTCAACGCTGGATTCCTATTGGGATATGTGGTCGAGCAGGCTTCGTTGGCGCGATGCGCCCGTTATGGCAATGTGTGTGGCGGTCTCTCGGTGACGGGTGTTGGTGGGGCAACCGCCGCGCCCACTTACAATGAGCTAAAATCGCATCTGTGATTTGTACGGCCAGTCGGGCCATAATAGGGGTATCTGTCCCTGACGGAATCCTAGCCGATGAACAGACCGGAAGTACGTCTCAGTGCTGTCTATTTTGTCTCCGCTGCGCTGTGGATTGTCTTCTCCGATACGCTCTTGTTGGCAGTCCTCAAAGCGACATCAATCGATACAGTTTACTTCAACATCCTTAAGGGCCTGGGCTTTGTTGGTGTGACCACCGCGCTGCTGTACTGGCTGATGCGGCGTGAACTGGCACATCGTGAGGCGGTCGAGACGGCCCTGAGCCAGCAATCGTTGCTGGCGACATTTGAGCGGTCGGCAGTCGGTATCGCCCATGTGACTCCTGGAGGCTACCTGCGACATGTCAATCCGACCTTCGCCCGGATTCTAGGCTATACGCGCCAGGAGTTGCGCGGTATGCACTTCGGCGATTTGACTCATTCAGATGACATCGCTCTGGATATGGCAGCGTTCCGGCAGTTGGTCAGCGGCGAGACGGACTCGATCAAACGCATCAAGCGCTATATTTGCAAAGACGGCCAATATTTATGGGCAACGCTGACGGCTTCAAGCGTATTCAACCAGGACGGCGATCTGGATTATGCGATTGCTGTCATCAAAGACATCTCTGACTTGAAACGGCTGGAAGATGAACTCCGCCAGGAGCGCGACTGCATTCAAACCTACCTGGACCTGGTGGCGGTGATGCTGTTGGTGTTGGACACCGATGGTCGTATTCAGCGTATTAACCAGCGCGGGTGCCAGATTCTCGGTTATACCGAGGCTGAACTGCTGGGGTGTGATTGGTTTGGTTTTGTTCATGAACGCAACCGGGACGATGTACGGCAGATATTCAGTCAACTGGTGGCGGGGGATGTTGAGATAGCGGAATACTTCGAGAATTCTGTCGTTACGCGATCCGGTGAAGAACGGTTAATCGCATGGCGCAATACGGTGATGCGTGATGTGGATGGGCGTGTGACCGCCGTGATCGATTCGGGGGAGGATATCACCGAGCGCCGCCAGACTGAGGACGCCCTCAAGCGCAGCGAAGAGCAAATGCGGATGGTCATCCAGAATATGCCGGTCGTCATGAACGCCTTCGATGAGAACCAACTATTTATAGTATGGAACAAAGAGGGCGAGCGCCTGACCGGATACACGGCGGATGAAATCATCGGCAATCCAAACGCGCTTGAACTGCTGTCTCCGGACCCGGATTATAGCCGTGAGGTGCTGGCCCACATGACTGCACAGGGCAACAATTTCCGTGATCTTGAGTGGCGCGTGACCTGTAAGGATGGTTCGCAAAAAACCATCTACTGGTCGAACATATCGCGTGAGTTCCCGGTTCCGGGTTGGGCTTCCTGGTCCATCGGTATTGATGTAACCCGACAGTTGCAGGCTGAGCATAAATTGCAACAGGCCAATCATACGTTAGAAATGCATGTTGAGCAGCGGACGGTGGAACTGCGGCAGGCCCGCCTCGCGGAGCGCCACCAACGCCTGCTGGCGGAAGCGCTGCGGAAAAGCGCCACCGCATTGAACCGGTCGTTGGACCTGGATGTGGTGCTGGACTATATATTGTCCAGTGTACAGACTGTCATCTCTTCGGATATGGTGACGGTCATGCTGCTGGATGCAGGTGAGGTTCATATTGTCCGCGCTCAAGGAGGGCAACAGGTTCGTTTGCCGGAGCAGGCAGATAATGTATTGCTGAGGGTGCAGGATGTCGATTATTTGCAGCGAATGGCCGAAGAACAGCGTCCGATTCTGGTCAATCGGCTGCATGATTATCCCGATTGGCCGCATCGTGATAAACCCCGCTGGGTGCGTGCCTATATGGGCGCACCGGTGATTAATGAGGAGACGGTTATCGGCTTCATCAACATACTCAGTTTGCAGCATGATGCTTTCGAGCAATCCGAACTGGGGATTCTCAGCGTGTTCTGCGATCAGGCGGCGGTCGCCATTCGTAATGCACGTCTTTACCAGCAGGCGCGTGAACTGGCCGCGCTGGAAGAACGCCAGCGCATTGCACGTGATCTACACGATGCGGTAACGCAGACTTTGTTTTCCGCCAATGTCGTGGCAAAAACGCTGCTGCGTCTGCATGAGCGTGACCCGGAGCAAATTGGTTCCGGATTGCAGCAGCTCAATCAACTGACGCGGGGGGCGCTGGCCGAGATGCGCACACTGCTGCTTGAACTCCGGCCCGAAACACTGGCTGAAACCGCGCTGGACCGGCTCTTGCAGCAGTTAGGCGATGCGTTCAGCGGTCGGACAGAAGCCGAGATCGTTGTGGAAGCTGAGCCTGGCGACGATTTGCAATTACCGGTTAAGGTTGCGTTCTATCGGGTGGCGCAGGAAGCGCTCAACAATGTGTATAAACATGCGCGGGCCGAGCGCGTGCAGGTCAGGCTGTGGCATGATGAAGGCAAGACATATCTGTCAGTAATGGATGACGGTCGCGGATTTGATCCCGCGGCGGTGATGGGCGATCATATGGGGTTGAAGATCATGCGGGAGCGTGCCGAGAACATCGGCGCACGGTTGGAAATCATCAGCCAGATAGGGAGCGGTACAACGATTGAAGTGGAGTGGAGGGCATGATTCGGATTGTTATCGTGGACGATCACAACATGGTAAGGAGCAGTCTGGCGACGTTTCTGGATTCGTTTGAAGACCTTGAAATTGTGGGACAGGCGACCAGCGGTCTGGAAGCGGTCACATTGTGTGACACAGTGAAACCTGATGTCGTGTTGATGGATCTGAAGATGCCGGAGATGAACGGTGTCGAGGCGATTCGCATGATATTGCAGCAGGAGACAGCCCGCGCTGTGATTGCACTCACCAGCTTTAGAGAGGATGATCTGGTGCTGGAAGCGCTTCAGGCAGGGGCTATCGGTTATTTGCTCAAAGACGATACCACCGATGAATTGGTCGAGGCCATCCGTGATGCCCATGCCGGTAAGCCGGTCATTACAATGGAGACTATACAGGCCTTACTGCGGACGAAAGCACGAGCCGACCATCATACCCGTCATTTTCGCCTGACCGAGCGCGAACAGCAAATTCTGCACTTTATGGTCGATGGTTTGACCAACCGGCAGATTGCCTCGAAACTGACGCTCAGTCCGGCAACGATCAAATTCCATGTGAGCAGCATCCTCTCCAAGTTGAATGCCGCCAGCCGGACGGAAGCGGTAGCCATTGCGATGCAGCATAATTTGATCGATCAGTAATCTGGTTAATCCATCTGGTCAGGTCATTGGAACCAGCCTGATGCACGAGGTCAACTTCCTGCATTTGTTTTAACATTAAGGAATGATGATTCGTGTTGCGGTTACCGACAATTATGCACAGGTGCGTCGTGGGCTTAAGCTCTTGATTGACTCGTTCGACGATCTGTTGTTTGTGGGCGACGCCTCCAATGGCAGCGAAGCGCTCGAACTGTGCGCTGTGCATCAACCGGATGTGCTGCTACTGGACCCGGCGGTACCCGATTATGGAGCGACGCATATTGTCCAGGAGATTTGCCAGCGCTTCCCTCACATCACCATCATCCTCCTCAGCAGTCATGCCAGCCCACAGGCTGTCGCGCAGCTACTGACGGCTGGCGCAAACGTTCACCTTCAGAAAAATGGTACGCCAGAAGCCATTATCGAGGTCATCCGCCAGCAAATCCGTCAATAACCCGCCAATCTGCGCATCCTTCATCAGGTGTTTTCCGGTAATATACACATGTTAAGTAAAACAAAGGTGTACTATGACTGAGTTGGACCTGCCTGTTACGGGTATGACCTGTGCTGCCTGTTCGCGCAATGTGGAGCGGGCGCTCAAAAAAGTAGAGGGTGTTGAAGACTCGGCGGTCAATCTGGCGACCGAACGCGCTCGAGTTCGCTTTGACCCGGCGCGGGCGCAAGTTCAGGACTTGATCGACCGAATCGAGCGAGCCGGTTACGGTGTGGCGACGGCGACGGTTGATCTGCCCATTACTGGCATGACCTGCGCCGCCTGTGAGCGCAATGTTAATCGGGCGCTGCGCAAACCTGAAGGTGTGATCGATGTCCAGGTTAATCTGGCGACGGAGAAAGCGACGGTGGTTTATCTACCGGGCTCGGTACGTCGCAGTGATCTAATCGCAGCGGTGGAGCGATCTGGTTACGGTGTGGTGGATACATCGAATGCGGATATACCCGAAGACGCTGAACGCGCCGCCCGTGAGGCGGAAATCCAACGACAAAAGCGTCTGGTGGTCATCGGTACGATTTTCACCGTGCCGTTGGTGATTTTGAGCATGTCTCGCCATTTCTTCATGGATGCGCTGCCCTGGTTGATGGACGATTACTGGCTGTTTGTGTTTGGTGCATTGGCGACACCGGTCTATGCGATCCTGGGCAAGCAGTACATTGTCGGTGGTTACAAATCACTGCGTAATGGTACGGCCAATATGGATGTCCTGGTCGCGATGGGGTCTTCCGCTGCGTATTTCTACGGCATTATTGTTTTGCTGGGTATTCTTCTCGGTTTTTCCGATGTGGTTGGCAAGGATGACTACTTTGAGTCAGCGGCGGTCATTCTAACGCTTATTACGCTGGGTAAGCTGCTGGAGGCACGGGCAAAGGGACGCACCAGTGCGGCGATCAAGAAACTGATGGGACTCACGCCGCGCACGGCCACCGTGCTGCGCGGTGAGGACGAAGTGACCGTGCCGGTGGATGATCTGGCAGCCGGTGATTTGCTGGTTGTGCGTCCGGGTGAACGGATGCCGGTAGACGGCGTAATCGTTGATGGACGATCATCGGTTGATGAGTCGATGTTGACGGGTGAGAGTATGCCGGTGAACAAGGCCGTCGGTGCTGAAGTGATCGGCGGTACGGTCAACAAGCAGGGGCGACTGGTGATCGAAGCGACACATGTCGGTGCGGAGACGGCACTGGCACAGATTATTCGTCTGGTCCAGGAAGCACAGGGATCGAAAGCGCCGATTCAGCGGGTCGCCGACCAGGTTTCGGCGGTTTTTGTGCCGGTAGTGATCGGGTTGGCTGCGTTGACCTTCATTGGCTGGTTGTTCATCGGTGAAATTGCGTTTACTCAGGCGATGTTGCACACCATCGCGGTGCTGGTCATCGCCTGCCCGTGTGCGTTGGGCTTGGCGACGCCGACTGCCATCATGGTCGGTACCGGGCGTGGGGCCGAAATGGGGGTGCTGTTCAAGAACAGTGAGTCGCTGGAAAGTGCGCAGCGTCTGGATGTGATTGCGCTGGACAAAACCGGGACGATTACACGCGGCGAACCGTCAGTGACGGATGTGGTTCCGGTGGGTGGTATGTCTGAGTATGATGTATTATGGCTGGCAGCCAGTGCTGAACGGGGCAGTGAGCATCCGCTGGCACAGGCGGTTGTGGCCTATGCCAAATCGGAAGGTGTCAGGCTGGTTCAACCAGTGGGATTCGAGGCCGTTGCTGGACGCGGTATTTGCGCTCAGGTTGAGGACCGTGCTGTTGTGGTTGGCAGTCCGCGCTTCTTGCAGGAGGAAGGATTCGATCTGGCAATGGTACATGATAGTATTGATCGTCTGCAATCCAGTGCCCGCACAGCCATTGTGGTCGCCATTGACGGTGCTGTTGCCGGTGTGATCGGTATTGCGGATACGGTCAAAGAAGGTTCGCGGGAAGCGGTGGCGGCATTCAAGGCGGCTGGACTGGAAGTGGTCATGATTACGGGCGACAACCGCCAGACGGCAGAGGCGATTGCCGGCGAAGTCGGTATTGATCGGATGGTGGCTGAGGTGCTGCCCGGTGATAAGACCGACGCAGTAAAGCAGCTTCAGTCCGGTAGTAATCGGGTGGGGATGGTCGGAGATGGCATTAACGATGCGCCGGCCCTGGCGCAGGCCGATGTAGGTATTGCCATCGGTACGGGTACCGACATCGCCATGGAAGCGGCGGACGTGACATTGATGAGCGGTGATTTGCGCGGTGTCGTCCGGGCGATCCAGTTGAGCAAGGCCACCATGCGCACGATCTACCAGAATCTCTTCTGGGCGTTCATCTACAACATCATCCTGATTCCAGTCGCGATGGCGGGCCTGCTGATCCCCATGTTCGCAGCCGGAGCCATGTCCTTCTCGTCTTTCTTTGTCGTGAGTAATTCTTTGAAATTGCGAAGGACATCGCTCCCGCAGTTTCAGGGTGAGCTTCCAGATAATCCAGAAACGTATCCGAAGGCGCAAGAAAGCCCGTCTCCGGCACTTTAATGCCTTTGCCATGAGCGATGGGGTAATGCGGCTGCCATTTCTAGCTGTGTTACCCCGTTTTCTACTGCTTCTGCCAAAGCTTCTAACTCCGCTTCAGTCCAACGATTACCGGATGTACGATCTGCATCAGTGTCCTGTTCTTCAACATGTGCCATATAGTCCTCGTAGGTTTCCTTGTCACGAATCGGTTTTGGGGAGATATGGAACTTACGCTCTCCGATGATCTCGTAGATTTGGTTCTTCCGCAATTCGTGTAGACCTTTGTAGCTCATATCATCGACAAAACT
>CAYQJO010000034.1:22946-26830 GCA_964417785.1 uncultured Anaerolineaceae bacterium | reverse complement strand
CGCGGTGGCGTCGGTGTCGGTCAGGGTGTTGGGGTGGTATTCATAGCTGATGGTCAATCCGGAAGCCTGGGCCTGATCGGCAATCTGGCGCGACTCGGCTATGACCGCCTCCCAGTAGGCTTCGTCAGCCTTGTCGGTACCCATATCGCCCGGCCACACACGGATGGTGGGGACGCCCAGTTCCACCGCGGTCTCCAGGACCGGACCAAATTCGGGCGACCGGTCGGATGCGATGCGGTAGTAGGAGCCGTAGGCCGTCAGACACAAACCGGCGTCCTCGGTCATACGGCGGACTTCACGGGCGCGGGTGGTGTCACCGTGTGGGACATGCACATCGCCGCCCCACTCTATCCCCTGCAAACCCGCCTGCTGCACCAGCCCGATAATCTCCTCAGCGGAAAGCTGGCGGAAGGTGATCGATAGCAATCCTGAGTAGAACACAATTGATCCTTTCAAGCGATGGTTGCGATTTGTTCCTTGTGTACCTGCCAGCGCAGCGGTTGGCCGTCGATAAAGCGCTGCATTTCCGCCACCATCGTATCGCCCATCCGCTTGCATTCTGCATCAAGCGACCCGGCGATATGCGGTGTTATGACCAGGTTGGGCAGTGTGTACAACGGCGAATTGGGTGCCGGCGGTTCCGGATAGGTGACGTCAATAATGGCCCACAGGTCAGGGCGCTGGCGCAGCGCTTCGATCATCTCGTTCTCACGCACAACCGCACCGCGTGCGGTGTTGATGAAGGTCGCGTTAGGTTTCATCATGGCGAAGTGTTCGCCAGTAATCATGCCTTCGGTTTCGGGCAGCCAGGGAGTGTGCAGCGAGACCACATCCGCCTGCCGGAACAGTGTGTCCAGATCGAGACTCCGGGCGTTCATCACCTCGAAGGTCTCCGGTTGGGCGAAGGGATCGTAGGCGACAATGTTGAGTTGGAAGTTCTGCAGCAGTTCGCCCACCCGGCGACCGATCATGCCCAACGAAATGAGGCCCACCGTACTCTCATATGCGCCAGGGAATGCGATGATGTCTTTGGGAACCCGTTTACCAGTGCGCTCAGCGGTCAGGACATAGTGCCAGATGCCTTTGAGCGAGAGCAAAATCTGTGCCAGCGTGAACTCAGCGACCGGTTCAGCGTTGGCGATAGCGGCACTGGTGATGGGGATGTCGGCTTCCCAGAACGCTGGTGTGACCACCGATTTGATCGAACCAGCACCGTAGAAGACGGCCTTGAGGTTGGGGGCTGCGGCCAGGAAATCCGCGTCAATGGATGGACCGCCCCAGCCAGTCAGCAGAAAGTCGATCTCTTTGAGCAGGGACCGGTCAAGTGTGGCCGGTTCCTGTAATGGCCCGACGATCTCGATCATAGAGTCGATGGCGTCGGCAACCGGACGATAAATCAGATTGTATCCACGTTCGCCGAGAACGTAGAGTCCTTTGTACATGCGATTAACCCCAGATGCTTTCCAGATATTTAAGTTGTTCTACGGTATGATAGCTGCCGCCGCCTTCGTGATCGTTGAAGCGATAGACCTTGATGTCTTTTTGTCCCTGGACATGATTATAAGCGGCAAAGACGGTTGAGGGGGGGCAGGTCATGTCCATCAACCCGGTCGAAAATAATACCGGTGCTTTGATCCGGTGGGCGAAGTTGATACCGTCGAAATAATCCAATGTGTTGAATACCGTTGCCTCTTTGTCGCGGTGGGTCTTAAGATAAGTGACAATCTCGGCATAGGGATGACGGTCCGTCAGGCCAACAGCACGACGAAAATGAGACAAAAACGGTACATCGGGCATACTGACCGCGAGATCGGGAACCAATCCACTGACGGCGACAGTGATGCCGCCACCCTGGCTGCCGCCAGTCACGCCGATGCGTTCACCGTCAACGGCAGGATGTTCACGCGCCGCTTCTACCGCACGGACCGCATCGGTGTAGACACGGCGATAGTAGTAGGTTTTGGGGTCCAGTATGCCCTGGGTCATGAAGCCAGGGACGAAAGGATTGGCACCGTCGGGGAGGTCGGGTGTGTCACCGTTACTCCAGGCGCTGCCCTGACCGCGTGTATCCATGACAAACGTGGCATAGCCAGCGCTGGACCAGGTCAGCCAGTCGATGGGGAAGCCACGGCCACCGCCATAGCCAATGTAGCGGACGACACAGGGCAGTGGCGGCTTGGACCAGGCTGGCAAGATGAACCAGCCTTTGATGGGCTGCCCGCCGTAGCCGTTAAATGTGACATCGTAGGTCTCGAACATCTTCAACCCGTAATCTACCGGGTCGAAGTGAACATCCAGTGGGTGTTGACGCGCTTCATTGAGTGTGTCTTGCCAGAAGGTATCAAAATCAGCCGGCTCCGGTAGGGGTGGTTTGTATTGCTGGAGTTCGTCCAGCGACATATCGAAAAAAGGCATGAGTCTGCAATCCTGTTTGCGTGCCATTCAACGGCTTAAGTATAGTCGTTATGCCGCCACATGAACAACATGCAGTGGACTCGCCCTATAATGTCCCGGCCCATGCGCTGAAGCCTAACACCGCAATTCCCAATATCACGTTGATCCAGGTCAATTGTACCTCGCGCTGTCGCAGGGTCGCCCATACGTCTTCATCCCCTTTACCACGTTCGACCAGCAGGCTGGTGCGTTCCAGTGCCGGGATGACTGTGTATTGCAGTATCGCACCGCTGATTATCATGCCCACCAGTGCGATATGCTTGAACAGAATAACGCGGCTCCAATCGTTGCTGAAATCGAGAAAGCCGCCGTAATTCTCGTCCAGCGACATCTGGATCAATCCGGTGACGATCAGCACAGCCAGGCTCAAATTGCCCCAGGGCATAAAGCGCTTGCGCAGCCGGTTAAGCAGCGTATACAGCGCCGGGGAGTTTTCCAGCGTCCGGCGTATTTCGGGCCAGACCATCAACGCGGTGACGATCAACCCACCGACCCAGACGACGGTCGCCAGCAGGTGAAAGAACAGGCTAATTGCAAGGGTTGTGTTCGAGGGCAAAAGCAGACTCCAATGGATCACGGCGTGGAATAACGGTGTCGTCGCAGTATTTGGGCATCTGGGCCAGTGCGGCGAAGACCGGGCGCATGCGCCCGGTGGTAGGATCGTTGAACGCCCACCAGAACTCCTCGTTTTCCGGCGTCCAGAAGGGTTTGGCGAGATAGATGGCCGACATCAGACCAACCCAGGGCCGCCAGTTTTCGGCAGCGTAGGTATACGCCTGTTCCAGCAGTTCCGCCTGCTCCTCTTCGGAGACGGCAAACCAGGAATAGGTCGGGTTTTGTGTGTCGGTGGTGTAGCCCGTTTCCAGGATTGCCATCTGGCGGGCGGCATCACCGTTGGCGACCATGATCTTGCGCAGGTCTTCTACCCGGCGGAAGGTCGCCCAGCGCCCGCGCCCATCTTTCTCGGCATCGTCGGGGCCGTACTCTGGCGGAGCGAACCCCGGTGCATGGACGCCGACCACATCAACATAATTTTGAAAACCGTGATTGTACATGGCTTGCAGATACATGTCGTCACGGTGGGCGATGTTGTCGTGCTGGCCGGTAGGTGATAGGCCCGGTGAGATCAAAATCGCCAACGGATCGGCGGCACGGATGGCTTCGCTGCACAGGCGCAGCATCTCGACAAAGCGTTCGGCATCCGGCGGCTGGTTGCCCCATTCCCGGTTGAGATTGGGTTCGTTCCAAATTTGATAGGCGGTGATGCGACCTTTATAGCGTTCGGCTACCCGACCGCAGTATTCAGCGTAATCGTTCAGATCGTCGGGCGGGGCATCCACATAACCCGCTTCGGCCTGGGGCGGTAAACTGGGATGCGACCAGTCCGGTGCGTCAGTTAGCCGCACGATCAGTTCGATATTGCGCGGTTC